>JAYUZL010000137.1:0-17295 GCA_043751875.1 Ferruginibacter sp.
ATTTCTATTGGCTTACACAGTACCAATCTATCTCTTAGAGGAATGGTGGATTATCAGATCAACAACTGGTTTGCAACAGTGTCCGGTACGTACGTTCAAAGAAGCAATGTAAAAATTGACCGTACTTCCTACTACACAACAGAACTTCATTACACAAGCGAAGTAAGAATGCCAAATGCAACATCCTTCAATTTTAGAACAGGATTTCGCAACGAAAAATTAATTGCCGAAGCTATTTTAAATAACTGGACAACCCATGGTGGTTTTGATATCAGCAAAAATAATATGCCTTTCTTAAGCAATACCATGAATATGACTACGATTGGTTTTAATGCAAAAGTTTATATCCCAAAAGTGCACGGGCTGTATTTTATGGGAGGTTATAATTATACCATTGCAGGCCGCAACGTGGGGCAGTCATATAACTATAATGCAGGGGTTTTATATATTTTAAGTATTGGCAAACAGAAAAAATCTGTTCCGGATAACATCCAAAATAGCGTAAAAATAAAATAATTTTAAATTTTTATAAATGAAAAAATTCTTAAACATACTATGCATATTTTTTTCCGTTGTATTCGTACAATCCTGCAATAAATCTATTGAGGAAAGAAATTTAGAATTCCCCTCACTGGATCCTGTAAAAACGGATGTAAATGCAGGGTTGTGGAAGCCTATTTTATTGACCGGCCCTGCTGAATTTACTGTAGCTATACCGGCTGCTACTACAACGCCTGCTTACATTGCAGATATAAATGAAATTAAAGGATGGCAAAGAAATTTAAATCAAAATCAAAAAAATTCTATCAGGTATTGGAGTGCAGGTGCAGTACTTCGTTGGAATGAAATTTTAAGAGAGCTGGTTGCGAGACATAACATTCCTCCTTATCAAAATGCTGATGGTACCTATCCTTTTCCAAATGCAGCAAATCCATTTGCATATCCTATTTTCCCCTTTAGCAACCCTCCCTATGCTGCACGTGCTTATGCATATGTAGCAGCTGCGCAATACGATGCACTCGTCGCAGCTTTTTATTACAAAAAATTATACAACCGCCAAGCTCCTTATAAAATTGATGGAGGGGTACAGGCACTCGTACCACAAAATGATCTTGGCTCTTATCCATCTGAAGATGCTGCAGTGGTTGGTGCTACGATTGAATTATTAAAGTTATTGTTCCCTGCAGATCTGGATTATATACAACAAAAGGCGGATGAACACAAACTCTACCGCATTTTATCGGGTGCAAATGTGCGCAGCGATATAGAAGCCGGTGAGACCTTAGGCAGAGCAGTTGCACAAAAATTTACAGCAAGGGCACGAACCGACAAAGCCGGGGCAGCAATAGGTACTGCTATACTTTGGGCACAAATGGAATCGCAAACAGCAGTTACCGGCGAAATGCCCTGGATAAGCCAAGATTCTCCTAAGCGCCCTCCAATGTTACCTTTATTTGGAAAAGTAAAAACATTTTTATTTGATTCCTTAACCATGGTTACAAATATTCGGTCCATGGCACCACCATCTACAAACTCTGTACAATTTAAGAAAGAAGCAGATGAAGTATTATATTACTCGAAAAATTATGATCGTAACAGAATAGAGATCGTTCACTTTTGGGCAGATGGAGTAAACACTTATACACCACCGGGTCATTGGAATGCAATAGCATCTGAAGATTTTGTAAAGGAGGGTTTCAGTGAAGTAAGATGGGCCAGAAACATGGCCTTACTTAATATGAGTTTGATGGATGCTGCAATTGTATGCTGGGATTCAAAATACCGGTATTTTAATCCACGCCCGTCACAGTTTAATACAGATATAAAAACCTGGACCGGTCTGCCAAACTTTCCTTCTTATACAAGTGGTCACTCCACTTTGAGTGGAGCAGCATCCACCGTTCTTAGTTACATTATACCGGCCAAATCAACGGCATACAATAACATGGCAAAAGAGGCATCCCTTTCCCGTTTGTACGGCGCTATACATTACCGCAGCGACTGCGATAGTGGTTTAGTGTGCGGAAAAAAAGTGGGAAGCTATGCCATCGCAAGAGCACTAACTGATGGTGCAGATTGATATAATAAATATTTCTGAAAACCTTTGCTTTAATAACTTAACGAAAATGTAAAAATCTATTTCCTTATATCCATTTAATTTAAAAATTGAATACATATGAAGTATAGAAATTTATTTTTATGCAAATGTTCCCTGTGTATTCCTGATAAAATAAAATGGGTATTGCCTTCGAAAAAAATATTTTTAAGCATTATGCAGTTTCTAATATTATTTTAAAAATAAAAATATTTTTTAGGCAAACTAACACAACAGCAACAGGTAACATTAGTGGCGTTGCACATTTCAACCTTTTAATCATTAATCATCAGTAATGATGCACCTAATAAATTACTGTAAAATAAATACATGAAAGCCTTTTTCATCAATAACGCTGTATATTTAATTCGAATAAACTAACCATTAGCAATAAATCGATTTAAAATTTGAGGCCCCAAAAACTGTTTACGGAAAAGTAAATCTGTAAATTTATAAGCCATACATTGTAAGCTTAAATTTTTTATTTGCATTTAAATTATTTTCTACATAAATGAATTCAGCAACTAAAACCAATAGAATGGAATTAGTAGATGCGCTTAGAGGTTTTGCCATATTGTGTATTGTATTGTTGCACAATATGGAGCGTTTTGAATTTCATTACTCACTGCAGAATTTGCCGTTATGGGTAAAATATCTTGATAAAAAAATAATGTTTTCTGCTTACTTTTTATTTGGTGGAGAAGCGTATGCTATTTTCGCATTATTATTCGGCTTTGGATTATACAAATACACAGGTGCATTTTATGGTCTTTTTATTGGTATTACATTATTTTTTATAAATCTTGCATTTTGCAAATGGTGGCTTAAAACTCATATGCAAGGTCCATTAGAGTATTTATGGTATAAAGCAACGTGGGTTGGTTTTGGCAAGAATAATGTCGCCTAATGTCGCCATATTATCTCACTCGTAGCCAACAACGATGCCATCAAAACTATGTAAAGCGAAATTTAATATAGGGCAGGTTTTTGTTTTCTGCATAACAGCGAGTTTGTTTTTTTCGGGTAAATATTTATGAAAAAAAGAAAAGAGGCCTACGGCTAATAAAAATGATTGATGGAAAGAATCAGTATTTACTTAAATTTATCGACGCATTAAAATTCATTTAAAACTATAATACTCGGTTATTCTAAAATAAATAGTATGAAAAATTTCTTCCCATTTTTACTCGTAATTATTTTTTTAATTTCATGTACCAATCAAAAAAAAGAAATAAAAGTATCTTCAAAACGTAGTAAAGACAGTGCTTTTGCTGATGTAAAAGATAGGGCTTGGTGGAAGGAGGCTGTGGTGTATCAAATATATCCACGCAGTTTTAAAGACAGTGATGGTGATGGAGTTGGCGATTTAAAAGGAATAATTTCAAAATTAGACTATCTGAAAAGTTTAGGTATTGATGCGATTTGGCTAAATCCAATTTACACTTCGCCAAATGACGACAATGGTTATGATATAAGTAATTACCGAAGCATTATGAAAGAATTTGGTACCATGGAAGATTTTGATGCGTTGTTAAAAGGTATGCACGAACGTGGAATTAAACTGGTGATGGATCTTGTAGTCAACCACAGCAGCGATGAGCACGAGTGGTTTAAACAAAGTCGCAGTTCACGTACAAATCCTTATAGAAATTATTATCACTGGTGGCCCGCCGAAAAAGGAAAGCCGCCCTACAGGTGGAGTTTTTTTGATGTAAAAAGCGAAGCCTGGAGATATGATACGCTTACAAATTCTTATTATCTTCATTACTTTTCAAAGAAACAACCGGATCTTAACTGGGAAAATCCGAAGGTTAGACAAGAGGTGTACGATGTAATGAAATTTTGGTTAGATAAAGGCATTGATGGTTTTAGAATGGATGCATTTCAATTTGCATCAAAAGATACAACATGGCCTGCACTGCCAAAAGGCTATGAAAAAAATGTGATAAAATATTATGGAAATGGACCGCATCTCCACGATTATTTGCAGGAAATGAACAGAGAAGTTTATAGTAAATACAATGTTATGTCTGTAGCGGAAGGTGCAGGAAGCTCGCCGGAAGAAGCCATGAAATTTGTGGATCCCGATCGTAAGGAATTGAACATTGCCTACCACTTTGAAAGCGTAGATATTGGCAAAACATTAAGTGATTATGGACTCGTAAATTATAAGAAAATATTTTCTCGGTACGATTCCGTATTTAAAGATAAAGGCTGGCTTGCCATTTTTTTGGCCAATCATGACCAGCCAAGAATGGTGAGTAAATTTGGTAATGACGATTCAGCATACCGTGAAGTATCTTCAAAATTACTATCAACCTTTGTTCTTACTATGCGGGGAACAGCATTTTATTACAATGGAGATGAGCTTGGAATGAGCAATATTCGTTTCAATAATATAGAGGATTATAATGATGTAGCTACAAGGAATAAATACGAAAATTTAAAAAATACAGGCGGTGGTTTAAAAGCTTTTTTAGAAGAGAAAAAGCAAACTTCCAGAGACAATGGCAGAACTCCTTTTCAATGGGATACAGAATTAAATGCTGGCTTTACTACCGGTAAACCGTGGTTAAAAATTAACCCAAATTACACAACAGTCAATGCTGCTGCGCAAGAAAAAGATTCAAACAGTGTACTTAATTATTTTAGAAAAATAGTAGCAATAAGAAAAAATACACCTGCATTAATTTACGGTTTGTATAAATTGTATGATGCTAATAATGCAAAAGTATATGCCTATACTCGAACATTAAATTTAGAAAAATATCTTGTTGTATTAAATTTTAGTAGCAGTGAAACAGATTTCATCTTACCGGATGAATTAAAAACTTTTACCCATGTAGAACTAACTAATTATCCTGCGCTAAAAGCTATAAACATTGTAGGCAATATTATTCATCTACACCCATGGCAATCGGTTATTCTAAAATAAATACTATGAAAAATTTCTTTCCAATTTTACTCGCAATAATTTCTTTAATGTCGTGCAAAGATCAAAAAAAAGAAACCATCGTTTCGTCTAAACTTAGTAAAGACAGTGCTTTTGCCAATGTAAAAGACAGGGCCTGGTGGAAGGAGGCAGTGGTGTATCAAATTTATCCACGCAGTTTTAAAGACAGCGATGGAGATGGAGTTGGTGATTTAAAAGGCATAATATCTAAACTGGATTATATAAAAAGTTTGAATATAGATGTTGTTTGGTTAAACCCTATTTATGGTAGTCCCAATGCAGATAACGGTTACGACATCAGCGATTATGAAAATATCATGAAGGAATTTGGTACCATGGAAGATTTTAATGTGATGCTTAAAGGAATGCACGACCGTGGAATAAAAGTGGTATTGGATCTTGTAGTAAACCACAGCAGTGATGAGCATGAATGGTTTAAACAAAGTCGCAGTTCCCGTACAAATCCTTATAGAAATTATTACCACTGGTGGCCTGCAGAAAAAGGAAAGCCTGCTTTTCGCCCCGGAGCGTTTGAAGTGGATGGCAGTGGCTGGCGTTTCGATTCGTTAACCAACGCTTACTATCTTCATTATTTTAGTTACAAACAACCCGACCTTAACTGGGAAAACCCAAAACTACGTGAGGAAATTTATGGAATGATGCGCCGCTGGTTTGACAGAGGAATAGATGGATTTAGGATGGATGTTATTCCTGTAATAGCCAAGGATACTACTTTCCCGGTAATCACACAAAAAGAGCTGGATGAAAAATACGGTGGTGGCTGGTTCACATATTTCGCCAGTACACCTGCCGTGCATACTTATTTGCAGGAAATGAACAAAGAAGTATTAAGCAAATATGATGTAATGACACTTGCGGAAGGTGCAGGTACAACAAAAGCGACAGCAATGAATTTCGTAGATCCGGCCCGGCATGAACTCGATATGAGTTATCATTTTGAAGGGGTAGATATTGGATATGAAAAAGGAAAATATAAAGTAATGAACCCAAACTGGAGTTTATTGGAATTTAAAAAAGTTTACAGCAGTTGGGACAGCGTTTTTGCAAACAAAGGTTGGGGAACTATCTACCTTGGTAATCATGACCAACCTCGAATGGTAAGCAGATGGGGTAACGATGCGCCCGAATTCAGGGAAGCATCTTCTAAAATGCTTACTACATTTTTATTAACAATGAGAGGCACACCCTATTATTACAATGGTGATGAACTGGGGATGACGAATGCAAAATTTGATAAAATTGAAGATTATAGGGATATAGAAATGAAGGCAGAATACGGTAAAGTAAAAAATGGCGGTGGCGATTTAAAAGCTTTTTTGGAATCTCAAAAAACTGGTGGTGCAAGGGATAATGGACGCACACCTTTTCAATGGGATAGCACGGTCAATGGCGGGTTTACCACAGGTACGCCCTGGTTAAAAGTAAATGATAACCATACCTACATTAATGCTGCTGTAGAGGAAAAAGATGCTTTCAGTCCATTAAATTATTTTAGAAAAATGATCGCATTGAGAAAAAGTAGCCCTGTTTTAATTTATGGAAAGTACGCTTTACTCGATAAAGAAAACCCACAAGTATATGCATATACTAGAGAGTTGGATGGAAAAAAAATAGCAGTGTTACTTAATTTTTCCGCAAAAAATGCAATAGCAAATACGGGAATTGATTTTAGTAAAGGCAAAATATTGATGAACAATTATGCAACAACTTTTGGTGGAAAGGAACTGAAGCCCTATGAGGCAGTTGTGTATGAATATTGAATCGATGTATGAGTAAAGAAAGGAGGAAGTTTGCAATAAAGTTTTGCTATACTCTGCGAAAACTCTTTCAACTCTTTTTTCTGCTGCTTGCCCCTATTTTGTAGAGGGTCAAAATAAAATTTGAAATTGCTTTGAATATTTTTAAATATCAATTACCATCATGAGAAAATTAATTTTTATACTGACAACTTTGATAAGCACTGAAAGTTTTGCCCAGCAACCATTGCCACCCGATAAAATTTATGGGCAACTTTTTACAGATGTGCAGATGTCAAAAATTTTCCCTGATGGTAAAACTTTTGTGGATTGTGTGCCAAAGAGAAATCCAAAAAATATTGTTGCAGATTACTTAAAAATAAAAAATAATCCTGCAATCCGTTTTTCTTTAAAACTTTTTGTAGATGAGAATTTTGATGTACCATCTGCTAAACGTGTGGTCGTAAACGATAGAGAAGAAAAAGATGTGACGCAGCACATTAAAAAATTATGGTCTGTTTTAAAAAGAGATGCTGATAAAAAAATAGATGGAAGCTCACTGTTGCCATTGCCAAACTCATACATCGTTCCTGGCGGCAGGTTTAGAGAAATATATTATTGGGATAGTTATTTTACCATGCTTGGGTTAAAAGAAAGTGGTGAAATTCAGATTATAGAAAACATGGTTAATAATTTTGCATATTTAATAAATACTTACGGTCACATACCCAACGGCAACCGGAGTTATTATCTTAGTAGAAGTCAGCCACCCTTTTTTAGTATGATGGTAGATTTGCTTGCGTCGGTAAAAGGAGATAACGTTTATAAAACTTATTTACCTGCAATAGAAAAAGAATACAATTATTGGATGGATAAAACGGCAAAGACCAAACATGCAGTAAAAATGCCTGATGGGAGCATATTGAACAGGTATTATGACAGAGATGAAATACCAAGACAGGAATCTTACAAGGAAGATGTAGATGTTGCAAATAAAAATAATTTTACAAAAGCTGTCACTGGTGAGGCATGGATGAATAAGGAAAATAATTTTTCTAAAGAACAAAAAGCAATGTTTAGAAATTTACGTTCAGGTGCAGAAAGTGGCTGGGATTTTAGCAGCCGCTGGTTTGGAGATGGACAAAATATAGCATCTATACAAACAACCAGTATTATTCCTGTAGATCTTAATTGTTTAATGTACAATATGGAAAAAGTAATGGCAAAATCTCACACATTAAACAACGATCTAAAAAATGCGGCTTTTTATAATAAAAAAGCAACCGCAAGAAAAGAAGCTATATTAAAATATTGTTTCAATAAAGAGCTGCAATTTTTTTGTGATTATAATATTGCATTAAAAAAGCAAAATAATATTATTACCGCAGCCGGTATGTTTCCATTATTTGTAAATATTGCTATAAAAGCACAGGCTGAAGCAACTGCGGAAGTTTTTAAGAATAATTTATTAAAGCCTGGTGGTGTGGCAACAACAAACAACAAAACGGGCCAGCAATGGGATGCACCAAATGGCTGGGCACCATTGCAGTGGGTGGCCGTAAAAGGATTGATGAACTATGGTGAAAACGAACTTGCAAAAGCAGCAGCAGAGCGTTGGGTGGCAGTAAATGAGAAAGTATATGCAGCCACCGGTAAAATGATGGAGAAATACAATGTAGAAGATATTACAAAAGAAGCAGGTGGCGGAGAGTATCCAGGGCAGGATGGTTTTGGGTGGACAAACGGTGTTTACCTGACAATGAAGAAAATGTTATCGGAGCAGGTAATTATTTCGAAAAAACCGAATTAAATTTTAAAATTACTTTATTAATTAAATTTTCCACCACAAACGTTTGCAAGTTTACACCCGTTCTTTTTAAATTAAATTCAAAGAGTGTTAACTGTAAGTTACTATTATGAATATCACAAAACCGAGCCTTAGTTTCTGGCAGATCATCAACATGAATGTTGGTTTTTTTGGAATACAATACAGTTTTGGTTTACAGCAAAGTGCAGTTAATCCTATCTATGATTTTCTCGGTGCAAAGGCAGATGAAATTCCCTGGCTTAACCTTGCCGGACCGCTAACGGGCCTATTAATACAACCTATTATTGGCGCATTGAGCGATAAAACATGGCATCCAAAATTTGGTAGAAGAAAGCCGTATTTTTTTATCGGTGCTATAATGTGCAGCATCGCACTTTTTCTTTTTCCATTTAGCAGTTCATTGTGGATGGCAGCTGGCTTGCTATGGATATTAGATGCAGGCAACAACACAGCTATGGAGCCCTACAGAGCCTTTGTTGCAGATAAATTGCCGTTGGAGCAACAGGGCCTGGGTTTTCAGTCGCAAAGTTTTTTTACAGGCTTTGGGCAAACACTCGCCAACCTTTCGTTGTTTATTTTTCCGTTAATTATTGTTGGTAAAACAGGCAAGTTACCAAACTGGGTTTTTGCATCATTCATGCTTGGTGCAGTATGCTCCATTGGTTCGGTATGGTGGAGTATGAAAACTACTCCTGAAATAAAACCTACTGATGAAGAAATTGCAGAGATGAGATCTTCTCCTTTAAATGTTTTATCACCTTTTAAGGATGTTTTCAGCGCCATAGGAAGTATGCCAAAAGTGATGTGGTTTCTTGCACTCGTATATTTATTTCAGTGGTATGCTTTGTTTTGTTATTGGCAAAACTCTTCAAAAAGCATTGCGCAAAATGCTTTTCAATGGAAGCCCTTAAATACAGAACAGGATGCTGTAAACAAAAAATTTACCAATTTTAAAGATGCGGTAAAAGTTTATGCAGCTAAAAATAACATTGACCCCGCAAATGCTTTAAATGGAGAAGAAAAGTCTTCGGTAACATTTAATAACTGGAAAGATAAAATACCATCGGGCATTACACAAAATGATTTGCCTGCAATGGATGAAATAGACAAAAATGCAGGCAAGTATGAAGAAGCCGTAAAATGGACCGGTCTTGTGAATGGCTGGTACAATATTGTTACATTTTTAGTAGCATTTCTGCTGGTAGGTTTTGCAAAAAGATATGGACCGAAATGGGTTCACACTTTTTGCCTTGTACTTGCAGGTATTGGCTTTATTGCTTTTTCTATGGTAGAAAATAAATATCTCTTTTTTCCTGCTATCACCGGTTTTGGAATTGCCTGGGCAAGCATGATGGGTATTCCATACCTGATGGTGGTAAGCGAAATACCAAAAGAAAAATATGGTGTTTACATGGGCATTATAAATATGATGATCGTTATACCAATGTTTATTCAGACCATTACTTTTGGATATATATTAAGACACTTTTTAAACAACGATCCAAGTAAAGCTATAGCATTTGCCGGCTTTCTGTTATTAATTGCAGCAACAGCTACATTGCTTATAAAAAAGAAAAAACTTACAGAAGAAATAATGGCAATGCCTGCAATTGGTGGTCATTAAAAAATAAATGAAAACATGTCAGATACCGTTGCATACGATAAAGCAATTGCATTATTGCACAAAGTAAGTACACCTGCAGGGTTCACTGCCGCCGGTGCTGCCGCTGAAGATAATTATGGTCGTGTGTGGGCGAGAGATTCTGCGGTATGTGGTTTGGCAGCATTACTTACCGGCGATGCCGCTTTAATAAAAACTTTTGAAAATTCTCTGATAACAATATGGAACCACCAACACCCTGTTGGCTTTTTACCTAGTAATGTAGACGCTAAGAATAATGTGAGTTATGGTGGTACTGCCGGCCGTGCAGATGCTCCTGCTTGGGCAGTAATAGGTTTGTGTATGTATACAAGGCATACAAAAGATAAAAAGCTTTTAGCAACCTATGAACCACATTTAAAACTTGCATTAAACGTAATGGATGTATGGGAATTTAACGGGAAAAATTTAATGTATATTCCTCAAAGCGGAGATTGGGCAGATGAGTACATACAACATGGTTATATTTTATTTGACCAGTTGCTTCGTCTTTGGGCTTTACAATTAGCAGCAGATGTTTATCAAAATGAAATATACTCAAATAAAGCAGCAGCTATAAAACAAACAATTGAAAATAATTTTTTTTTCAGAAAAGACGATAATAATTGGTATGCACCTAATATAATTCATCAAAAAGAAGCTGCACCCAAAGAATTTTGGTGGATGGGTTTTAACCCTGCTCAAATATATCCGCAATACGATTTACAGGCAAACGCACTTGCTGTATTACTAAAAATAGGAACAGCCGAACAGCAAAAAAGTTGCATTGCATATACTCAACAGTTATTAGCAGAAAGGAAAACAATGTTACCATCTTTTTGGCCGGCTGTGCAATTTGCGGATAGAGAAATGGACGAGTTGAAAAATAATTTTGCTTATAGGTTTAGAAATAAACCTGGGGAATTTCACAATGCCGGTTTATGGCCAGTTTGGAACGGTCTTATGTGTGCGGCACTAAAACTATCAGGCAACGAAGAGTCTCAAAAAATACTTAGGCAAAATATGGTAGATGTAGTTTCGAAAAATAGTTTTGAAATGAATGAATGTTATCATGCCGAAACCAATGTCGCATGTGGCGTGCACGAATGTGCATGGAGTGCTGCGGGTATTATTTTTTCAGAAAAAGGTGACCTTCTTTTTAATTGATATTTTTTTACAAAACATTTTGAGATGATATTAGCAATTGGAGAATTATTGATAGATCTAATAACGACAGAGGTGGTAACAGACTTATCTGAAACAAAATTATTAAAGCTTAAGGCGGGTGGAAGTTGTGGTAACTTTGCAGCATTTTGCAAAAAACAAGGTGCTCCTCTAAAATTAATAGCTACTGTCGGTAAAGATGGGTTTGGAAAAATTATTTTAGATTCTTTGGTAAATGATGGTGTGAATACAGAAAATATTTTGGAACACAAATATTTAGAAACCTCGATTATCATCGTAGGTAAAAGCCATGCAACCCCGGATTTTATTCCTTATCGGCAAGCTGATTTTAATATAGCAGAAATACCCGAAAATCTAATTAACGAATGCGAAATAATTCATACAACTGCGTTTGCAGTGAGTAGGCAACCCGCACAAATAAACATTTTAAATGCCCTGATTTATGCTAATAGTATGGGTAAAACGATTTCGTTAGACTGGAATTATGCACTTAAAATTTGGGGGAATGATAACAATGCACAAGAAATATTCGCAAAAATTATTGACATGAAACCCCTGCTAAAAGTGAGTTTGGATGATGTAGATCGGTTTTGGGGAGCAGATAATAATATGGAAAATGCGAAAAAAATTCTTGAAAAATTTGATATCACAGCAACTTGTCTTACCTGCGGCGACCAAGGGGTTTGGTACCGTATAAAAAATAATGAATGGCAATATAAACCCGTATTACCCACAGATGTAATTGATGTAACCGGCGCTGGGGATGCTTTCTGGAGTGGTTTTGTGAGCAGTTACATAAAAAAGGAAAATATAAATAATTGTATTGACAATGCTTTGTACTTTGCCAAGCAGCGGCTGGAGCAGAAAATATAATTATTGAAGGCCTATAAAATTTTAGACAAGGTTGGAAATGGTAATTTTTTTTGTTTAGTTTAAACAACTCTGCTGCAGAGGCTTATGGTAGATTGCACGAGGCACTTCATCCGACAAAAAAGTCTTTCACAAATTGAAAAAATTTAAAAGCTTTACGTTTTATTTTTTTAAATAAATTTTATCGGTTGATCCAGTTAAATTCATATTCTAACGGTGCTACAATAGATCTTTCAGCAACTCTTCTAAAACGTTCAGGCAGTTTCATTAAATAATCACGGGCTTTTTCTCCATGCTCATTTAAATCCGAAATATTTCCAATATTCCATTCAACTACCAATGATTCAAGAATGTTCGTATAATCCCAACTGGTGTAAACGCCTAATCTTTGGGCTGCATCACTAAAATGAGAAAATGTCGTTCCTATTTGTTCACCTGCCTGTCTTAAAAAATGTGCAGGCATTACAATTTTTTTGCGCATCATAGTTTCAAACGCAAGCATCATTTCATTCGGATCAATATTAAATATTTTGCCTACGAAACTTTTATATGCTTTTGCGTGTCTAGCCTCATCAGATGCAATTACGCCACATATTTTTGACAGTTGATTGCTGCCATGTTTTTTAGCAAGAGAAGCTGTGCGCCTATGAGAAATATTTGTTGCAAGCTCCTGAAAAGAGGTATATATAAAATTTTTGTAAGGATCTCTTCCTGTGCCAATATCAAAACCATCAGCAATCAAATATTGGGTACTTATTTCCATCTGCCTCATATTAATACGTCCTGATAGGTATAAGAATTTATTCAGCAAATCTCCGTGTCTGTTTTCTTCAGCAGTCCACATTCTTACCCATTTTGCCCATCCTTGCGGTTCGTCTTTACTTATACCATCAAGGTCCATTAACCAGCTTTCGTATGTAGGTAAAGCTTCTTCAGTAATTACATCTCCCACCAACACTGCCATATAATCGTACGGCAACTCTTTGCATTGTAATTGTAATTCCTTTATCTCTTCTGAAAATTGTTCTAACGTACTATCAGGTAGAAAGTCTGATGGTTGCCAGTTGGTGTCAATGTCTTTTAAATATTCCTGTATCACTAGGTCAATGTCTTTCCCCAAATAATTCATCACCTCAATCTTATTTTGTTTAATACTTACTGACATAAAAATCTAATTGGGTTTTAAAATTTTTGTTCTAGGCTGTAAAGCTACATGTATTTACGAAGCCACAAATCTTCAATGGTACCTATCTGCAGAAATTTTTCAAAATTTTTTAATGTCGCCCTCAATAAAGTAGATTAAATATTGAACCATAAAGTAACATATTTCCAAATTACATAAGAGGATATAACCAATAAAAAACCCTCCCAAATTTTAGGAGGGTTAAGAATATCAAATTTAAACATTATTTGCCTTTGTTTTCTTCTGTTGGTTTTGCGGTAACTTCTGCTTCATCATTGCTGAATTTAGCTTTAAGGTCTGCTAAAGCGCCAAGATCACCAAGTGTTGTTTTTTCTACCTTAGCTTGTATGTTTTTTACTGCTTTTTTAGTTGTTTCAACTTCGGCTCTTTTTTCTTTCATTTCTACCTGCCTTACTTCTTCTTTTTCTTGCTCCCAAAGTCTTGTATGACTAAGAACGATGCGCTTGTCATTGCGGTCAAATTCAATTACAACAAAATTTGCAATCTCATCCTGAACAATAGCTTTATCATCTTCTTTCATTAAATGACGGGTAGGGGCGAAGCCTTCAAGGCCATAAGGAAGCTGTACTACAGCACCTTTATCGTCTTTTTTAATTACCGTTCCCTGGTGTTGAGAACCTATAGCGAATGTATCTTCAAGGCTGTTCCATGGATCTTCCTCAATTTGCTTATGACCAAGTTGTAGTTTCCGTCCTTCTTTATCAATGCTTAAAATCATCACTTCTATTTCGTTGCCTACTTTCGTGTATTCATTAGGATTGTTAAAGCGCTTTAACCAGCTTAAATCACTAATGTGGATCATTCCGCCAATACCTGTTGAAAGTTCTACAAAAACACCGTATGGAGTAATATTTTTAACTGTTCCCATGTGCTTGCTGGCTTCAGGGAAATGATGTTCAATTGTACTCCATGGATCTTCTGTTAATTGCTTAATAGAAAGACTCATTTTGCGTGTATCCTTATCAAGTGTTACAACTTTAGCTTCGTACTCGTCACCAAGTTTGAAGAATTCTTTTGCATTGATAGGTGTGTTGGCCCATGTAATTTCACTTACGTGTACCAAACCTTCCACGCCAGGCATAATTTCCAAGAATGCACCGTAGTCTTCAATATTTACAACCTTTCCTTTTACAACTTCACCTTCTTTCAAATTTTCTGCAAGTGTATCCCAAGGGTGGGCAGTAAGTTGTTTAAGACCTAGGCTGATACGTTTTTTATCATCGTCAAAATCAAGAACAACGACATTTAATTTTTGATCCATCTTTAATATTTCTGAAGGATGGTTTATGCGGCCCCAAGAAATATCAGTGATGTACAGTAAACCGTCTAAACCACCAAGATCAAGGAATGCACCAAAATCAGTGATATTTTTGATAGTTCCTTCCAATACCTGACCTTTCTCAAGTTTACCAATAATTTCAGCTCTTTGTGCTTCAATATCACTTTCAATAAGCGCTTTATGAGAAACAACTGCATTCTTAATTGCTTCGTTGATCTTCACGACTTTAAATTCCATTGTTTTACCTACAAACTGATCGTAATCAGTTACAGGCTTTACATCTATTTGAGATCCCGGTAAAAAAGTTTCCATTCCAAAAACATCTACAATAAGTCCACCTTTGGTTTTGCTTGTAACAAGACCGGTAACTATTTCGCCTGTTTTATTTACTTCAACAATTCTCTCCCAGGCACGGGTAACACGGGCAGATTTACGACTAAGGTGAAGATTGCCTTCTCTGTCTTCTTTTTCTACCACCATTACTTCTATCACATCACCAACCTGTATACCACCTGGTATATCTCTAAATTCATTTAATGAAATAAGTCCATCACTCTTAAAACCGATGTTAACTACAGCATCAGTTTTGGTTAATGATTCAATCGTAGCCTGAATCATTTCTCCATCATTGATTTGCTTGAACGTATTGTCGTACACTACATCATACTTTTCTTTCTCTTCTTTAGAATAAGCGGATACATTGCGTTTATCTCTACTCCAGTCAAAATCATCGTGTGGAGTTTCTGCCTTTGGTTCGTAGGCTTTTTTTGTTTCTGCAGCAATTTCTGTTACCGGTGTTTCAGTTGCAACGGTTTCTGCTGTATCAGTGGCGTTTGTTATCGCAGTGGCCTCTGTTGCATCTCCAGCCTTTGGCTCCTGATCTTCTGCGTTTAGTTGTTTGTTAATATTAAATGACATATAATAACCCGTGGTTTTTTAACGGGATGCAAATGTACAAAATTTATATCATTTAACTATTCAAACTAGTATAAGGACTGCGTAATACCTCAGTTCATTTTTTTAAAACCACTTGAAATAACAATTACAAACCGGAAAAAAATTTAATTTAAATATTCATCGTCGCCAATACCAAATAAAATTTAGTTTTTAAAAGATAAGAATGTGTTAATTTGGCTACTCTAAAGTCTGTCTTTCTGAAAATTAAAATATTTCTTACATGCCTTTAAAAAAAAGCACTTTGATGAAAGGCATCATATACTTTATCGTCGGATTTATTACTTACCCGAGCATAAATATTTTGAACAAACTCCATATTTCAGGAACTGAACACCTTAAAAATCTTCCTAAAAAAAATGTACTTTTTGTAAGCAACCACCAGACATATTTTGCAGATGTAATTGCATTTGTACATATTTTTTGCGCATATTCCTGGCGTAAAGAAAATAGACTGGGGCTGCCATTTTATTTGTTGTGGCCTTTTACAAGAATAAAATATGTTGCAGCAGAAGAAACTATGAACAGCAGTATGCTTACCAGGTTTTTTAGACTTGCAGGTGCACTAACCGTAAAACGAACCTGGAACGAAGGGGGAAAGGAAGTGAGACGTGGTTTAGATCCCTCTGACACAAGAAAAATATTTGATGCGCTAACAGATAATTGGGTTATTACTTTTCCGCAAGGCACTACAAAAGCGTTTGCGCCGGGTAGAAAAGGCACAGCTCATATTATTAAACATTGCAACCCAATAGTAATACCGGTTGTAATTAAAGGTTTTTCAAGAGCATTTAATAAAAAAGGGTTGGTTATAAAGCGAAAAAATATTGCTTTGAGTGTACGATTTAAAGCTCCTTTACAAATTGATACATCTTTATCTTGCGAATTAATAACGGAACAAATTATGAATGCTATTGAACAAAGCAAAGAATTTATGCCCGGTAAAAAATCTGTTACTCCCGTTATTTAATAAACAGCGCTTTTAATTCTTCTGCATCTTCAGGTTTCATTTTTCCTCCAAGGATTAATC
This sequence comes from Ferruginibacter sp., assembly GCA_043751875.1. GTDB lineage: Bacteria > Bacteroidota > Bacteroidia > Chitinophagales > Chitinophagaceae > Ferruginibacter. Next base: position 16,795 of record JAYUZL010000137.1, read on the forward strand.
TAATCTGTCTTCTCCTAAGTGCACCTTCAAATAATTTTAATTCATCTTCTGTTTCCGGAATGAGCGGATTTATTTTTCTTGGTTTGCCATTCGGATCAAGCGCTACAAAAGTATAATAAGCTTCATTGCTTTTATACCTGTATTGTTGAATTGCATCCTCTCCCCATACATTCATATGCACTTCCATGCTGCTGTTAAATGCTCTCGTAACCTTTGCTTCAATATGTACAACGTTGCCAATTTTTATGGGTGTTTCAAATGATATATTATCTACAGATGCAGTAACTACAGGTGCTGCACAATGTTTCATAGCAGCAAGTGCTGCAGCAATATCCATCCAGTACATCAATCTTCCGCCCATTAAATTGCCGAAGTTGTTTGTATCATTTGGTAAGACCAATTCTGTCATAACTACCAACGATTCGCTTGCTTTCTTTTCCATGCTCTAAAATTTTTGCAAAAGTAAGAAGTTACAGGGCATTGGTTCCGATTAAGAGTAAT
>JAYUZL010000138.1:0-2254 GCA_043751875.1 Ferruginibacter sp.
CTGTTTGGTAAATTAATTTGTGTAGATGGAATGCCGTTTTATTCAGCATTAAATGATCCAAATGCAAATGCGGATTCGCTAAAGAATAATCCATCTTTGAATGAGGCTGTAGTTGTCAAGAGCTTTGACAGACAGGATGCCCCAGGCTTTATTGACATGGCCGCCAAAGCACTTGCATGGCAGGTGGCAGATACTGCAAGAGCAAGGCAAATCGCCATATGGCAGTATCATAGCAATAAGCGTACACTTGGGATAACATTGATAGAATTAGCGACTACAGACCTTAGAAAAAACATTGCAACCATTACAGCACCGGTACTTGTACTGGGCAGTATTTACTTTACCAAAGAAAAAAGTTATGAGCTGATAGGGCAACAGTTTAAAAATTTACCTTCCGCAACCATTCATGTGGCAGACAGTAAACATTTTATTATGTACGACCAGCCGGAATGGTTTTATAACGAGATTGATACGTTTTTGCAATAAATTTATTGGAATAAAGAAAAGGTTTACTACCCGTGATATTTCTAAATGTTCAATATTGATATATTGTACAAGAGTGCGACGCCAATGAAGCTTCATGTATATTCTACAGCCTGGCCAATAAATATTTAAAAAGAAAAATTATAATGAAAAATTTGAATTAACAATTTTTTAAAAGCATGAATCAGCAAGAAGAATTTACAAACCTGTACAATGAATATGGTGAAGGCATAAAAAAATTATGCCTTGGCTATTCAGGTGATGCTGTGCTGGCGCAGGATCTGTTGCAGGAAACTTTTATTGCTGTTTGGAACAATATGCAAAAATTTCGGGCGGATGCAAAATGGAGTACGTGGATCTACCGCATTGCAGTAAATACCTGCCTTACGCACCTGCGGAAAAAGTCAGCCACATTGGTGGATATTGAAACTACTTCGTTGGCCATGTTGCCGGATGATGTAAATACAAAAGAACAGGAGGTACAACTGCTGTATAAATGCATCAGCCAGTTGCAGCAAACAGACAGACTGATTATTACGCTTGTTTTAGAAGATAAGCCTTATGAAGAAATTGCTTCCATCACTGCCATTACCGAAGCCAACCTTCGGGTAAAGATTCACCGCATTAAGAAACAACTCACCGAAATTTATAATAGTTATGCAAGACTTTAATTCACTAAAAAATATGTGGCAGCAGCCAGCTAAAACTGGTGAAGCAGACAAAGAAATAATCAATACTATAACCAACACAACTACAACAAAAATGAAATTGCAGAAACCACAATTACATGGTGCCATAGCAGTCACACTTACGGCGGTATTTATTGCCTGTCTTGCCATCTTTGGCAACCTCAATTTTAAACACTGGTACACTTATGGGGGTATGGTACTGATATGTATTATTTGTGTTGTGCAGGCAGGATTTATGTACGCTACTTATAAAAAGATAAAAGGTATTGACGATACGGTGGAGCCAACTGCACACCTGCACCAGTGGGAAGCATATTATGACCTGAGAAAAAAGCAAAATCGATGGAATATGCCTGTGTATTATGTTCTGCTTAATATAGCTATGGCAATTTATATGGTAGAAATATTTACGGGCCGCCCGGTAGTAAATGTGCTGTTGTTTATTGCTGTGTATGTTGCATGGATGCTGTTTGCCTACTTTTATTTGGGCAGAAAAAATATTAGAAGAGAAGACAATCGTTTACAAAAAATCATCAACGACCTGAAGTCGATTGAAGGGCAGTTGAAGAAAGCTGATTAAAAAAACCTGAGATCTTAAAGCACACTGAAAGAATAATTAAACCCTATTAATGGTGTACCCAAATTTTGATAAATCTCTGCAATAACAGTAGAAAAAGCTTTAAATGAATATCTCAACCGAATGGATAAAATTGAACGTGGCAGTTGATGAAATTTATCAGATGGCACGTATTACAGGAGTAGCAACAAAAAAATATCAAGGGGAAATAAAGTATGTTACGATCAATGTTCAAACACACAAAGAAATAATCACAGCCATGCTTCATCAACTGGGCGTATTGGATAAAACAAAGTTTTAGGAACAATGCCAAGGTGCAATAAGTGTTGGATATTTTAGAAAAGAAATGCACAGCAGAACAAATAAGGTATAAAAGAAATAGTAATGCTGCCTGCATTAGAAAATAAATTATTTGACCTTATTTTTACATTATAAAATAAAGAATATTTTAGATTTGTTGAAAACGTAATGGCTTACATTGACAATATTATAGACTTCATATGTA
>JAYUZL010000139.1:0-2430 GCA_043751875.1 Ferruginibacter sp.
TTTGTTGCAAAAGCTGCTCCAATTGCCTTGCTTGGTTATGACATGATTGATGGAGATATAAATCACGGTAAAATAATAGAGGTCATAGAGCAACCGCATCAAATACTTTGTACTATTATGTATAACGGTAACGAGGCACTTGTGCCCATACACGAGGGTAACCTTGTTAAAATGGATAATAAGAATAAGAAAGTTTATATAGAAATTCCGGATGGACTTTTAGAAATATACGGATAGTAGCGAGGGGTGCGAGTTATTCGTTTCATGAATCTTCTGTCTTTACTCTAATATCTAATATCAACACTTCATGCCGCAACAACGCATTATAGCTCACTTTGATCTGGATTCCTTTTTTGTTTCAGTAGAAATATTAAATGACCCATCTTTAAAAGGAAAACCTGTAATTGTTGGCGGGCGAGATAGAGGTGTGGTTGCTGCATGTAGTTATGAAGCACGTAAGTTTGGTATTCATTCAGCCATGCCATCGCACAAAGCCCGACAGCTTTGCCCTGATGCAATTTTTGTGCATGGCACCCGTGGGGAATACAGTCGTTACTCCCGCAGGGTTACACAAATTATTGCCGCAAAAGCTCCGCTGTTTGAAAAGGCCTCCATTGATGAATTCTATATTGATCTTACAGGTATGGAGAAGTTTTTTAACCCACTGCAATGGACAATAGATTTAAGAAATGAAATAATGAAGGAAACAGGGTTGCCTATTTCATTTGGTTTATCATCCAGCAAAATGATGGCAAAAATTGCTACCAACCAGGCAAAGCCAAACGGATTTTTACAAGTGCCTTTTGGTAAAGAAAAAGAATTTCTTGCACCGCTTGGTGTAGATGAAATACCCGGTGTGGGTAAACATGCGCAGGAAGTGCTTGCTTATATGGGCGTAAAAACCATTAAGCAATTGAGCGAAACGGAAATTGAAATATTGGAAGAAAGATTGGGTAAATGGGGTATAGATTTAAAACAAAAAAGTGAGGGTATACATTTAAGCGAAGTGTCTTCTTACCACGAATCAAAATCAATATCTACAGAAAATACTTTTAATGAACCTCTATCAGACCTTGCTTTTATTAACAGTGAGCTTGTAAAGTTTACAGAAAAAATTTGTTTTGAATTAAGGAAGGAAGAAAAGGTTGCAGGATGTGTGGCAGTAAAAATAAGGTACCCAAATTTTGAAACCAGCTCCAAACAAACTACTATGGATTATACAAGTGCTGATGATGATATTATACCAATAGTAAAAGCATTGTTTAAAAAACTGCACAAAAAAGGAGAGCCTATACGATTGCTAGGAGTGAGGTTGAGCGAACTAACCGGTAGTGCTATACAGACAAGTTTATTTAGCAATACGGAGAAAAAAACGGAACTCTATAAAAGTATTGACGAAGTAAAAAACAGGTTTGGGAAAAATTTATTGAAAAGAGCATCATCAGGCCAATGAAAAATCTGATAAGTCTGAAAGATTTTTCTTTTCTAAGACTTTTAAAGTAGCATCTCTCACAATCGCCATGGTTCGCTTTAAGCCACAAGTTTTTTCATTACAATCATCGCACTTTTCATAAAAATTTAAACTCACACATGGTAGCAATGCAATAGGTCCGCCTATAATGCGCACCACGCTTGCAATAGACGTTTTTTTTGGATGCTGCGTTAAGTAATAGCCACCACCTTTTCCTTTTTTACTTTCCAGAATATTGTGTTGTTTTAAAAGTAATAATATACTTTCCAAAAATTTTATAGGAATACATTTTTTTTCTGCAATTTCTGCAATCAGCATCGGCCCATCTCCATATTTTTCTGCGAGATAGCCTAGTGCTTTTAATCCGTACTGTGCTTTTTTAGATAACATTATTTAATGTCTTATCCCTTTTTTAATTGTTGCATTAGTGCCCTAAATTCTTTTGGTGCCGTTGCTATTAATTCCATTTTTACCCCGTGCATATCTTCAAAATTTAATTTGTAAGAATGTAATGCAAGGCGGCTTATCATGGGTCTTTCCTCGTCATCGTGTTTGCCCAGTTTGTAGTTTTTCTTTATAGCAGAAATTAAAATCGGTTTACCATCTCCATACAAAGGATCGCAAGCCAGAGGGTTACCAATATTTTTGGCGTGTACACGAATTTGATGTGTGCGACCTGTAAATAATTGAAAAGATACCAAAGAAAAATATGGGTTCGATTCCAGTACCTCGTAACCGGTTTGAGATTCTTTTCCGCTGCGATGCACTGTCATCATGCCTTTGCGGGTAAGGTGGTCTGTAATGGGTGCATCTATCATTCCTTTTTCTTCGGGCAATAAACCTACTACAACCCCTAGATAAAACTTCTCTACTCTTCTTTCTTCAAAAATTTTACACAAGTATTTATGGGTGGCTTCATTCTTAGCAAATAAAATTAAACCACTTGTATCCTTATCTAA
>JAYUZL010000140.1:0-11853 GCA_043751875.1 Ferruginibacter sp.
AACATATCATGCAGCTTCAATAGCCCAAATACAAAGTAATCTCGCAACTAAAACTTGTCCGATCACAACAAATATCACTGCTAATAATGCAACTCCTGTAGTAGCAGCAGTCCCTAACTTTACAATTCCTCTAAGTACAGCTTTTGCGCTTACCGGATCAGCTACTGATGCAAATCCAAGTGATATATTGACTTATCAATGGGAGCAGTATGATGCAAGTATTACTTTAACAGGTGCAAGCAGTATAGCGAGTCCAACCAAAGAATCTGGACCTAATTTCATTTCTTTTAATCCAACAATTAGTGGTACTAGAACTTTTCCAATTTTGGCAACCATTTTAGCAGGTAATTATGTAACAGGCCCACTGCCAGGTGGTGATGCAGGTACAAATATTGAAGCACTTAGTTCTATTGGTCGTACGTTAAATTTCCGTTTAACGGTTAGAGATAATTCTCCTTATAGTTCGACTTTTCCGGTAAAAGTGGGTCAAACAGCATTTACTGATATGGTTGTAACAGTTACCAATACTTCAGGACCATTTCAAGTTACAACACCGAACACAAACGTTTCTTACGCGGGAGGCTCAATACAAACAATTACCTGGGATGTAAATAATACAACATTGCCGCCTGTGAGTTGTGCAAATGTAAAAATCAGTTATTCAACAGATGGTGGATTAACTTTCCCTACAGTTTTAGCTGCCAATACACCAAATGACGGAAGTGAAGCATTAACCATTCCTGTAGGCCCAACCTCTACTGCACGTATAAAGATAGAAGCTGTTGGAAATGTATTTTTCGATATCTCAAATACTAATTTTACCGTCACAATTCCTGTAATATTTGCTGCTGTAATTATCTCCCAACCCGTGGCTCAGGTTGCTTGTATTCCTGCTCCAGCCTCATTTTCGGTAAATGCTGTGGGAACTTGTTTGTCTTACCAATGGCAAGTAAGTACCAATAATGGAATCTCTTTCACTGATATTCCTTCAGCAACTGGTTCAACTTACACAACGGCGGCTACATCATCAATTTTAAATGGTAATCTTTACAGACTAATTATTTTCAGTCTTTGCTCGCCAACCTCGCCGGTTACTTCAAATGCAGTTTCTTTAACTGCAATCAACCCGATAGTAGTTACTCAAAATCCATTAACGCAAAGCGGGTGCGCTTTAGATAACTATACTTTTAATGTTACTGCTACCGGAGGTACGTTAGCATATCAATGGCAAGTGAGTACAGATAACGGAGCTACATATTTTAATGTATCACCTGCTACACCCTCATCGCCTGCAACAAGCGGTACAATCTCTACTTATACAATTAATAACGCACCGATTTCTTTGAACGGTACTCTTTATAGAGTGACTGTTACAGGCCAACCCTGCGGAATTGTTATTACCCCGGGTGCCCAATTAAGGTTAAGTAATAAACCTGTTGTAGTTTTAACTGCTCCCGTCGCATCAAATACCAATCCATCTGTAAACTCTATGATATTAGTTACTGTTAGTCCTGCTAACGCAAATATTATTTATTTATGGAAGCGCAACGGCATTCTTTTGCCTAATAAATTATCTTCTACTTCAATCACACTTGCCGTAGATGATGAAGCTTCTTACGAGGTTACGGTTACTGATGTTGCCACCGGTTGTCAAAGTACTTCAAACACCATTAATACTTTAGCATCAAAAAGTGATAATTTACTTACAGGCAGAGTATTTGTTTATCCAAACCCTGTGAGAACGATGATGCAGGTGAGATTCAATAATTCTACCAGTATAAACAGAAGTACCATGTTAAATATTTATGATGAAAAAGGCGTAAGAGTATTTTCAAAAGCATATGCTATTACTGGAACATTTGGTAGAATGGATGTAAATATGAGTGGAATGCAGAATGGAACTTATTTAATTTACATAATGGATAACACAGGAAAAAAACTTGCAGGAGGTAAAGTTTTAAAACTTAATTAATCATTTTATTTATTCAAAAAAGTGTCGCAAGGTTTTTCCTTTTTAAATAATATTTTTTAGCCTGGTAAATTTTATTAATGTTTAAACATTAATTTAAAAATCTTTTATACCTTTATCAGCTAAATATTATAATTATGGGTTTAATACAAGATCTTAACTGGCGTTATGCCACAAAAAAAATGAATGGCGAAACTGTTTCTGAGGAAAAGTTAGATGCAATCTTAGCTGCGACTAATTTAGCAGCAACGTCTTGGGGCTTACAACCATTTACCGTTTTAGTTGTAAGCAATGAAGAAATAAAAATAAAATTACAGGCAGCAGCTTATGGTCAAACCCAAGTGGGCAGCAGTTCTTCAGTATTGGTATTTGCTGTTCCGTTAAAAATTACTACAGCCGATATTGAGAAGTTCATAAAGCTTATTGCTGCAACCCGAAGCATACCTGTTGAATCTTTAGATGATTACAAAAAAATTATTTTGGGATCGGTTGGTCCATTGCCAGCAGAACAACAGCAAATATGGGCTGCAAAGCAGGCTTATATAGCTTTAGGTACTGCACTTGCTGCAGCAGCAGAACAAAAAGTTGATGCCTGCCCAATGGAAGGTTTTGATGGAAAAAAGTTTGACGAAATTCTTGGACTTACTGAAAAAGGGTTAATGTCTGTAGTGATTATGCCTGTTGGATACAGAGCAGCTGATGATGCTACTGCACAATATATTAAAGTAAGAAAACCTGAAAGTGAATTGTTTCACTTCGTAAAATAAATTTATAGACTAATTAAAATGGCGCTTGTTTTTAATAAGTAGCCATTTTTTTTAATACCTAGATTGCCTTAACATTTAATCAGGCAAGGTCTGAAAATAATCCATTTACAAAATGTCGTCCGTTAAAGACCAGAAGATCTTCCATTTTTTCTCCTACACCAATAAATTTTACAGGAATTTTAAATTGATCCGCAATCGCTATAACCACACCTCCTTTCGCAGTTCCATCCAGCTTTGTAATGCTTAATGCAGTTACTTCTGTTGCGGCAGTAAATTGCCTGGCTTGTTCCAAAGCATTTTGTCCTGTACTACCGTCTAAAACCAGCATCACTTCGTGTGGCGCATCTGGAAGTACTTTTTGAATTACTTTTTTAATTTTACTTAATTCATCCATCAAATGTGCCTTGTTATGTAACCTGCCCGCAGTATCTATCAATATCACATCTGAATTTCTTGCAACACCACTGACAACTGTATCGTAAGCCACTGATGCCGGATCGCTACCTTGTTCTCTCTTTACTATTGGTACACCTGTACGCTCACTCCAAACAGTAAGTTGCTCTACAGCGGCAGCTCTAAAAGTATCTGCCGCACCTAATAAAACTGATTTACCCGCTTTAGAAAAGTTATGGGCTAGTTTACCAATAGTGGTTGTTTTCCCTACGCCATTTACTCCAACCACTAAAATAACATGAGGTTTGTGGGCGGCAGGTAATTCATAATTTTCGTACGAGTTATCACTTGGAGAGGTTACCAATAGCATTTCAATTTCCTGTTTTAAAATGCCGTTGAGTTCAGCTGTGTTTATATATTTGTCTTTTGCTATCCTTTTTTCTATATTATCAATAATCTTTACTGTTGTTTCTATACCTACATCTGCGCTAACAAGGGCATCTTCAAGAGCATCCAACACACTTTCATCTACAGTATTTTTGCCTGCAATTGCTTTGGTTATTTTAGTAAAAAAACCTTCTCGGGTTTTTTGTAACCCAACATCTACAGCTTCCTGCTCTTCCTCTTTTTTCTTTCCAAATAGTTTATCAAAAAGGCCCATATTCTTTATTTAAAACTTAATTTTTGTGTAGCAAAAGTAACCTGATTGAATCAATAAATAGTTTATAAAAGGTTATCAACTCTTTTACAATTAAGATCATTTTATTTGTTCGATTCTTTTCAATAAAAAAGCCGCCTCCATGTTGAGAGACAGCCTTAAATAATATAATAAAATCAAATTTATTTAGCTAAATGCTCCTGAATTTTATCTTTATGTACAATAGATTCTTTAAAAGTGTATGCCCCTGTCTTAGCACTACGTATTGTGCGTATAACTTTGGTCCAGTTTTTTGCATCTGCTGCTGCTTTCTGATCTTTGGTTTTTATTGCCGTTTTAGCTGCTTTTGCCATGATATTTTAATTTGAAAATGTAAAAATGTGTCAATATGCAAATTGACTAGATTCGTGGGTTTATTTGATTTCTTTATGTACGGTTACCTTTTTAAGAATTGGGTTAAATTTTTTTAGCTCCAAACGCTCAGTGGTATTTTTTTTATTTTTGGTAGTAATGTAGCGGCTCGTACCTGGTTTACCACTTGTTTTATGCTCAGTGCATTCCATAATAACCTGCACTCTATTCCCTTTCTTTGCCATTTTGTTAGTTTGAAAATTTGAAAGCCAAAATTTGAAATATTAAACCAAACTTCAGACAATATTTATTACTTAATTTAGATTTTTGACCCGGCTGCACGCATTGATTTTACGGTTGCATATAATCCGTTTTTGTTAATTGTACGAATCGCTTCTGAAGATATTTTCATAGTTATCCATTTATCTTCTTCTGCAAGAAAATAACGCTTCGTTTGAAGGTTTGGTAAAAACCTGCGCTTCGTCTTTATATTAGAGTGAGATACCTTATTACCCGTAATTGGTCTCTTACCCGTAAGTTCACATACTCGTGCCATTGTACTTAAATTTTGGAGTGCAAAAATAATGAATTATATTTATAAATTATCGAGATTATTAAATAATTTTTGAATTAAATCCAAACAGGTCACTTCAGTACTCAAGAATCCTGCAATTAACAACACATAATATCTTTTTGGCAATTTGAGCGGTAAATATAAAAGAGATATTTATTTTGCCAAAGTTTGAATTTTTGATCGTTGAAATAACCTAAACATCTGCAAAACAACAGCAAGTAAAATTAGTGCAACACCAATGTAAAACTCCTCGTGAAATGATTTGCCTTCTCCAAAAAATACAAATGCAAGTATTATTCCATACAACGGTTCCAAATTATACATAAGATTAGAGGTAAATGCTGATATTTTTCGTAAAGCTTTTAGTTGTAAATCAAAACAAAGAACTGTACAAACAACTGCTAAAATTATCAACCAACCAAAATCTTGTATTGTGGGGATAAAATAACTGGAAGGAGTAAATTTTAAATAAATCGGAAGGAATAAAGAAAGTATTATTAATCCACCAAAAAGTTCGTAAAAAGTAAGTGTACGGGGTGAAAATTCTTTTATTAACTGTTTGTTAAGCATAGGAAAAATTGCTGCACCGAGCGCTGCTAAAATGCCGTACACAATACCTAACTTAAATTTTGGGTGAAAATCGAAAATGATGTAGATACCTGCGATAGCCAAAACTCCAAGTAATACTTCAGCAACTTCTATTTTCTTTTTAAAAAGAATGGGTTCAATTAATGCTGAGAAAAAACCCGCCGCTGATAAGCAAACAAGTGCAACCGATATATTACCATATTTAATACTACCATAAAATGTAACCCAGTGAAAAGCAATGATACCGCCAACAGCCGCCATCCTTAAAATATCTCGCCCGGCTATTTTTATAAATTCTTTTTTTATATAAAGTATTCCAGCAAGCACAACAACAGTCATTAGTAAGCGGTACCAAACCAATAATCCTTCGTTTAAACCAATAAGCCTTCCTAATACAGCAGTGAAGCCCGCAAGAAAAACCGCAATATGTAATTGTATAAAAGCTCTTTTCATTTTTAAAGGGACAAAGATAGTTTCAAAGGTTAAGTTTACGTATCAGTTAGAGGACGTTCAATGACTTTTCAATTTTATGATATAGTTATCTTCTTCTTTTTAGAGGTAACAGATTTTTTTGTAAAAAATACTTTCACGCTTTCCTCCACGAGTAAACATAACTATATTTGCGACCTTTCAACTAACTAATTATAACATGAATTTTAAGCGCATTAATAATATTACCGGTTGGGTAATTTGCATCATCGCCTGTTCTGTGTATGTTTTAACAATGGAAAAGAACGGAAGTCTTTGGGATTGTGGCGAGTTTGCCTCCAGTGCATATAAACTACAAATACCACATTCTCCGGGTGCTCCTTTTTTTGTGTTGATAGGTAGACTCTTTATGGTGCCTTTTTCTCCTGCAAATGCCGCTACTGGTATTAATTTAATGAGTGCTTTGGCAAGTGGGTTTACCATTTTGTTTTTGTTTTGGACAATCACCCATTTTGCAAAAAAAATATTTGTAAAAGCAGGTGAAGCGTTAAACACAGGAACTATTATCGGTATTATGGCAGCAGGTGCTGTAGGCGCACTTGCGTATACTTTTTCGGATACATTTTGGTATAGTGCAGTAGAATCCGAAGTGTACGCACTGGCATCTTTTTTTACTGCTTTATTATTTTGGCTCATGTTGAAATGGGAAAATGAAGTAACTGACGAACATGCTGCCGGAATAAAAGGTCATTTTACAAAAGCAGACAGATACATTGTTGTTATATTTTTTTTAATGGGATTATCTATCGGTGTGCATTTACTCAATTTGCTCACTATCCCTGCTATTGTAATGATCTATTTCTTTAAAAGATATAGAGTAACAACACTAAGAACTTTTTACGCATTTATTCTTGCTATTGTAATTACCGGCTTTGCACAAAAAGCGTTAATACAATGGACTGTAAAAGGTGCAGGTAGTTTTGATATAATTTTTGTGAATGATTTTGGACTTCCCTTTTTTACAGGTTTTGCATTTTTCTTTATAATGTTGGTTGCCCTTGTATATGTAGGCTTAAAAGTAGCACATAATAAAAACTGGAACTTGCTTAAACTCGGCATGTGGAGCTTTCTTTTTATAACGCTTGGTTGTTTTGCTTCGTACTCAACAACACTTGTGCGCAGCAATGCAAATGTGGCTGTTGATATGAATGAAGTAGATAATCCGGTAAACCTAATGAGTTATGTATCCCGAGAGCAGTATGGCGATTGGCCAATAATGATCGGACAAGATTTTACAGCTCAAATTCAGGATTCAAAAGTTACTGAAACCTATGTAAAGGCAGGTAATAAATATACAAAGGAAGGACGTAAAGTAGAATATGTTTATGCGCCCGAAGACAAACATTTTTTCCCAAGAATGTGGGATCAGAGCAATGAGCAGGGCCATGCAGATTATTATGCTGATTTTGCAGAAATAGGAAAGAATAAAGACGGTACATATGAGCATGCACCATCCATGGCAGATAACATCAGTTTCTTTATGAGTTATCAAATTAACTGGATGTATTGGCGTTATTTTATGTGGAATTTTGCCGGGAAACAAAATGATGTGCAGGGCGCACAAATGAGTAATATAAGGGATGGTAACTGGAAAACCGGTATTGGCTTTTACGATAATATTCGCCTTGGCGACCAAAATAAATTACCTGATACTCTTAAAAACAATAAGGCCAACAACAAGCTTTATATGCTGCCTTTTATACTTGGTATTCTTGGGCTCATATTTCAAATTAAGAATGATAAAAGAGATGCACTTGTTATAGGTTTATTTTTCTTTTTTACAGGTATTGCAATATCTATTTATTTAAACATGGCAGGCAACCAGCCCCGTGAAAGAGATTATGCTTTTGTAGGCTCTTTTTATGTATTTGCTATTTGGATAGGGCTTGGAGTTTTGTACGTGAAAGAATTGCTAACCCCGGTTTTAAAAAGCACTAAAAATGCCTCAATTGCGGCTGGTATGCTTTGCTTACTTGCAGTGCCGGTTATAATGGCTTCGCAGGAATGGGATGACCATGACAGAAGCGAAAAAACATTGGCTCCTGATCTTGCAACAGACTATCTGGAAAGTTGTGCACCTAATGCGATTCTTTTTACTTTTGGTGATAACGATACTTATCCGCTTTGGTATGCCCAGGAAGTTTTGGGCGTTCGCCCTGATATTCGAGTTATCAATACCAGCTTAATGGGTACAGACTGGTATATTAACCAGTTACGTTATAAAGTAAACCAGAGTGACCCAATTGATCCAATATGGAGTGCGGAACAAATAAGAGGTTCAAACAGAGATGTAGTTTACAATGCACCAAAGACAGGCGTTGACCCTACGAAGTTTATGGATTTATATAGCATGATGAAAGATTATGCAGGTAGTGACGACCCAACCAAAACTGAACAGGGTAGGGATGGTAGCACGTTAAATGTGTTTCCGAGTAAGAAAGTTTTTGTACCTGTAGATATCGCTTTGGTAAAACAAAACGGTACAGTAAATGCAAACGACTCAGTGTTGCCTGCCATACAGTTTGAAATACCTAAAAATGTTTTGTATAAAAACGATGCAGCCATTTTAAATGTAATTGCTGCAAATAAATGGAAACGTCCAATTTATTTTACTTCTCCTTATGGCGAACTTGGGTTTCAGCAGTTTCTTCGCCAGGATGGATTGTCATACAGACTTGTTCCCGTTATGAATGGCGAAGTAAATAAAGATTGGGTGATGGATAAAATGATGAACAAGTTCCTGTTTGGCGGTGCAGATAAAAAAACTATCTATTTTGATGAAGAGAACCGGAGACACTTAAATTCGTTGCGTTTAGCTTATGCACAGGCGGCAGGTAATTTAGCAGATGGCGGAAGAAAAGAAGATGCAAAAAAATTGTTGAACAAAGCAGATAAAGGTATGTCGGAAAAAAATATGCCTTATGGAATGGTTAGCCGTGGGCAGCAACAAAACCAGATATCACTTCAGTTTTTAATTGCAGCTTATAAAGCAGGAGATTCAGTTCTAATAACAAAGGTAACTTCAGCACTTAAAAAAGATATGGAGCAACAGGCTGCTTTTTATGAAAGTCTTTCTGATAATAAGCGTGCTGCTATGAGATATGAAGAAGAAAAAAATGCGCAATATATGGGTGGATTATTACAGTTGGCACAGCAGTTTAAACAAATGCAAATGGCTCCTGTAAAAGAAAATCCTGCGGTAATAAATACCCAGCCGGTAGATTCTACAAAGCCTTGATAAATAGTTAAATCTATAAAAGACCCGTACCTTTTTAGGACGGGGCTTTTACTTTAATTTATAGAATTTAATTTTTGTGGTTGTTAAAATATTTTCTATTCCGCATTACGGTACTTCGGCAATAATGACAGTGCTAACTTTATGGTGGAATAAGTGTCTTATCCTGTGTGTTCAACAATTATTACGGAAACGTAATAAATTTTTTGACTCCTTTTTTATACTCCAAATAAAAATCTATTATGCGTGGTTTTAATTTTTCAAAATATGATCTTTCATCGGAAGAAAAAACAGGCTTTGATAAACTGATGAAAATTTTTACACAACTTCTCACTTACACGAGTGGCGATTTTAGTGAAGCCATGAAATGGATGAATGAGCTGGATAAAGAATATAAACTAACAAATGGCGAGTATGGCATTGGCGATTTTTTAGAAGATCTTAAAACCAAAGGTTACATAGATGAGAATAATCAAACAGGCGAAATAAAAATTACTGCAAAAACAGAACAAACAATAAGAAAGAGTAGTTTGGAAGAGATTTTTGGAAAACTGAAAAAAACAAAATCCGGCAATCACCAGACTTTTAAACCCGGAGGAGGAGACGAAATTAATCCTGAAACCAGACCTTTTCAATTTGGTGACAGTATGGAGCAAATAGATTTTACATCGTCTATTCGTAATGCGCAAATAAACCATGGAATTGATAGCTTTCGTATGCAGGAAGATGATCTGGAAATTAGAGAAACAGATTTCAAATCGCAGACGAGCACGGTTTTAATGATTGATATTTCTCACTCCATGATTTTATATGGTGAAGACAGAATTACGCCTGCTAAAAAAGTAGCAATGGCACTCGCAGAATTGATTAAAACCAAATACCCAAAAGATACCTTGGATATTGTTGTATTTGGTAACGATGCATGGCCTATTGAAGTAAAGGATCTCCCATATTTGCAAGTTGGGCCATATCATACAAATACTGTTGCAGGGTTGGAGTTGGCAATGGATATTCTTCGCCGCAGACGTAACCCCAACAAACAAATTTTTATGATTACTGATGGTAAACCTACCTGCTTAAAAATTGGAAAGCAATATTATAAAAACAGTTTTGGTGTAGACCGAAAAATTCTTACCCGTTGTATGAGTCTTGCCACACAATGTAAAAAGGCAAAAATCCCGATTACAACTTTTATGATTGCCAGTGATCCTTATTTACAGCAATTCGTACAGGAGTTTACCGAAACAAATAATGGAAAGGCTTTTTTCGCCTCACTCGGTAAACTGGGTGCGTTTGTATTCAGGGATTTTGAAAGCGGCAAAAGAAAAACCGTTTATTAAAATGGGGTAAATCTTCATTTTAAAACACATTTATATTAATAAATAATATACTAGAATAATAAATAATGAGCGTTATAAATACAATGGAAATTACAGCAATAAAAAACTTAGGAGAATTAAAGAAAAGTGGCTACACACCAAAGTCTATAAAGGATGAAATAAGAGAAAATCTTATTGTAAAAATTAAGGCGAAAGAAAATCCATTTCCAGGTATTTTAGGGTATGAAGATACTGTTATACCTGATACAGAAAGAGCTTTGCTCAGTAGGCACAATATGTTGTTTCTTGGCTTACGGGGGCAGGCAAAAACACGTATGGCCAGGCAAATGGTCCAGTTGTTGGATGAATATATACCTATTGTAAGCGGCAGCGAAATAAATGATGACCCTTTAAAACCTATATCCCGTTATGCACTGGATTTAATTGAAGAAAAAGGTGATGATACGCCCGTTTCATGGTTACATAGAAGTAAGCGCTACGGAGAAAAATTGGCAACCCCTGATGTTAGTGTGGCAGATTTAATTGGTGATATTGATCCTATAAAAGCTGCTAACTTAAAACTAAATTTTGCTGATGAGCGGGTGTTGCATTATGGCATTATTCCACGAAGTAACCGTTGCATCTTTGTAATAAATGAATTGCCCGATTTACAGGCTAGAATACAGGTTTCTCTTTTTAATATTTTAGAGGAAGGTGACTTACAGATACGTGGGTTTAAACTTAGGCTGCCGTTGGATGTACTTTTTGTTTTTACTGCAAACCCGGAAGATTATACAAACAGAGGAAGTATTGTAACTCCTTTAAAAGACAGAATAGAAAGCCAGATATTGACACATTACCCTAAGACTTTAGAAACTGCGTTACAAATAACTGAACAAGAAGCAGCTATAAATGATGCCCAAAAAGAAAAGGTAGCTGTTAGCGATCTTATAAAAAGATTGATTGAGCAGGTAGCTTTTGAAGCAAGGGAAAGTGAATTCGTTGACAAGAAAAGTGGTGTGAGTGCAAGGCTTACAATTGCAGCTTACGAGAACGCTGTTAGTGCTGCCGAGCGTAGAGCAATTATAAATGATGAACCAAAAACACATGTATGGCTGAGTGACCTCACGGGTATTATTCCTTCCATAACAGGTAAAATTGAACTTGTTTATGAAGGGGAGCAGGAGGGACCTTTTCAGGTTTCGTATAATTTGTTGGAGAAAGCTATTCGTACGCAATTCAAACAATATTTTCCAGACCCTGATACACTAAAAAAGAAAAAAACTACTACTAAGACTCCTGCACCTGAAAATCCTTACAAAGCAATAACAGGCTGGTTTGACAGTGGAAATTCACTTGATCTGTTTTTGGAAACAAAAGACGAAGATAAAATACAGAAGCTTTATAAGGTAAACGGTTTGTACGCACTTGTAAACAAGCATTATAATAACATAAGCGAAAAAGAAAGTGCACTCTTAATGGAACTTGTTTTACATGGCTTAGCAGCACA
>JAYUZL010000141.1:0-2019 GCA_043751875.1 Ferruginibacter sp.
CTGTTAGCAAATTCATTTTTTCAGCTTCAGAACCTATATCGCTTTTTGTATCCTGCGAAAAATTTTAGCTGCTTCATTTTATTTAAAGCAACAACAGCATTGTTGGCTCCATAAGAAAGTTGATGTGGATAATACTTTTGCATAACCTAAAATTAATGCTCAAAATAAGAGTTAACACTTTAAGCTACTTTATCCTAAATTATAAAGGGTCAATATTAATGTTGTATATTTTCTTCTATTGCCCCAAAGTACTATAAAAAATGCGAGCCTTAAGATATTCTGTCTGTAAGCAATTGAAAATAATTAAACTCAGGTAGGCAATAAGTAAATTGCAGAATGAGGATTATAATTTTACTGCCTTATTATAGTATCAACTTATAACCCTGTATCTGCTTCGTTAGTTTCAAAATGATATACCTGCCTGTAAATAACCCCACCGTTGTAAACATCTGAAAAGTATTATTTAAAATATTTAAACGGCCAGGGCAGATGATTATATCTTAATAAAAAATAAGGTTCATTAACAGCACCAAATTTTTGGTAAAAGCTGGCAATGCCATCAATAGAGGAGCCTTCAAAATCCAGTAACATTGGTCGCCCTGAAAATTCGTCTATAAGTTTATCAAACAAATAATGATTGGCTTCACATCGGCGGCCTTCTGTAGTAACCACCGATAGTACGTTGTATAAACGTTTTTTATCTTTCAATAGTAAGGCAATCGCAAGAATGTTTTGCTTATCGTCCACTACTTTACGGATCAGCAGATTATCTGTGCTTTTTGCTGTGGCACATAGTTTTGAAAACTGTTGATAATCCTGTTCTTTAACGTGAGGTATTCTCCGTGCATACTGGCTTTTGTGTAACTCAATAGCAACTGTAAAATCATTTGTTGTTTGATAGCTGATTGAAAACGTTGCGGCGTGTTTGAGGTTTTTGCGCAGATCATTTTTGTAGCCATTTTTTATGAAAGCGTAAGGTTGAGAGAGTGGTAAAATAAAATTAGGTTGTTCAATTCCTTCATTAAAATTAACAAAGATTTCTGCAAACCGAAATCGCTGCTGAGCCTTTTCTACAAACAATTTTTTGGTGTCCTCATTTAATATTCCTTTGCCAAAAATTCCTAACTGTTGCATAAAAGGCGGCTGATACAAATAAGCGATACCAAATTTTTTATTCCATGTTAAAGGCATCAATGCTTCGTAATCATTTAGCACCAAAGCATCCCAATGCTTTGCCATAGCATCCAAATAAATTGAATACCCATATATCAACCCATTATCAGCACTGTCAATACAAGCATTCCATTTTAATTTGTCAATTTGTTTATATGGGATAAAGTGTATTGCCACTGTTAAAAAGCAATTTGCGGAATCAGTTTTCTCAGACTGAAATTTTGTATATCAATACTGAAAGAAATATTTTTCAGAAATCTTTTTTCTGTAATGGTAGATTTGAAGTAGTCTCTGTAAACCTTACTGTATAGTATCGGGATATATACCTGCACAACATCTTTAAAGAAAGATACCTGTAAACCTGCATCGTAAATAAACCTTCCTGTAGCCGCATTTTTTTGCCATGATTCAGCATACGTTCCCACATCTACAAAAGCTTTTAAAGGAATTTTGATGGGCAAAATTTGTAAAATATTAATTGCCTTCGGAATATCTGTTGTAAAGTTTGCCGCCGCAAGCCAGTTATCGGTTTTACCAACTTTGCTGCTTAGCAAATCGGTTCTTACTTTAAAAAAACCATCCCTGTTCATTATCTGCTGAGATGCAAAGCCTTCGAATTTATTTCTTCCTGCAAAGTAATTGCTGTAAGTATAATCTTCATATCCTTTGGGACCGCTCATGTTTAAATGATAAGCATCTGCTTCAGCTTGCTTTAAATATGTTTTATCGCCCAGGTATAAAAATTTTCCTGCAAATATGCGCACATTCATGCCACCTTCTTTTGCATAATTAAAATAATAGTTACCTGTAAACGCAAATCTTAAAAAGCCATCACCCTGTTCGCCC
>JAYUZL010000142.1:0-8140 GCA_043751875.1 Ferruginibacter sp.
CCACTCATCACGTTCCCAAACAACCTTACTGCCAATGCCAGTGTACGGGATACTTCGCTGATAAGATTAAAGGGCAACATAATAAACGTTGGCTTCAGGTATGATTTTAAGTATCCTCTCAAACCACTTTTTTGAATACCAAAAAACGGAACAGCAATAAATACACACAGTGCCATGGCTGTTGTTGTGGAAAGTGATGCGGTTGGCGGCGTGTACCCGGGAAAAATAATGCATAGGTTGGCTGTGCCGATAAATAAAAACAACGTGCCAATAAAACCGATGTATTCCTTAGGATTTTTTAGTCCAACTTCTTTTATTTGATCATTGATTCCTGTTACAATTATTTCAAGCACACACTGCCAGCGTGAAATGGTAATGTCTGTTTTTAAATTTCGAGTAATCAACTTTGCACCTACCACTAATACCAGCATTAATGCCCATGTGGTAACAAGGGTAAGGTTGATGCTGATAAAACCATTTTGCCAGAATATAGTTTGGTCGGGACTAAGCTTCATGAACAGCCTCTTTTTTTATTTGAATGATTTTTTCATCTGCTGATTTTGTATAATGGATAACGGCGAAACGGCCTACTACAAAGCCGATTAGGCATACAACTAATTTTTTCCAATCGCCTATCCCAACAAAATAAAATCCTGCCAACACGAGCCCGATTCTACAAATAAAACTACACATAACCAGCAAAGCAGGCATTTTTGATGTTGTTAATTTTTTCACTGTAAACCAAAGTCCACCGAAAAAAATTATACCAAGCAACAAACCAACTATAAATGGCAACACTATATTTATAATTTCAATCATCGTTTTCTTTTGTGTTCTTATGCATTTCTTTGTCTTCTTTATCTACCCAATACCAGGCAATAATGCAACCGGTAATGATACCAACCACTAGCAAACTCAGCGTCCACGAAAAAGATTGTAGATTTCTTTTATCGAGCCAAACCCCCAATGCTGCACCAAGCAGGGAAGGAACAGCTACTGACCAACCAATCATTCCCATCATTCCTAATCCAAACCACACGCCATTTTTATCCTGCTGTGCTTTTAATTTCCTTTTTTCTTTTTTGGCAACTTCGTCGCTAAAAAAATTATCTTCTTTATCGTTAGCAGCTGGTTCCATTGTTAAATGTTTCGAAGTTTATCGAAGCTGTAAATAAAGCCTCTTTCTAATTTTGCAATAGTGGTAATTGCCTGTCTTTGATTTTCATCCTCTGTTATAAAATCTTTTTTCACCAACTCCCCAAGCTTACCTAAATCTGCACCGCCAACTGCATTGCGAACTGAGACTAACACTTGTGTGCCTGCTTTGACCATTACGCCATGGTTAACCGCTATATAATGGGAAGCCCCGTCTGTTTCATAAGTAAATATTCCCGGAACCAATGCTGCAACGCAATCTAACCGCTGTGGCAACAAACCGTAAGAACCTTCACTTGTTTCCATCACAATGCTGCTTACATTTTTTACATCAGCAAACACTTTAAACGGAAGTAGAATTTTAAGACTCATGACAGTTTTTTCCATAATGTTTTATTTTATAGTTTCCTTTTCTTTTACAGCATTTTTTATTTCATTTTTATCTTTTTGGTTCGTTTCTTTTTTTGCATCCTGATTTTTATTTTGATCGGTTACATTATTGGTTTTCTTTTTCACTTCATCAATTGATCCAATCATGTAGAAAGCACTTTCAGGATAATCTTTAAATTCATCCGCCAGAATTCTTTCGCAACCATCCAATGCATCTTGCAAACTCACTTGTTTTCCCTTAATGCCACTAAATTGTTCTGTTGCAAAAAATGGCTGTGTAAGAAACCGTTCAATTCGTCTTGCCCGATTGACAACATTGCGATCCTGCACCGACAACTGTTCCATACCAAGCATCGAAATAATATCTTTCAATTCTTCATACTGCGCAAGCGTGGCTCTTATTTTTTGTGCAAGGTCATAATGCTTTTGCCCGATGATGCCCGGTGTAGCCATTTTTGAATTGGATTGTAGGAGATCGATGGAAGGATACAAACCTTCACTTGCTTTTTTTCTGGATAGTGCAATAGAAGCAGAAAGATGAGAGAAAGTATGAACCGCAGCAGGATCTGTTAAATCATCTGCGGGTACGTAAACCGCCTGTATAGAAGTAATGGCGCCAGTATCTGTATAGGCAATGCGTTCTTCCAATTCTGATAATTCTGTACCCATTGTTGGTTGGTAACCGAGCCTTGAAGGCATTTGTCCCATTAGTCCTGATACTTCCATCCCTGCCTGTATAAAACGAAAAATATTGTCTATCAGCAACAGCACATCACGGTGTTCATCATCCCTAAAATATTCTGCCATGGTAAGCGCCGCATGCCCAACACGAAAGCGTGCACCCGGCGGTTCATTCATTTGTCCGAACAGCATCACCATATTCTTAAGCAGACCGGCATCTTTCATGGCGTTGTACAATTCATTGCCTTCGCGGCAGCGCTCACCAATGCCACAAAACATACTCACACCTTTGTTGTGCCCCACCATGTTGTGAATTATTTCCGTAAGTAACACTGTTTTGCCAACACCTGCTCCACCAAACAATCCAGTTTTACCGCCACGTTCTAAAGGCACGAGCACGTCAATAGCTTTAATACCTGTTTCAAAAATTTCTGATTTAACTGCCCGTTTAGATAATGGGGGAGGAGACTGGTGAATGTTACGCCGTTCGCCTTCCGGCAACGGGTCGAGTAAATCAATTGTGTTTCCAAAAACATCGAACATTCTGCCCAGAATATTTTTACCAACAGGAACAGTGAGTTCCTTTCCTTCTGTTTCTACAACCATTCCTCTAGCCAAGCCCTGCGTTGGGTTCAATGCAATGCCACGAACACTTTGGTCATCAAGTTGTGCCAGCACTTCTATACAAACATCCTTGTCTTTACCTGTCTTTAGTGAAGCGTAAATTGGCGGTAAATCATTGTCAAAATGAACATCTACTACACTACCACGAACAGAAATAATTTTTCCATAATTAAATCCCGTTCTTTTATCGTTTTTGTTTTCATCCATTTTAATTTGTAATTCGCTGCGCTGCCCGGCTTTTTCCGGTAGGTACAAGTCCAGTTTAAACATTCTTTTATGTACTGATAATCATTGACGCATTTTATGATCGTTAACAGTTATTATTTTTGACTTTTTGCCCATTAAAACAGTTTACTGTTTATTATTTCAGGCGTTGCCGGGTCAATCAATCCATAATTGTGCGAAACTAATTTCTCGTTCTTGTTTTTATATTTCATGCGTTCCAGTATATGAGAAATTAAAGCGATCCGGGTTTCATGCTTGTTGTCTGCATTTACCACAAACCATGGAGCATAGGTAAAATTCGTTTTCAACAACATCTCATCTCTGGCATCTGAATAATCTTTCCAATGCTTTTGTGCCACCTCATCAATTGGGCTTATTTTCCATTGCTTTAATGGATCTTTTTTACGGTCATTCAATCTTTTTTGTTGTTCATCTTTACTGATGTCCAGATAATATTTTAGGATGATGAATCCCCCTTGGACAAGCCCATTCTCAAAAGATTCAACTTCTGAAAAAAATGATTTGTATTGCTTATTAGTACAAAACCCCATTACTTTTTCTACTCCTGCACGGTTGTACCAGCTGCGATTGAAAATCACAAATTCGCCACATGCAGGTAGGTTTGAAGTGTAGCGCTGAAAGTACCATTCTTTTTCCTCTCCGTCAGTGGGCTTCCCCAATGCTACTATTTTTGTTTCACGAGGGCTTAAATGTTTGGTGATTCTTTTTATGTTGCCATCTTTACCTGCTGCATCTCTACCTTCCAGTATAACGAGTAATTTTAAATTGGATGCTATCACTTCTTTTTGAAGCTTTACCAACTCTATGTATAATTTGTGTAGTATTTCCTTCTTACCAGCTTTTTTTGCATTTGCAGCATTGAGTAATAACTTCGTTCCCATTGTATTGTTTAAAATTTTAATGCCATTTTCTTTACAAAGATGTTACTTTGGCTAATGTAAAAATTGAATCTGCTTTTTAAGGATAGTCATAATCTGATTCCTCAAATAGTTCGCAATTCTTTACGTCTTCCATTGAAATATCCAGAATAATTTTCGAATTTTCCCATTGTATGTCGGTGATATTTTTCACATCAACCAACACTTTTTTTCCACCAAACCAATTATGAGTATCTATTACAAAATACAAAACCTGCCAGGTTTTATCGTCGATTATAAAATCATTTACATGACCAATTTCTCCATCTGTTGCATGAATGTGATAGCCTGTTAATGCATTGGTGCTTCTTAGGTGTAAATCATCATCTTTCCGGGCATGATTACTACCAGTTTCCTTTAAAATCTTTTCATCTATAATAACTGGGGTATTTAAAAATGGTGCTGAACCACCTGCATAAAAACCGCCACCGCCGTATCTGTCCCATGCGTAATGCCCATAGAGACTTATCTCTTGTTGGCCCGATACAGGTTTGTCAGTATCAATATCGGGGCTTGTTTTAATGAGCTCTTTAGAAAGATTTATATGAAATTTTTTCGCTTCTGAGTCAGTTCTTTCTACTGACTGTGGGGCAATAAGGACTTTGCGCCCATTCAGCCAACTTCCTGTTTGTACAATCAGGTATTGGATGGACCAGTTTTCATCGTCGAAATAAAATTCATCTATTCTGCCTATTTCTCCGTCCTTGGCTTGTAAACTGTAACCAATCAAACTTTTAATATTTCGTTGCATAATTTTTATTTTTAAAGTAGGATATTATTTATTGGAAATCTCTTTGATTCTAATAAGTGTTTATATGCTATTATACAAAATGCCAATAGTCATCTACTAAATGAAAGTTTGTTTCCGGCCAGTGCCAATGATTAAACCCTGGAGCCTTTTCGAGCATTTCTCTGCTCCCCATAAATACAAATATTTTTTTTTCAAAGTCAACTCGAAGCAGGTTATAAGGTATAGCAAAATATTTTCTCCCTATACCAAGGAAGCCTCCAAATTCAACCACATAATATTCGATTTTCCCGTTGGTTAAATCCATCATGATGTCTTTAATATCACCCATATGCGCATCTTTATCGTCGTGTACTTTATCGCCAATTATAGAGGAAGCTGTCAAAAATCTAAATGGCCTGTTTAATTGTTCCTGATCATGCATTTCATGTGTAAAATTATCTTCTGGTAACTTTTCCATTTTTGTTGTTTTAAATATTAATAATATTTTGAATCATTAGTGGAGGGGCATTTTTATTTTGCTAATTACTTTTTGTCCTATTAATGGTAGAATCAATTGATTCAGACATAGACATACTGCCTCATTTCGTAGTTTACATAACCAAACTTGGCACAATCACAAATGTTGAATTTATTTCAATCCGTCATGTAGCATATTCATCTATTTGTGTGTATTATTACAAGAATCATTACCATAAAACAGGCTGAAATTTTTTCAACCTTGTAAAATAGTTAGTCATTTATAAAAGGTGCCCAGTTGGAAACGAAACAATAAAAAGAAATTATAACGAAGTTAGTTTTATGATAACCCCAAACTATTACATAATTGCAGAAAAATCTTGTATAATTCACACATTTAATTATCCTATTGATTTCAATTGGTGGAAGTATACAAACTGTTAATTACTAAGTAAACCTTTGTATGAATTTTGGTGAAGATTTTTTAATTTACAACCCAAGTTTTCAATCCCTTTGTAATACTTTTCAATCATTCCCAGCCCAAACAGGAATTTTCAAAACCTTCCCTGACTGCTCCCAAAATTTCCATAATTTTTTTCTTTCTCATATGTGTGTGTGGAAAGAACTGAGGTGCAGGCAGCGTAAATCTTACTTCTGAAACTTTCCAGATAATTGTATATCTCCTCATGTGCCTTAAAAAGGGTCAAGGCTAATTCATTTTCCTTGGACCAGTAAATGGGCTCAAGATTTCTATTAGTGCTAATCTCGATTATTAATCCATTTGTAACAATTCTTGTAAAAATGGGCAATAACACTAAGCGATTAATATCTTTATTCAAATGAGACACATTTAAAATCGCTTGTGATACGTTATTATTCTTTTGTCAAGGATGCATTTCTTGCCCTATTTCAGGTATGGATATTCATTGAATTAAAATCATGCAAATAATATAAAATCATACAACTAATAAAATATTACAAATGATAATCTTGTTTTTTTAAAAAGAATTAGAGGTTCCGACCATTCTCAATTGTAGTTGTATGCACGAAATGACTTATCGCTTATTACTTTTTGTATTTCGTTCATTTACTTCTACAGTCTATTTCAGGACAAGTCATTAATTAAAAAAAGGTAAGCAAAGCGGTTTTTTGGTGGAATTTAAGTGATGTCGCTTACCCAAAGTTCGTATGCTTTAAGTGGCGTGAAACCTTTTAAAGGATTGGGATAACCCATAAAGTGGTGTTTACTGTTGGTGGTATGTACACCTCTCTTTGTTTTGCGAACAAGTAATTTATTCTGCCAGCAAATCAAAGAAATGATCTCTGCCAAAGCTAATATGATGCAATGCTAAAAAAGGTTGAAGTAAGATTTGATCCTTCATGAAAAAAAATTATCGTCAGAAACTACTATAAATTATCCAACGAAAGAACTAAACTAACTCTAAAAAGTCATCAGAAGTTTTTGCAAATTGTTCACCAAAACAATTAAAGTAATTTATTTAAGATCTTCAGATTGATTTTCTACTTTTTAATTCATTATTTATAGACCTGGACTTACCGTAAATCATAATCAAAATTAGTAAAAATGCAAATGGAACAGCGAGTAAAGGTGTAAACCCTTTATTGATTGCGTGAAATATAGTAATAATAAATAATCCAATTAAAACTCCGAGATATGAAAAATACATAAAGTTGAAAGTTTTTTTCTTTTTTTATAAAATCAAAAGTACACTTTTCGTTACAATGAGAATATTCGGCACCTGGAATATCGTAGGAAATAGCATCCAATTCTTTTGTCTTGTCAAATACTTGTTCTTTTGAAACATGAAAAAACTCCGTGTGTTTATCTACAAAGTTTTGATAAGCCGGGGACAGGCAATCCTGTCAATTTTAGGCCGTTCAGGGGTTATTCATTTCATAAGCAGTAATCTCATTGCGTATTGTAAATCACGAGGCATGCTGGCTTCCCAGATTTAGCCCTTTCAGCGAGGATAAATAATTTTAACTGTGGGATAAATAAGGATGTTCTTGCGCCATCACTGGTTGGGATATTTGCAATTTGTTTAAACGAATATTTTTTATCCTGTTTAAATATATTTATAAAGCCACCGCCACCGCTTACATAAATTCTCTTTGTTACTTCATCAAAAAATAAATCATCTACATCATTTACCATACTGTAATTGCTGATTTCTTTTCCTGTTTTACTGTTCAGCACGATCAGTTTTGCAGGATGACGATAACCAATAAAAGCATAATGATTAATGGTATCTACCGCCATTGGAAAATTTGCCGTTGGGGAATTCCTTATCCATTTATCAATTAATTTTAACTGTACCAAATCAATAACGCCTATCATATTTTTACCGGGCAGGTTGACCAATAAAATATTTGCAGCTTTGTCCAACTGAAAACCTTCGGGGTGTGCCGGTAATTTTACATCGCCAGTTTGTTGATGTGTTACCGCATTGATGATTGCAATGCCTCCATACCCGTAACCTACATAAATACTTTTAGTTGTTGAATCATACCTTACATCATCTGCATCAGAAGATAAATGAATGGTAGCCGTTTTCTCAAATGTAGCCGCACTATAAAAATAACAATCTCCATTACCGCCATTGGCCACAAAAATTTCATTGGTCTGCGGAATATAGCCTACGCCCTGCGGTTCCTCTAATCCTTTTATGGAATGTATCACTTTCCCATTTTGAATATCAACAACTTCTACCGTATTATTACCCAGAGCAGCTATATAAACAACCTTATCTTTTACATTTACATCAATATGATCAATCCTCCCTTTTACCTCAGGCATTGAAATCACTTTGTCCGGTTTCAGATAATCTGTTCCAAATGCAGGCTGCCCTTTGCAACCTAAAAAGCAGTTACAAAGCGCAAACGAAATTAATAATCCAGT
>JAYUZL010000143.1:0-15610 GCA_043751875.1 Ferruginibacter sp.
TACCAATGGTAGGCGGTGTGCTTACTTCTGCAACCCATATTTTATTGGTAACGCCTTTAATTTTTCTTATGACAAAAGAATACGAACTAAGAAAATTTGGGAAAATTGAAATGACTGAAGTAAAACATTGATCATGAAAAAAATATTAACAGCATTATTTATTTTATTTACAGGCATAATGGTGAAGGCACAAAATAACATGCCTTTGCAGCGTGTACTTCAAACAATAGATACTGCCAACCCTACAGCCAAAATGTATGCAGCACAAATCCGTTCATTGGATGAAGCAGCAAAAGGTGCAAGAAGCTGGATGCCTACTGAATTTGGTACAGGGTTTTGGATGACACCTTACAATACAAAACTTTGGCAGAAAGGGGATAATGGTGCAACAGGGATGGGACAATATATGCTCTCTGCTCAGCAAATATTTCCCAACAAAAAAAAGCAGGATGCAGAGGCGGCTTACATGGAAGGCATGTCTGCAGTAGACAAAGAAAAAGTGAAGTTTGAACTGAACCAGTTATATGCTGATGCCAAAAAAAATTACTACGAATGGATCGTGATTCAAAAGAAAATGAATGTTATAAATGAAAATGAAAAGCTGCTGAATTTTATGATTAAAGACGCGGAGATCAGGTATAAAAACGGGCTTGATAAATTAAGCGCATACTATAAAGCCAAAGCTGAATTAGGCAATATATTCAACCTGAGACTAATGCTAGAAAATGAAAAAAATCAAAAATTAATTAGGCTCAATACTTTAATGAACAGAAATAAGTTGCAGAAATTCGATATAGATACTGTTTATACGATGAAAAATTTTGAGGGTTCATTATTCGATACGGCTGCTTTAACCAACAGAAGCGATATTAAGGCAATTGATAAAGATATTCAACTAACTTATTTACAGCAAAATGCGGAGAGAGCCAAAACTAAACCTGAATTTGGAGTTCGGTTCGATCATATGTTTGGCTTCGGTGGTTTTCCGATGCAGTATACATTAATGGGGATGGCAAAAATTCCTATAGGAAAAGCAAACCGCTTGTCAAAAGCAAATGTTGAGAGTTTGCGTTGGAAAGTAGAAGCACTTTCGCAGCAAAGACAAATAATTTTAAATGATGCATCAGGCATGGCTTCAGGTATTGGCAGTGAATTGGAAACAAAGAAAAAGCAAGTCAATCTTTTTGAAGAAAATATCATACCTGCTTTGCGTAAAAATTACCAGGTAATGCAGTTAGGTTATCAGCAAAATACAGAACAATTGTTTACGCTCTTTGATGCATGGAATACATTGAATAAAACCCAACTTGAATACCTTGACCAGCTGCAGCAACTTTTAAATATTCAGGTTGAGTTAGAAAGAACTTTAGAAATAAAATAAAAAAAACTTGAACAATAAAACATCGATATTGCTTTGCTTCCTATTTATTGCTATGATGCTTTTTATCACGGCATGTAAGCATAAGGAAAAGGAGAATCCTACACTTGAAATGTCTAATGCTCAGCAATTATACACGTGCTCCATGCATCCTCAAATTATTAGAGACAAACCAGGCAATTGTCCAATTTGTGGAATGAAGCTGGTAAAGAAAGAAGAGAATGGACAAAAAGTTAATAGCATTGAACTGGAAGATTTATTAAAACCTACGAATGAATTTGTCATTACTTCCGTTCCCGTTACAACCATAGAAAATAAAAGTGAAATCATTTCAATTGAAGCAATAGGCAATATTCAAAATGACACGAGAGAGATAGGTTCTATTTCAGCAATAATCGGTGGAAGGATTGAGAAATTATATGTTCGCTATCGTTATCAAATGATACATCCTGGCGAAAAAATTATGGATATTTACAGTCCTGAAATTGCTACTGCACAACAAAACCTTTTATTTTTATTAAAGAATGACCCTACTAATATTTCTTTAATAAATGCAGCAAAGCAAAGGCTTTTATTAATGGGTATGAGCAGCCAGCAGTTACATCAACTAATAACTTCAGGTAAAGCATCCCTTACGTTTTCCGTCTACTCAAAAATTACAGGTCATATACATGAAGCAGGAGCTGAAAAATCCGATGCGACGGGAAACATGCAGATTCCGTCTTTAACAACTTCACCACTAACTATAAGAGAAGGAATGTATGTGCAACAGGGACAAAGAATTTTTTCATTAACCAACCCACACAAAGCCTGGGCTGTGCTGAATATATTTCCTGAAAATCAGCACTATGTCAAGGTTGGTAATGAGGTGAAGATAGTACCCGAAGCAATGCCGCAAAAAGCTTTCAACGCACAAATAAATTTTATTGAGCCTTTTTACAGACAAGGCAGTAAAACATTAACAGCCAGAGTTTATTTTGATAACTACCAAAGGCAAATCCCGATAGGTAGCCAGGTAAGAGCAAACATTTTTGGCAATACAACAAATGCAGGTTGGATACTTAAAGATGCTGTTCTTTCATTAGGTATAAATGAGGTGGTATTTGTAAAAACATCTGGTGGATTTATAGCACATAAAATTCAAACAGGTATTAAGCAGGAAAATTTTATACAGGTAATTAGTGGATTGTCGGTAAAAGACACCGTAGCATCAAATGCACAATATTTAACAGACAGCGAAAGTTTTATAAAAATAAAAAAGTAAGTATGAAATTAAAATATGCTGTTGCGGACTTAGGTTTAATAATTAGACAGATGTTGCAAAGCACTCTTGTACTTTTGCTGATAGCATCTGCACTTATAATAGGTTTTGCATCTTGCAACCAAAAGAAAACACCTGTTCAAAATACCGGTACATTTTATACCTGTTCCATGCATCCGCAAATAATGGAACCACATCCCGGCAAATGCCCTATTTGCAGCATGAACCTGATAGCTGTACAAAAAAATACTATGGCTCAAACAGATGAAATAAAATTGAGTGATCAGCAAATTCAACTAGGAAATATACAGGTAGATACAGTTGGTAGAGGATTAAAAGGAAACGAAACTGTATTGAATGCAACTATAAATTTTGATCAGCAAAAATTAGTTTCAATCAGTTCACGGGTAATGGGTAGAGTGGACAAACTATACTATAAAAATATTGGTGATTACATCCAAAAAGGATCCCCGTTGTTAGAGGTTTACAGCGAAGAATTGAATAATGCTAAGCAGGAATATTTGCTTGCTTTAGAGAGGCGTAAAGTTTTAGATAATTCACTTATAAATTTTGACCAGGTAATACAAAGCGCAAAAACAAAAATGTTGTTGTGGGGTATGTCTGAAGCCCAGATAAATGCACTTGTAAAATCTAAACAACCGTCTTTAACAACAACAGTTTACAGCAAAGAAAGTGGTTTTATAACCGCTATTGATATTGAGGAAGGAGACTATGTAAGCGAAGGAGGTTCAATAGTACAGTTAGCAGATTTGTCCACACTTTGGGTAGAAGCGCAGGTTTATACCAGTCAGTCGGCACAACTTAATACGAACGGCTTGGTAACTGTAAGAATATCAGATATACCCGGCAAAGAGTTGCATGGTAAAATACAATTTGTAAATCCTGAAATAAGCACAGACGGGAGGCTTAATCTTATCCGGGTTACAATACCAAATGAAAATAATCAATTAAAACCCGGCATGTCAGCATTTATAATAGCAAGAGGAAGGGAAACAAATTCGTTATCATTACCAATTGATGCTGTGTTAAGAGACGAGAAAAGTTCATCAGTTTGGGTGATGACAGGGCTGAATACTTTTAAAAATAAAATGGTAAAAATAGGTTCCGAAAGCAGCGACAGAATTGAAATTACAGATGGTTTAAAACAAGGTGAAGTGGTTGTTATTTCTGGGGCGTACTTATTAAACAGCGAATATATTTTTAAAAAAGGTGCATCGCCTATGGCAGGCATGAAAATGTAAATTGTTTTTTTTAATTTTTTAAAATATCCACGTTATGCTTTCCGTCCTTTGTAGCAACTGCTAAAATCGATTACATAAACTTTAAAGACATAGGCTCAGCTTCTACTATCTCAAGGTGGTGCGCAGGCTGTCACATTGATTGCAGTTTACCTGGCTTTTCTTCATGTGGCTATCTGTGGTCTGTTAAGCGACTTTACTCATTACATCCTCCATTTCGCTCATGCGTTTCTAACCCTGCGCTTCTATTTATTATAAACTTTATTAAATCATGGCAAACTTAAGATTACTCAGGCTTTTCTCTTAGAATATACCTCACACTTATAAAATATTTTTTGCGAATTAATATCCTGCAAGCTATTTTTAATAATCTTATATTTGTTTAACGTTTTAATGAAGAAGTCTTACGCCATACAATTTAAAGCAGCTTTTTTGCTTATTATATTCAGTTTAAATATGATTGTAGGGTTTGCATGTTCACTAGGAATTGACATGGATATAAATCCTCCACATCATGTTGAGGTAGAAAGTAAAATTACTCATACACATACTCATAAGCATGTTAGCAATACGGGCAAAGATCATCATGGCCCTAACAAAACCCATGATCATAAAATAAATCATAAAGAAAAGGAAGAGAAAAAAGGTTGCTGTAATGATGAAGTTCAAAAGGTGCAGCAGTTAGATAAAAATATAAACAGTTCGACAAAAAGTACAACTGTTTTGTACACGTCTTTGTTTCCTCTCTCCTTCTTTCAAACATACATTGTAAATCTTCAAAAGAACAATCCGTCTAAATTTAGGGAAAGATTTTTTTATCCTCCACCACCAAACATATTGGTTGAATTTCAGCGTTTTCAAATTTGATTTATTGTAACTCAGTTTAATGGCACAGCCATTGAACTATAGACTTATGCCCTATGGTAAAGTAGTTTTTGTTACAATAATAAAATTTTTATGTACAAATATTTTGTAATCAGCTTTTCAGTATTATTTATTGCGACATCATCTTTCAGCCAAAATATTTCTGAAAATGATCTGATAACGATGGCTTTAAAAAACAGCCGTAATTTATCCGCATCCACTTTAAATATTAAGCAACAAAAGCAGTTATTGGGTGCAAGTTTTAATTTGCCAAATCCTGAAGTATTTGTAGAAAGCCCTACCGGAAACTTTTATACCGAAAGTATTACCCAGTCAATTGAATTTCCCTCTGTTTACAATAAGCAGTACCAACTACAAAAGCAAAAAATAATTTTTAGTGAAAAAGAAAAAGCTGTTGGTGAAAATGAAGTAAAATTTCAGGTTAAACAGCTTTACTTATTGCTGCAATACACTATGGCTTTGCAGCAGCAGCTTTATCTTCAGGATACCATTTACGAGCGCATCAGCAATGCTGCAGCAAGACAGTTTGATGCAGGACAAATCGACTATTTACAAAAGCTATTTGCAGAAAACAGTTATGCTGATGTGCACAATCAATATTTACAGGCACAACTTACAGGTCTTAATACTGAAAAGCAATTACAGCTTATTTCTGGCCATGATAATAAAATTATTGCAGCCCCATTAACGAATACAGGTTTGCCCATTTTTGCTATCATTGACAGCACAAGTTTAAAAGCCACCCCCTCATTGGCGTTAATTAACCAGTCAGTAAATATTGCACAAAAAAATATTTCCTTACAAAAGTCAAAAGCATTACCGGGGCTTGCATTCGGTTATTTTAATCAGGGGGAAAGAAACACACCAATACAAAACCGTTTTCGTTTTGGTGTAACCTTACCATTATGGTATAACCAATATAAGAGCAATATTTCTGCTGCTAAAACAGAGTATGAAATTACCAAACAAAAGGCAGCAGGGTTGCAGCAACAATTCTTTCTGCAATTTTTACAGGCACAAAATGAGCAGGCTGTTTATTTGCAGTCGTTACAATATTATGAAACAAAGGGTTTAAAAAAAGCCGCTGAAATAATAACTACAGCTAAACGGTTTTTTGAAAATGGGGAGAGTGATTACATCAATTATTTACGCAACATTAATGATGCTTATACGATTCAATTAAAATATTTGGATGTTGTAAAAAACTATAAGCAAAGTCTGCTATCTACAAATTTTATAAAAGGAACATTATGATAAAGAGATTATTTTATTTGTTGCTGTTTACTCCTTTGCTGGTAAAAGCGCATGGTGGGGAAGACCATGGGGAAGCAAAAACAGCCAACGCAAAAATGGAAACTTATTTCAGCAGTGAAGCTGCGTCAGATTTGTACGAATTGCTCGTAAAATATCAGCCGCTGAGTCCGGGTAAGGAAGCTAAACTAAAACTTTATGTAAGCAACTTTAGTAGCAATATACCTGTAGACAGTGCAACAATACAAATAAGTGTTTCGGGTAACCCAAACATTAAATTGACAGTAACCAGATTGGAAAAAGGTATTTATGAAGTGAAAGGTATTTTCCCGGAAATGAAACCGTACAACTTAACCGTAAATATTATTTCCAGTTTAGGACCGGACCTATTGCTTGTAAGTGGTATTAACGTTGGCAAACAATTGCCTGTTGATGCTCCTGCAGATGTTCACACCACACACTGGTACAGCAGCAGTTGGTTTTTTGGTATACTAGGTTTATTAGCAGGCTTGGCTATTATGTTTTTGGCCATGAAAAAAACCAACAGAAAAGTTGCAGTTGGGATTATCATTTTTATTTTTCTATTGCCATCGGCACTTTATAATTCTGCTAATGCACATGGCGGAGAAGACCATGAAACAGCCGGAAAAACAAGTGGTGCAATGTCAACTACTTTTTCAGTTGAGAAAGAATCTCAATTTCTTTTTAATATAGTTACACAAAAAATTGAAACAGGCAATTTTAATCAGTCATCGCAGTCATTGGGCACCGTTGTTGCGTCTCCTAAAGGCAATGCAGTTATCCAATCGCCACAAACTGGTAAGCTTATTTCCATACGGGTAAATCCTGGACAGGCGGTGAGCGCAGGGCAGGTTGTAGCTGTTGTAGAACAAACAATAGATGCCGGCACACAATCAAGTATTATAGCGCAAAACAGCGATTGGAAGGCAAAGCGTAATGAAGTTGAAGCACAATATGAAGCTGCAAAAATTCAATACAATCGTTTAAAATCAATAGAAGATATTGCTGCAAAGAAAGACGTAACTGAAGCAAAAGCAAGGCTGCAGCAGGCAGAAAAAAACAGAGCCTTATATCAAAATATCCCGTTGCAAAAAGTGCAGGCAGCTAAATATTTTAATCTTACTTCTCCTATTAGTGGTGTAGTAGGCAATTATAATTATGCAGTCGGTTCATTTATAAACAGTGGCGAAACCTTGCTTGTAGTAACAAACTTGAATAAAGTATTTGTAGAAGCACAGCTTTTCGCCAATGATGCAGCGCAAATTAAAACGGTAGAAAAAATTACAGCATTTTCAAATATTTTAAATGATAGCATTTCTTATTCTTTAAAATTAATATCAACTGCCCAATCTGTAAATGGCGATAACCAGTCACAAAAAGTAATTTTTGAAATTATCAATCCCGCATCAAAATTTAAGATTGGAGAAAACATAAACATAAATATATTTTCTAAAATGGGTACCAAGCAGTTGGTGATACCAAGCAATGCTGTAGCAGAAATAAATGGCAAACCTGCAGTATTTATAAAAGATAAAGCGGAGCAATACAGCATCAGTTTTATCAGCAAAGGATCATCCAATGAAAAATTTACCACAATTCTAAAGGGATTAGAGGAAGGCGAAAGAGTGGTTACGGGTAGTGTATATCAAATGAAATCTATTTATTTAAATCAATAAACATAAATCAACATTAAAAACAAAACAATGAAAACAATTAAAATAGCCTTGATGGCAATCGTTACAATTTTTTGTATAACTACAGTAAGTGCACAGGCAAAAAAAAGCACTAAATCAAAACACCAGCACACAATGGCATATCAATGCCCCATGAAATGTGAAGGCGATAAGACTTACGATAAAGCCGGCAAATGCCCGAAATGTAACATGGATTTAAAAGCTGTGGCAAAAGAACATGCTTTTGCAGTTGCATATCAATGCCCCATGAAATGTGAAGGTGATAAAATGTATGATAAGGCTGGTAAATGTCTAACATGTGGAATGAATTTAAAAGCACTGAGAACAAAAAGAACTGATAAGGTTAATGATGCAAAAATGTAAAAAAGATATTTGAACTAATTAATAACAACAATTATAAACAAAGCAATGAAACCAATAGTAAAACTTACAGCAGCTGTAATTATAATAAGTACGGCTAGCTTTCTATCTTCCTGTAACAATAAAAATGCTGAAACAAAAACAGTTACAACAGATTCAACTAAAACTGAAGTTGCACACAGTTCCGATCATGTATTTGCCTGCCCCATGCACCCAGAAGTGACAGGCAAAGAAGGAGATGTATGCCCAAAATGCGGAATGAAGCTAGAGCACAATGATAATGCCGCCGCACCAAGCGATGTTGCTATGCTGTTTAGCACTAATCCCGCAACAGTAAATCCTAATGAAGAAGTCAATTTAATAATGACTCCAAAGAAAAAAAGCAATGCTGCTGAACAGGTTGCTTTGGATGTTGAACATACAAAAAAAATACATCTTATTGCTGTGAGTGAAGATTTAAGCTGGTTCAATCATATTCATCCAGAATTGAATGCAGACGGATCTTATAGTGTAAAAGAAAAATTTCCAACAGCCGGTAAATACACATTGTTTGCAGATTATAAACCAAGCGGTGGAAACCATACAGTAGATGTTTTAAATGTAACAGTAAGCGGAACTGCACCTGCTGCTAAAAAATATGGCGCAGATAAATTATCCGGCATTGGCGGCGATGGCTTTTCTGTAAATCTAACACCTGAAGGAGGAAAGTTTTTAACCAATATGCCTATGCATATTAATGGTGTGATGATGCAGAATGGAAAAGAAGTAGACGTGAATACACTTGAAGATTACTTGGGTGCAAAAGCGCACATGGTAGTTGTGAGTTTGGCTGATAAAAAATATCTGCATGTACACCCGAGTGTAGAAGGTGGCAAATTTGATTTACATACTACGTTTGATAAACCCGGTGTTTACCGTGGCTGGATTCAATATCAATCAAAGGGAAAAGTTTACACCAGTGACTTCGTTTTTAATGTTGCAGAAGGAAAAGCAGCAGATTTGAAAGGAATGAAGCATGATGACATGAAGGATATGAAGCATTAATTAAATCATAAATTGGATGGCAAATAATCAGTTTATTATTGCCATTTTTCAAAAAATTTGAAATATATATTCAGCAGCTTAATTAAACATTTAACACAGTGCAGTAATCCCTTTCTACACCACAATTTCTAAAATACAAAATATGAAAAAAATATTTATAACATTGGTAATTACCTTTTCTTTCATTACAACATTTGCCCAAAATAAAGAAGCAGATGCGGCGAAACTTGTATTAAAGCAATATAAGGATGCAGTAGAAAAATTAGATGTTACTGGTACTGAAAATTTTTTTACTACTAATTCAAAAATTTTTGAATCAGGCAGCAGCGAAGGCAACTACGCCCATTATTTAGAACATCATTTGAGCCCAGAATTTAAAGAGTTCAAATCTTTTAAGTACAACAATTACAATGTTGATATGAAGGTAGATGGCAATTATGCTTTTGCAACAGAAACTTACGATTACATAATTATCGTTGCAAAAGACAATGCAGAAGTTAAACGAAATGGTGTTTCGACTTCTGTATTAAAGAAAGTGAATGGTATTTGGCGAATCATGATAAGCCATAATTCTTCTAGAAAATAAAACGATTCATACCTCACAGTTTTTCATAAAATGAAAAAATAGAAAAGGGAAAATTGCAATGGTATGAGAAAAGATATGGATATCATTTGATATAGTTATTAAAAAATAAAGTATGGAATACCTGCTACAAAAACAGCAATATACCTGCCCAATGCATCCCGAAATTATTAAAGATGAGCCGGGTGATTGTCCTTTGTGTGGTATGCAGCTAATTCCTTTAAAAGCAGCAGTATTAATGTTTAACCGGAACCTGTCACGGCACCAATTAATCGCAGTAAAATGAAAATGGGTAAGCAACAATACACTTGTTCCATGCATCCAAAAGTGATAAAGGATGATCCGAGAAAATGCCCCTATTGCGGTATGGTACTCATTCCGTTAAAAACCAATGGTGATGATAAAGCCGGGCATAACAAGCATGTAAATATGATTGATGATTTTAAAAAACGCTTCTATGTTGTATTGATTTTAACTATCCCAATTATGCTGTTATCACAAATGATACAGCATTGGCTTAAAGTAGATTGGCAATTTGCAGGTTCACAATATTTATTGTTTGCCTTATCGTCTATTGTGTTTTTTTATGGCGGTTGGCCATTTTTAAAAGGATTGGTTGATGAAGCAAAGGCAAAAATTCCCGGCATGATGTTTTTAATTGGCTTTGCTATTACCGTTGCATACAGCTATAGTGTGGCCGTAGTATTTGGTTTAGCCGGTATGGATTTTTTTTGGGAATTGGCAACACTGATCTTAATCATGCTTTTAGGGCATTGGATAGAAATGAAATCGGTGATGGGTGCATCAAGAGAATTGGAATTGCTGGTGCAATTAATGCCTGCTGATGCCCATCTGGTAGAAGGCGAAAAAGTGCAGGATGTAAAAACGGAAACATTAAAAGAAGGAGATATTATTTTGGTGAAGCCCGGTGAGAAAGTAGCCGCTGATGGAATTATTAGTGAGGGCAATAGCTACCTTAATGAAAGTATGATGACCGGCGAAAGCAAACCTGTAGAGAAGAAAATGAATGATAAAGTTATTGCTGGTTCTATTAATGGCAACGGTTCTATTAAAATAACTGTTTCGCATGGTTCAAAGGATTCTTATTTGTCGCAGGTAATTAAGTTGGTGGATGAT
Organism: Ferruginibacter sp.; assembly: GCA_043751875.1. GTDB lineage: Bacteria > Bacteroidota > Bacteroidia > Chitinophagales > Chitinophagaceae > Ferruginibacter. Next base: position 10,874 of record JAYUZL010000143.1, read on the forward strand.
GCACAAAATGCAAAATCAAAAACCCAATTATTGGCGGATAAAGCTGCAAGATGGCTTACGTTAATTGCCATTGTTTCAGGGATTACTACATTTTTATATTGGTATTTAACCGGACAATCATTAGAATTTGCTATGGAAAGAATGGTGACAGTTATTGTTATCTGCTGTCCTCACGCATTGGGTCTTGCAGTTCCTCTGGTAGTAGCCAAATCAACCGCCATCGCTGCTAAGAGCGGCCTGCTAATTAAAAACAGAACGGCCTTTGAAAACTCAAGGAAGATAACCACCATTGTTTTTGACAAAACCGGGACATTAACTATCGGCACATTCGAAATTTCAAAAATAATTTCACTACAAAATAGTATACCTGAAAATGAATTGATACGCTTAGCTTCTGCTCTGGAGCAAAATTCAGAACATCCTATTGCAACCGGCATTATAAAAAAAGTAAAGGACTTACAATTAACGGTTCCTGCTGCCGAAAATTTTAATGCGATTACCGGAAAGGGAATAGAAGCAAAAGTAGAAGGCAAAGATGTGAAAGTGGTGAGCCCCGGTTATCTCAAAGAAAAAAATATATCCTTACCTGCTGATTTTAAAACAAGCTTTGCTGAAACAGTTGTGTTCATAATTATCGATAACAACCTGGCTGGATATATTGCATTGTCAGATGCCATCCGTCCTGAATCGGCAGAAGCAATTGCCACCTTGAAAAAAAATGGTATCAAGTCAACACTATTAACCGGAGATAATAAGGCAGTTGCAAAATCTGTAAGCGAAACCTTGGGTATGGAAGGATTTTTTGCAGAAGTATTACCACATCAAAAATTAGAAAAAATAAAAGAGCTGCAAAGCAAAGGCGAGTTTGTTGCTATGACAGGCGATGGCGTTAATGATGCCCCTGCTTTGGCACAGGCAGACATCGGTATTGCATTAGCTTCCGGCTCTGATATTGCCGCCGAAACTGCAGGCATTGTTTTGGTGAACAGCAATCCTAAAGATGTGGTGAATTTGATTTTGTTTGGTAAAGCCACTTACCGCAAGATGATTCAAAACCTGATATGGGCTACGGGTTACAACTTAATAGCCTTGCCATTAGCGGCAGGAGTGTTATATAGTCAGGGAATTTTATTAAGCCCTGCAGCGGGTGCAGTTTTAATGACAGTAAGTACAGTTGTGGTAGCTATTAATGCAAGCATGTTAAAAGTAAAAAAATAAATTATTCAAAATATGAAAAAAATAACCACGCTAATAACATTGCTTGCCATGTATTTGTTTGTATCTGCACAGGATATGAAAGACATGAATGGGACTAAAAAAGATTCTACCCGTAAGACCCTGCCTATGAGTAACAAAATGTTGGCTATTGCTGGTCTGGTGCCACCTGGAATAATGGTGGGCCAGAAAGGGAAATGGATGATTGGCTATCAAGGTATGTTTGATAAAATGAGGGATAATCTTGATGGGGATAATGCAGTTAGCAACCAAAAAATTCTCCAAAATTTTATGGCAACACCAACGGATATGCTGATGCAAATGCACATGGCCAGGGTAATGTACTCCCTAACAAATAAACTTTCACTTATGCTAATGCTCCCATATACGCAAAAGTCAATGAACCATATTACCCAAACTGGCGAAACCTTTACTGAACGAACTAATGGTATAGGCGACATCGAATTGCGTGGTCTTTATTCCTTGTACGCAGGAAAAGAACAACGGCAGCAGCTTTTGCTAAACTTTGGAGTTGGTATACCTACAGGTTCTGTTAATAAGCTTATGGGTAAAATGAGACTTGAATATCCAATGCAGTTAGGTTCAGGAACTGTTTCTGTAATTCCGGGTTTTATTTACTTCTGTACAACTGCATCATGGGGATGGGGAGCAGAATTTATGCCTAAACTTCAACTGGGTACAAACCGCAATGGGTATAGGCTTGGCAATAGCTATGAACCAAGTTTTTGGCTGACAAGAAAAGTTACACCTAGATTGAGTGTATCGGCAAATGCGAATGCCAAATTATGGAGTAATATCATTGGAGTAGACGCAGAATTAGATAAAATGGATGAACCAACTAAAGACCGTTTGCTTCAAGGAGGTAATCGTCTTGACTTAACTCTTGGGGCTAATATTCACCCCACAAGTAAATTTTTTAATGGGCAACAGTTCTTTGTTCATATAAGCAAACCAGTGTTGCAATCCTTAAACGGTCCCCAACTTCAAAATCGGTATATAATGAAATTTGGGTGGCAGTTGGAAATTAATTAGACAATTTAAAAAAAAAGAAAATCCAAATTAAGTATTAATGCAAGCATGTTAAAAGTAAAAAACTAATTAATTTAATTATTAAAACTGAAAACAATGGAAATGCAACATGAAGGAAAAATGCACGGCACATCAAAATCTAATTCAATGTCAAGTATGCAATATCAAAAATTAGCATGGATGGTAGTCATTTCTTTTATAGCCATGTTTATACTGATGTATTCCATGGTTGATAAAATGTCAAACGTAATTATAAATGTAAATCAGTTTTACATGGCAGGATTGATGACAGCACCTATGATTATTATTGAAATTATTTTGATGAGAAGTATGTATGCAGATAAAAAACTCAATACCATTATTATAGGTATCAGTGCTGTAGTATTGGTTGCATGTTTCTTGTTTATAAGATATCAAACTGATGTTTCAGATAAACAATTTTTAAAATCAATGATACCGCATCATGCAGCAGCAATTCTTATGGTTAAGGAAGCAAAAATAACAGACCCCGAAATAAAGAAATTAGCCGACGATATTATTTCATCCCAACAAAAAGAAATCGATTTTATGAAAGCTAAAATAAAGGATATGGAAAGTAAATAATTTAAAACCTGCTTTACATAATTATATAAAAAAGTAAAAATTGTTTTGAAATTAAACAATATAAATTTTTCAATCATTATTAATCAAACAAAAAAACATCATGAAAAAGTACATCATCGCATCAGCAGTATTGGTATTTGCCGTAGCAATTCAATCCTGCAACACAGAAAGTAAAAAAGAAACCACTACAACAATGGATGGTATGAACAACAAAGATTCTATGAAAAAGGACCAAACCAACATGGAGCCAATGCACAATATGAATGGCATGAAAATGACAGGTGATTTTGATTACGATTTTGCCAATACAATGGTTGCCCACCACCAGAGCGCAGTAGATATGGCAAAAGATGTTATTTCAAAAGGTTCAAATGCTGAAGTAAAAACAATGGCTCAAAATATTGTTACAGCACAGGAAGCCGAGATTGCTCAATTTAAAAGCATTTTAAAAGATTCTAAAATGCCTGAAATGAAAAAGGAAGCCGGTGAAGCACACAACGAGTTAGGAGAAACAATGGAAAAAATGGAAACTAAAATGAATGGTATTAAAAAATCAGGTAATGCTGACAAGGATTTTTTAATGATGATGATACCGCATCATGAAAGTGCAGTAACAATGGGCGAAGATGAATTATCGCACGGTAAAAATCTTGAATTAAAGAAGATGGCACAAAAAATTATAGAAGATCAAAGCAAAGAAATTAAACAATTTGAAGGGATGTTGGCAAAAATGAAATAGCCATAAAAATTAAAAAATAAATTCTCAGTGTGAACTTAGAATGCATTAATATTTTAAGCAATCTGTTTAATAAGTTCACACTGATATTTTTAAAAAAATACTGATATAATACTCCTACCAAATGCTTAACAAACTAATTCAGTTTTCATTACGTAACAGGTTATTTGTGGTAGCTTTTGCTATTCTGATAATGCTATACGGTATTTTTACTTTGGTAAATCTTCCGGTAGATGTGTTGCCGGATTTAAACAGGCCGAGGGTTACCATTTTTTTAGAAGCAAATGGAATGGCTCCGGAAGAAATAGAATCACAGGTAAATCTTCCTGTAGAAACTGCTTTAAATGGTGCTCCCGGAGTAGAAGTTGTGAGATCTGTAGCATCTCCGGGTTTGGGTTTGGTCTTTGTTGAATTTGATTTTAATACAGATGTTTACAGAGCAAGACAACTCACGGCAGAAAAATTACAATCTATACAATTACCAAAAGGTATTACGCCACAACTTGGACCCATCAGTTCAATCATGGGGCAGATCATGATGATTGCTGTAACTGCTGATACCACCGCTCCATCTGAGTTAAGAACTATTTCTGATTTTACTATTCGTAGAAGATTAATGAGTATAAAAGGCGTAAGCCAGGTAATTCCCATTGGTGGTGAACGGCTGCAATACCAGGTGTTGGTTTCATCGGAAAAACTGCGGCAGTTTAATATTGGTATTGATGAGGTGGACAATGCATTGCAACTGACTAACCAAAATACAACAGGTGGTTTTTACAGTGATAAAGGTTCGGAGGTTTTAATACGAAATATTGCAAGGGCAAATACGCTGGAAGATTTAGCAAATACAGTTATTGCAAATAAAAATAATGCGCCGGTTTTATTAAAACAAATCGCAGATGTAAAGTTTGGCGCTGCTGTAAAAAGGGGCGATGGTTCCTTAAATGGCAGGCCTGCAGTAATATTGAATATAGAAAAACAACCGGGTGCAAATACAGTTACCCTCACAGATGAAATATTAAAAGCGGTTGCAGAATTACAGGTTTCCTTACCTAAAGATGTGAAAATTCAAACAAATGTTTTTAGGCAAAAAGATTTTATTGTAAACTCTTTAAGCAATGTGGAAAGTGCAC
>JAYUZL010000144.1:0-25734 GCA_043751875.1 Ferruginibacter sp.
GATTTATCAGGCCAGTCTTTAGGTACGTTTATGTGCGGCCTTGTTTGCGAGTTGATAAATGAAGCTACATCCCATGCTTCTTCATCTGTTAATTGAGGATTTAAATAGGTAGTGCCCATCGGCATATTATACTTTACATACTTTGCAATATTGCTCATGCGGTATAAGCCTGCCCCATCATTATAACTTTTTTTGCCCCATAAAGCAGGATAAGTATATTCTGTTTTATCTGCATTATACAATCCTTCACCATTTGCCTGGTGACAACTTTGACATTTTGCTGTATAAACTATTTGCCCTTTACCATTGTCAGTGGCCCGGTCTAAATAAGCCAGATCTTTAAAGCCTGAACCTTCTGCTTTTTTTCCTTTGTCTACATTTGAGCCAAGGAATTTTATATAAGCAACAATGGCCTGCATTTCTTTACCGGCAGTATCAATTGCTTTGCCATTCAGGCTTCTTTCAAAACAATCATTTACTCTCTTATAAATATTTTCTATTCCACCGCTTCTTGCCCTGAATTTTGGATACAGCGATGCAACTGAGCCATAGTTATTGGCAAACACAGCAGTACCTGCCTGCAAATGACAATTTTGGCAATTCATGCCATTGCTTATTTTTGCTACGCTTCCATTAGGGCCAAGATATTTGGCAGTATGAGCAATCAGGTCTTTACCATATTCTACCTGCTCTTTTTGTTTAGCATCAGTAATGCTGTTTACATCGGGAGCAGTCCAATAAATTGTTAAATCCCTTTTTGGCTCATTTATAGAAGCTACTGTACCCATTGTTTTTTCTTCTATTTTGTCAGGCCGATTACTATAAGAAATAACAAAGGGCATTGCAATTAGAGCAATCACCAATATTACTATAACAAATACCAGCTTGTTAATGGCAGACAAAAGTCCTTGAGGCAATTTATCATCTCTTTCTATTGGCATAACCAATGGTTTATTTTAAATTAATGGGGTAGTTTTTCTTTAAAGTATCCGTATAAAAATGTTCCAACAATTGCAAAAAGAAAAACGATGGTCATTGCAATAAAACCATAGCCTATATTTACGACCATTGGCCCCGGGCATGCTCCACTTAATGCCCATCCAAGCCCAAATATGGAACCTCCAATGAGGTAACGCACAATTGATTTTTCTTTGGGTGGAAATAAAATCGGGTTGCCATGAAAGTCGCGTATTTTAAATTTCTTTATCAACGCTACCCCAATAACACCAATCACAACAGCAGTACCAATAATACCATACATGTGAAATGCCTGAAAACGGAACATCTCCTGTATTCTAAACCAGGATATAGCTTCGGATTTGGCCATAACAACACCAAAAACAATTCCGAGTAAAAGGAATTTTATAAATTTCATATTTTAAAAATTAAAGGAAGTATTAAAAATGTCATAATTAAACCGCCTGCAAAGAAGCCAATTACTGCAATCAATGACGGTAATTGCAAATTGGATAATCCACTGATTGCATGGCCTGATGTACAACCACCGGCATAGCGGCTTCCAAAGCCCACTAATAGTCCGCCAATAGCCAATATCAAAAATCCTTTTACAGATAAAACAGCTTCCCAGCTAAATAATTCTGCCGGCTGCAATGAAGTTGGTGCAGCAATGCCCAATTTACTTAAATCAGCAATAGTGGCTTGCGAAATTTGAACCGCAGGGTTTGCAGGAGAAAGAAATTGATAAGCAATAAAGCCACCGATTATTGCACCAATCAGAAAAACTAAATTCCATATCTGTGTCTTCCAGTTAAAATCAAAAAGTTTAGCTTTTTTACCTAAACCAACAGCCCCACAAATAGTTCTTAAATTGGAAGAAAAACCAAATGATTGCCCAAAGTATATAAGGAAGAACATAATGGCTGCTATCATTGTTCCGGAAAACCACCAACTCCAGGTTTGTGTTATAAATTCTCTCATTCTTTTATTATTAATTGTTTAGGTGAAATGAAATAATGGGTTTAAACAAATGGTTAATTAGCTTTTCTGTTGCAGTGTGGTGAAACATTCCAACTTTGCTATGAGTGCCAATACAAATAATATCCATGTTAAATTTTTGATTGAAATGGATAACGCCATTCTCTACATCTGTATCATTTATTACATGCCATTCGTAATTGGTAATATTGTTTACCTCGGCAAAAGTTTTCATATTGGATTCAATGACTGCCTTACCAGTTTCTGTATTTTCGGAAGTGATTTGCAGCAAATGAAATTTGCTATCAAATGCTTTAACAAGTTTATGCAACAGGCTCAAATCTTCTTTATTAGGATTACTAAAATTGTGTACCAGCAAAATATTTTGAATCTGCAAATCAGAACGGTCGCACATTAATGAGAGCAGCGGCACTTTACTTTTACGGGCAATCATTTGTGTTTCACTACCCGAAAGTTTTTCTTTCATTCCCCATGCACCCTTAGTTCCCATTACAATCAAATCAAATTGATTGGCTTCTGAAAAATCAAGTATAGCATCTGTTATTTTCCCAAGTAGTAAATTTGTATGAATATGATTGCCATACAAAGTTTTCAGGCTTGTTAAGTTTCTATCGGCGATTTCTTTTTGTTTTGCAAGATGCTTAACATCAATCTCGCCACAGGTCTGAATGTTTCCACAAATATCCACTGTAACAGTATCAGGCACATTCATTACATGCAGAAAATGAATATCGATATTTGTTTTTTCTTCAAGTTTTTTTACCATCAGGTAAGCAAACTCTGCCTGAACAGAAAAATCGGTTGGTATGAGAATTTTTAAATTTTCCATAACGTTCAATTGCGTTTATTTCACAAATTGGTTTACTTCTTCCCAACTTCCTCCATTGGTAACATTGCTGATACCATTTGCTTCCAAAATAGTTTTTGCCTGTCCGCTTCTATTACCACTACGACAGAATACAATGATGTTTTTTTTATTTTTAAACTTTGCCAGTTCGGTTGGCACTATATCTAAAGGAATATTTACCGAACCAGATACATGGCCTTCGGCAAATTCGCCGGGTGTGCGTACATCTACTAAAAATGCACCATCATCAATTATGCTTTGCAGGTTGGCAGTAGCACCCACACCAAACAGGTTTGAAAAAAATCCCATAGTATTTATTTTAAGTGTTGTTTAATAATATTGATTAAACCCGCTTTGGGAACCACACCGCTTTGCCTCCACAATGGTTTTCCATTTTTAAATAGAATAAGTGTTGGTACTCCCTGTACTTGGTATTGACTTGCTGCTTCGGGGCTTTTGTCAACATCTATTTTTATAATCGTTGCAGTATCGCCAATTTCTTTCTTAACATCTTTAAGTATGGGAGACATCATTTTGCAAGGGCCGCACCATTCTGCAAAAAAATCAACTAACACTGGTTTGTCTGAGTGTATCATTTCATCGAATGTCATCATTGTATGTTTTGTTGAAGCAAAAGTAAATTGTACCAAAAGAATTTTTGGTAACAAAGGTTACATACAAAAAAGCATCTGCCATGTGGCCAATACTTTTCAAAGTTATTAGTTGAGACCATCAATAAAGCGAGATAAATTTTAGTTATTGAACGTTCCAATTCAGTTTAAAATTGCAAATGTGAACTTGGTTATTCTTATCCATTTGTCTTTAATTTTAGAAAGCAGGAGTAATTTCGCAATCAACATCCCGCCACCATTTTTTTAATGTGCAGCACATGCGAAAGCGTGCAACAATTCCTGCGGCGGCAGTAATACCAGCTATAATCAACAAGGCATTTGTCAAGCCAAAAGCATCTGCCAATGCACCCGCCAACAAGGCTCCGACTAAATAACCACTATCCCGCCAAAAACGAAAAATGCTTAACGTTTCCGCCCGTTGCGAAGGGTGCGTGTTTTCTGCCACCACAGTTAAAAAATTAGGATAAACCAGTGCCGTACCCAACCCTAATAGTACTGATGAAATAATTAATACCGATAATGCTGATGACAATGCTAATAAAACTATAGCAACAGCCTGTAATAGCATACCTATTGTAATGATTTGCTTTTTACAATAAATATCACCCATTTTGCCGGTAAATAATTGTGAAATGCCCCATACTACCGGATAAATGCCAGCAACAATACCAACCTGGTAAATACTGAAACCCCGTTGTATCAGCAGTATTGGCAATAAACCCCAAACTACTCCATCATTCATATTATTAACCAAGCCATTCAATGTTACACTGCTTATATTTTTATGTTTCCAGGTGGTATCTTTCCATACATTTTTAAGAAGTGCAATGTTGCTGGTACTGCTTTCTGCATGAACAAAATGGGTAGTATCTTTTACCAAAAAAACCGACATCATTAAACCTAATGCCGCAAAAGCCAAACCGGGTATGAATGGAAAAAATGCGTAACCATAACGGGCTGCAATGCTGCTTGCCAAATATGAAGCCAATCCAACAGAAAGATAACCGGCAAACTCATTAATGCCCATTGCCAGACCCCGGTTTTTATTTCCTACCAAATCAATCTTCATAATTACTGTACTGCTCCATGCCAACCCCTGATTAATACCAAGCAGTATGTTTGCGAATAAAATCCAATTCCAGTTAGGTGCATACATTAACAAAAGTGGTACCGGCAATGCAAATAACCAACCGGTTATTAAAATGGTTTTACGATTAAATTTTTTTGCAAGTTTTGCAACACTATAATTGCTGATGGCTTTGCTGATACCAAATGCTGCTACAAACGAGAGCACAGCGGTATTGGCATCTATCCCAAATACACCTTTTGCCAAGCCAGGAATTACAGCTCTTTCCAAACCCACCATACCACCTACAAATGCGTTTATTAAAACCAGTAAACTAAATTGATATTTGTTTTGTGATAATCCTTGCATAATACGTAAAGTTAGCTATTAGCTTGGGTATGAATTGTATCATTGGTTACACAAAAAAAGTAGCTAACGCTACTCCTTTTATAATTATATTCTTTTTACAACGGTCATTTTAAAAATGTTGTAAAAAATCTTTCATATCAGTAAGCCCCTGCTTTCTCCAAACTTCTTTTCCTTGTTTGTAAATAACAACAGTTGGAAATCCATCAACATTTAATTCTTTACAAATATCAGTTTGGTCGCCGCCATCAATTTTAACCAGTATAAATTTATCGCCATGCAATGCCACCAAAGAATCTAATACCGGCACCATTTTTTTACAGGGGGCACACAACACCTCACTAAAGTCAACCAGTACTGTTTTATCTGTTGGTATCTGTGCAAGGTACTCCTGCATGGTTATTTGTTTTACAGCAATTGCATGCTCTATTGGTTTATCAGCCTTCTTCCATGCATTGATACCTCCAGAAAGATTGTAAGCTGTAAATCCATTTTACCTTAACCAATCTGTGGAGGCTCGACTTCTTGCACCGCTAAGGCAATAAGTGTAAACGGGTTTGTTTTTATCAAAAGCTTTTGCTCTTTCCTTAAATTGATTTTCATTGTTCCAATCGGCAAGAAAGGCATTATTAAGATGGCCTGACTGATACTTACCCAGCTTCCGAACATCCAGCAACTAAACATTGCTTTGTGCAATTACTTTCTCAAATTACTGAACAGAAAGATTGGTCTGCTGTGAATTGCTGTTGCAGACTGATAATAAACTAAGGCAACAAATAAACAGGAAAATATTTTTCTTCATTATCTAAATTATGTTTTTTTTATTGGGCAAGTATTTAATCCAAATAAGGCGTAAAGAGGGCAAAACCCTACAAAACTTGTTAATACAAAAACACCTGCAAGCACCAATAAAACAATACCCAAAGTACCATTAATAACATTGGTATAAAATAAAACTGCTACAATTACAGCAAGTGTGATACGTATAAATCTGTCGACATTACCCATGTTCTTTTTCATATAAAATATTTTATAAATTAAGATAAATAAACTTAGTAAACGCTTCTGTTACTTTTGTTACATTAGAAATAAAAGTTCAAAATAAAAGCTATGACAATGCATAATTCCAATTACAATTATGAAACAACCGGTTCGCCTTTATTCACCCATTCATTCATACCACCCGAAAAATTTACAACATTTGTGTACCCATTTTTAGCCAATATAGAATAAGCGATAGCTGAACGATCGCCGCTCTGGCAATGAATAACTACTTTTTTATCTTTGCTTATTTTGTCTAAGTTTTGTGGTAATGTACCTACAAAAACATTGTCTGCTTTGGCAATATGCCCGGTATTGTATTCTGCGGCCCCTCTTAAATCTACCAGTTGAATATCATTGTAATTGATGAGTTCTTTTGCTTCTTCAAAAGTTATGATATTGGCTTTTTCTAATGTACCACCAGCTTCTGTCCATATTGATGTAGAGGGAACGTAGCCACACACATTATCTAATCCAATACGCATCAGTTTTCTGGTAAGATCATCTAACTGGCTTTCATCAGTCAACAGCATAAATGGTTCATCATATTTTATAAACCATCCTGCCCATGTGGCAAAAGCATTGTTGCCCTGTATGTTGTAACTACCAGGTATAAACCCCGCTGCAAAATCAACTTTATCTCTTGCATCAATCAACTTTATGCCTTTTGCCATTGCATCTTTTAACTCAGTTGGTGAAAGTAATTTCTGCTTAGGAACTTCAGTCAGCAAAGGCCGATCCACCTTGTTCAGTTTTTTCATCATAGCAAAATACTTAGGAGGTTCGGGCTGGTCTTCCAACAAATATTTTACAAACCCAGGTCTGTCATTTTCATATTGCAATGCCCAGTTCCTTATTTTTTCGTAACCCACTGTGGTACTGGGAACAGCACCCAAAGCCTTCCCACAAGCACTGCCTGCACCATGTCCAGGCCATACCTGTAAATAATCAGGCAGGGCCGCAAATTTATTAATAGAGTTATACATCTGCAATGCTCCTGCATTTGCAGTACCTGAAATACCTGCTGCTTTTTCCAGCAAATCAGGACGACCAACATCACCTACAAAAACAAAGTCGCCTGTAAATAACATAACCGGTTTTGTGGAAGCAGGATTATCTGTTAAAAGGAAACTGATGCTTTCAGGCGTGTGGCCGGGTGTATGCAACACATCAAAACTAAGGTTGCCCATTTTAATTTTATCTCCGTCTTTTAATCCATGATGTGGAAATTCATATTCCCAACCTTTGTCACCTTCGTCAGATAAATACATATCTGCTCCCGTAAGTTTTGCCAACTCTCTTGAGCCTGCGAGAAAATCTGCATGGATATGTGTTTCAAAAATATGGGTGATTTTCATGTTATTGGCTTTTGCTATTTCAAGATAAGTGTCCACATCTCTTTTAGCATCAATTACAGCGGCTACTCCTGCTTTTTGGCAACCGATGAAATAACTTGCCTGTGCAAGGCTTTTGTCGTAAACGTGTTGGAAAAACATAATTATTTTTTTAGTTTTTGAATTGTTTATTTGAGATGTAAATGTGGTATGTCTTTTTACAAAGGATAGTAACATTAGTTACATTTCTATATCATTTGTAAATAAAAAAGGTTACAATGTTGCTTCTGCCTAAAAGGTAAGCCACGCTATTTCTAATTTTTGATTTTAATACTAATGACCGCCTCCTGTACCAAAAAATATTTCTTTAATGAGTATGTAAATACCCATTATTAAAACAAACCAACCAAATGCTTTTTTTAATTTTGCACCGTCAATTTTTTTGCTGAGATAACCTCCTACAAAAATTCCTACTACTGCAATTGCTGTAATTTTCCCAAGAAAAATCCAGTCCATTTTAAAATGTCCCAGGTCTCCGGTAAAGCCGATTAAAGAGTTTAAGGCAATTATTAAAAGTGAAGTGCCTACAGCTTCCTTCATAGGTAACCCAACTAATAATACCAAGGTTGGAATTAATAAAAAACCACCTCCGGCTCCTAATAATCCCGTTGCTAAACCTATTCCTATACCATAAAGCAACAGCTTTGGCAAATTTATTTTTTTAGGTTCGATATTTTCAGGTGTTTTTACAACTTCTTTTTTACTTCCGTTTTTAATCATTGCTATAGATGCTACCAACATTAGGATAGCGAATAACACCATTGTTAAAATATCTTTAGTTAACTCAAATCTTCCAATAGTTAAAATATGTTTAGGGATAGCAGGTACAATAAATTTTCTTGTAATAAATACTGTAGTAATAGAAGAAATACCAAAAAGCAGCGCAATTTTTATTTGTACAAATCCATTTCGCCAGTTATTAAATGCCCCAACTAGTGAAGTGGAACCCACAATAAATAACGAATAAGATGTTGCTAAAATCGGATTAACACCCATTATATACACCAAAATTGGTACAGTTAAAATAGATCCACCACCACCAATTAACCCTAAAGAAATACCTACCAATGCCGCTAAAAAAAATCCAAGTGTTTGCATAATAAATATATATCAGGTTGCAAAGATGTTATTTGTCGTTAGGAAAGATGGTAACAAAGGTTACATTGACAAAATGCAAGGTAATAAGGTCTCTCTTCAGACAAATTCAGCAAGTAAATGCGCCATCCCTTTGTAGCAGCTGCTTATAGGCTTTCTATAAGCTTTTAAGGCAGCGCAGCAGCTACAATGCCCTTCGGTATGAGGCTATAATCCTTTTTACTATTTCAATGGCTTTATCTAGCTATATGGTAATACCAAACTTGAAAGTCTCAGTTACCCATTTCTATTTGACCCATAGCACCCCATGATAATCAATCGCTTTTGGGGTCAAACTTCTTTGGTGGCAAGCGGTCGGTTTGAGTGGTTTTTCTACTTTATTTTAAAACACAGTTTATTAAGGATATAGCATTATTCTCCTAAAATTTACTTTCCTGCGGAAAAGAGCTATTATTTATTACAAGATGCTTCTTTCCACTACCCGCATCCCATATCCAAATAACTGCCACTTGTTTCCCCCCATTTGCAAAATTTAAATGTAATGTATTGCCTGTAATATTATAAGTACCATGACTGTCACTTTCAGATTTAGCTGCAACATCGGTGGTATGAACGGTACCTAATTTATTCAATGTAAACGTTCCGTCTTTACTAAAAACAAATGTTTGTACCGATGATACATTTGGTAAAATCGAACTGGCGGCGTATTGCCCACTAAGTTTGTAATCAACAGGCATTGCCTCAGGCCTGGAAACTACTCCCCCATCTATTCCACTCAAATCTCCATGATCATGTTCGACACTCCATTCACTTTTTTCACCATTTTGCCATGTAATAAAAAGTTTGTCACCTGCTATTTTGTATTTGCCGAAATTAACAGTGTTATCAGCAGCCTCTGCAGAATAATTTATTGGATTAACCCCATATTTGGGATTTTTTACAATTATTCCATTATTACCCAAAAAAAACCATGTCATTTCAAGGCTGTTTCCGTAAGAGCCCGTCCAAAAAAATGTGCGGAAATATAATTTACCATTTATACTTCCATTTGAAAAATTAGCCGGTGCGGCTGCAAGTTTATTTTGCTGAACTTTTTCTCGGGTAGAGGTATTCAAAATTTTATCATTACTGTTTTTTTTTGAAGCAATATTGTTGGTTTGCTTCTGAGATTTTGTTTGAATATCTACTTTACCTCTTTGTTGGGGCGGCGCTGTCTTTAATTCTTCTGTCTTTGAATGTTTTAGTGGTGGATCTGTGTTGCTTGTTTCACCTACTTCGGTCGCACTAATTATTTCTTTGTTGTCTACTGCACCTTCTAAGTTAATATAAATTTTGCCACCTAACATTGATCCAATTGTTTTATTCTTATCCATTGGTTTACACCTCAGCCAAACACCACCGGATTTTTTTTCAATTTTATCAATTTCCACTTCAGCTTTACTCCAGTTAACCTTTGCTTTTTTGTAAAGACCCGGTACATTGATTCCGCCGACTGACGTACCATAATTGATAAAAGCAAAGTCTTTATTGCTACCACTCCCATATCCCAGATGCACAACTGAGCCTATTTTGTAAGTTATGCCCTGGTAACTAACGGTATTTTCATTAAAGGATGCTTTTTGTGAAAAAGCATCACTAGAGAATAAAAGCATTATAAAAAAAATAATTCTCTTCATTTGAATTTTAGTTTATTAAGTTTTTTGTTTGTTTTTAAGAATGTTAAGGATACTTTAGTAAGGAAGTTGATATTAAATGTCAATCCATTTGTAAATTCTATATTTATACTGTAAAAACAATTTATTCCTACCTACTTGCCAGGACGAGCAAATGCAACTTATCACTATTAATAAGTTGGGTTATCAGCCTACCTCATTTTGTTGTTATTTATTATCTAGGAAATGAAAAGTATTTTAACTACAACTTTGAAGTTTATTTGATTTATCGATAGGGGGATAATCAATATCTTTCTTCATTTTGTTTTAGAAAGAAAGTTCCCATCCCAACCTAAAAAATCCGGATTAGGAACTCCTTTTTCCATTGTATAAATCGTGTGAAAAGTTGTTTTACCATCATTTCCGATCATTGTTATTGTGTAGCCATTAATCTTATATTTTCCATTATTATTTGTAATCCATTCTGCACCGTTTTTTCCATCTTTGCTTTCTACGCCTCCAACTTTGTAGACTGAGTAAGTTCCGTCTAAATTAAATTTAGTGGTTTCAGCAACTGACACCCCGGTCATTATTATACCGAAATCGTAAGCTGCTGATAATTTAACCGGTACTTTTTGCATTTCTCCAATGAGACTTGCATCAATATCTATATCACCATTTGCTTTTATCTTACCTGTTCGTATACCACCATTTTTCCATCTTTTATTAATAGTGCTTCCGGCTTTTGAATATGTACTACAATTATTAAGATTAGTTGTACAAAAACAGTTCACATTAAAATTCTCCAATCCACCTTTAGGGCAGCCTAAAACTACCTGCCCGGAAGGCATAAAATAATAATAAACATTGCCGTTAAAACTGGAACCCGAATATAATTTACCCACCGCCCCTTGAGAATAGGTCTGCCTGATTGGTTGCTTATTTTTGACCAAAATATTATTGTCTTGTGGCTGCATGGGATTATTAGTTAATAAA
This sequence comes from Ferruginibacter sp., assembly GCA_043751875.1. Lineage (GTDB taxonomy): Bacteria > Bacteroidota > Bacteroidia > Chitinophagales > Chitinophagaceae > Ferruginibacter. The sequence continues at coordinate 11,046 of JAYUZL010000144.1, forward strand.
ACGAATTGATCTATACTCAACCATGTTGAAAAATCAAACCCATCATACTTTACTTTATATTTACCGCTTTCCACCTCTGTAATATTTCCTATATAAGCTTTACCGTCCACTGCAATCAGACTTGCTTTTGAACCTAGAGTTTGTGAAGAGGCATAGTTAAACCATGATAAGGCTATTAAAAACAACGCTATTTTTTTCATTTGAAATTTTTTTAATAAAAATAAAAAATCACAGTATTGCAATAATCAACACAGGCTTAAAGATTTTTTATTTATCTAATAATTAATGCTCCTTTGCCGGAAGTAGGAATTAATGTTGAGCCTGCAGCCATTACCTGATATCTGCCTCCAAATGATACCCCCTTTAATGTACTTATGTTAGAACCGTTTGGAGAAATTACATTCCCTCCAACAGCTGAAACTAAATTTCCACCTCCAGCTGCTACAATAGTACCTCCATCATTTGTAATCAGATCAACAGCTATAGGTTTGCCGTTTTGATTAAAAAAAGCAACAGACCGATTATTTTGAAAAGGAATTATAGATACTGTTAAATTAGACCTTTGCATGGACTGCTGATACTGCTGAATATAACCTTTTATCTCTTGATAAGAACTCCAAATACCCCCATTATAGTTCCCGTAATTTTGCTCCCAAGCGGTAGGTTCGCGTTTGTATAATTCTTTGTATGCCTGACGAATCCATGGACTTTGTGAAAAACATGTAACTGTAAGAAAAAGATGAAAAGCAATTAAAAAAAATTTTAGTTTCATGATTAATTGTTTTCAGTATATTGAAAATGGTTTTGCAATTAAAAAAATATTATTGTGTAGAATTAAAATAATCTAAACTGATATTGTATTTAGTCAGAAGCGGCGTAAATAACTTTTGAAAAATGTCTTCTTAACTATAATGTGGTAAATCCTTTGCATGGATTTCAAATAAAATATACGTTGATGTTTTCTATATTTCAATGTCAATAAAAACGAGTGCTTATAAACCTGTAAACTTTACCGGCAATTGCACAGGTGATTTCTTTTCAAGCTGAATTCTTTAATTAAGATAAAAGTCATACTTAAAGTTTTAACCGCCAATACATCATTTGCAGTATTTTATTATATTTTAAAAAAATAATTTTCAAATACTTTAAGATATCAAAAAAATAATTTTCTATCTTTAGTTTTATTCTAATGTTAAATATTCTTTTACCTATGCAAAAGTGTATTTTCTTCCTAGTCTCCGTGCTTCTTTTTCATTCTGTTTTAAATGCCCAACCAGTCAAAAAGTTTACTGCAAAAAGTTACGATATAAAGGATGGAATGTTTAGCAAGTTGGTGTTAGATATGGTTGAAGATGGAAATGGTTTTTTATGGGTAAGCAGCAGTTCGGGCCTGCAGCGCTTTGATGGTACTTCTTTTCAGACAATTTCTGTGCAGCAGGGTTTGCCAGAAACAAAACATATTTCCTTTTTTAAATTAAGCAATGGAAATTTCTGGTTAAGGTACGAGGAGGGCATAAGTATTTATAATATTGCCAGCAACAAATTCCATGTAGTTTTAAGTTTTTTAGGTAACGGGGCAGATAGCCTGCAAAAAGCATATTCTATATACAATTCTGTAGTGCCTTTAATGGAAATAAAAGATAATATTTGGTGTAGAGATTTACAAAAAAAATTTATTTTAATAAACAAATTCTCAGGAAAAATTGTTGATAGTCTCTTAGTTCCGGAAAAACTGCAGCCAACCTCTTACAGATCTAAAAAAGGAAATGGCAATACTGTTTTTTTTGATGCCGCCGATAATTCTATTGTTCAAATTGATTTTAGCAGAAAGCAGATAAAACATATATACTATCCTAATCCTGTATCTTCCATACCCACATATACACCCATTAATGATACTGATATTATCATAACAACGGATCAAGCTATTTACAGAGGTAATATGGTAACCGGCGCTACAACATTCTTAACGCATTATCCAGCTTCTGCTTCCAAATTCATGCGGAACAGAACATTAACTTATTTACACAACAATCTATATGTCTTAACGCTGAATACTGATTTGTTTATTTTAAATGCATTGGATGGAAAGATTTTATACCGCATGGTTGATCAACAAAATAAATCTTTTATTAATCAGGGATACATTAATAAGTGCATTACTGACAGGTACAATCATTTGTGGGTTTTATCTGACGGAGAAGGCTTAAGTAAAATAAATATCAGTCCCCTTGAAATTAAATATTATGGTGTTGGAGAACTACGAACAAATTATAATTGTGGCATTTATCCCGATAAAAAATCTAACCAAATTATAACAAGTACTCTTTTTAACGGTTTTTTTGTTTACGATACTTTGCAGCATCTGATTAAACATTTAAAGCTAAAGTTTCAGGAGCAGGCAGGCAACATTTTGAAAATTAACCCTTATAAATATTTATTGTTTACTAATGAAGATCCAGGAGTTTATTTGCTTAATGCAAAAAATTTACAATTAACTATTTTAGATAAAAAAATTACAAAATCATTCCTTCCGCAAGATGTTTCAGGTATTATTAATATGCAGCAAATAACAGATTCTACCGCTGTTCTTTTTTGCAATTTATCACTCTATCTTATAAATTACTCAAAAGAAAATATTGAGTTTATACGCATTCCGATACAAAAAGATTTTACATGTGGCTTCATAGATCATAAAACACAAATGTGGTTAGGGCGTAACGCAACATATTCTTTTTTCACGAAGAAAAATTTAGAAAAAGAAAAACCTTTCGGGGAACATGAAAATATTTTTCATCTGCGTGAAAATGTAATGATAAAATGTTTTTTTGAAGATACAGAAAATAAAATATGGATGGGCACCGAAAAAGGATTATACAAATTAAATGGTGAAACAGGCGCTATAATCAACATTTATAATAAAAAAAATGGACTGGTAAATGATACCATTTATAGCATAACAGAAGATAACAATGGCAATTTGTGGTGCGGAACAAATAAGGGTATATCAGAAATTGATAAAACAGGAAAAATATCAAACATAAATGCTTCTGCGGGTTTGCAGGGCGATGAATTTAATACAAACTGTATTGGTAAAGCTGATGATGGCGAACTCTTTTTTGGTGGAATAAATGGAGTTAATAGTTTTTATCCGGAAATTGCTAAAAGCTTAGCACAGCAACCTAATATGATAATGACTAATATTAAAGTAATGGATGCTGATTGGCAGACTGATACCGCCCCATGGAATATTCGGGATATAAAGCTTCCCTACACGCAAAATGTTGTATCATTTTATTTTACTGCTTTAGGATCGGATAGTGCTGACGGATACAATTATGAATATAAAATGAGGGGAGTAGATAAACAATGGATTAATTCCGGCAGCTATGGTTACGCAAGATATATATTACCGCCCGGAAAATATATTTTTGAATACACCACAGGAAGTGAGCAGAGCACAAACCCACTACATAAATATATTATTGTTATTGTTACACCACCATTTTGGCAAAGGTGGTGGTTTATAATTTTATTAGCAGCAGTGGCTGTAATTATATTAGTTGCAATTGTAAATTTTTACAAGGAGAGGACTTATAAAGAAAAATTGCGTCAAATGGAAATTTTACAAACAATACAATTGGAAAGAGAGCGGATATCAAGAGACCTTCACGACAATATCGGAGCTTATACAACAATTTTAATTGCCAGCGCCGAGCAACTTAAACGCAATGCTATTCAACCCGACATACAGAGGTACGCACAAAATATTTCAGAAAATGCTAGGAATATTGTTGGCTCACTTAAAGAAACTATTTGGGTTTTAAATAAAGATGTAATTACCATTAGTGATTTTATAGACCGATATAAATCCTATGCAAAAAAAATGCTGCAAAATTTTCCTGATACAGATGTAAAATTTAAAGAACAATTAGACAAAGATTTTGAATTTTACCCTGCAGAAGCTTTAACCCTTTTTAGAATTCTGCAGGAAGCTATGCAAAATGCAGTAAAGCATTCAGGAGCTAGTCATATAATCATATCGGTTGCAAGCAACAAAACTATATTTATATCTATAAAGGATAACGGTAAAGGATTTAATACAAATAATGTCACTCTTGGCAATGGCTTACACAACATGCGTCACCGTGCAAAGGAAGCGGGTTACGATTTAAAAATTCTTTCAAATGAAGAAGGTACGGAGATAACGTTACAAAAATAAAAAGCTGCACAACAGGTATTTTTAAAAAATCGGTCATTTGCAGTATTGTTATTAATTTTTGATAAACCCACCTTTATAAATAAAAATGCGCGTTAAAATAGCCTTAGTTGATGATAAGCTTGTAGTTAGGAGAGCTATAAAGGATAAATTAAATTTATGTGCTGACATACAAATTATAATGGAAGCTTCTAACGGAGAAGAATTTTTAGAAATTTTAAAAGAATTACCGGCTGATGAATTACCCGAAATTGTATTAATGGATATTGAAATGCCTCAGATGGACGGAATACAAACTATAGCAGTTGCTTCAATGCTTTATCCCAAAATAAAATTTATTGTACTTACCGTTTTTGACAATAATGAAAAAATTTTTGAGGCCATAAAAGCAGGCGCTAATGGTTACCTCTTAAAAGATGATGATGCAATTAATATAAATGAAGCCATCATGCATGTGATAAATTATGATGCAGTACCTATGTCTCCGGCCATTGCACGCAAAACATTAGGTTTGCTTAAAACAGGTTTGCCTGAAGTTTTAAATAATTCCTTATCCAACATATTAAGCACCCGCGAACAGGATGTACTACAGCAAATTGTAGAAGGATTAGAATATAAAGAAATAGCAAAAAAACTGTTTATTAGCCCTGCTACAGTACGAACACATACTTCAAATATTTATCAAAAACTGCATGTAACATCAAAAGTACAGGCAATTAAACTGGCTTATAAAAATAAATGGATGTAATGTCTTACTACATAAATATTTTTATTCAGTACTCAATTATCAATTAAACTCAACATTAATATTGCCTGTAACAATAACAATTTTTCCTGATTGTTTATCAAGATGTCTAATTACAGAGCTACCCCTGATGTCGATAATATTTGATGTTTCAGCTGCTAAATCAGTCGATAATACAAATATAGAAACTGAAGGAAGATTCCTTAGATTAACTTCTTCATAACTGCGTGCTTCACTATTATTATCTTTTTGAGATTTTTTATGGTAAGATGCAAGCATAAAAAAAGGTATTACATCTTTTTTTTTCCAAAAATTTATTTCTGTAATATTAGGTTCCCGATTAAAAACTGAAATATAAGAAGCTCGGAGTATTCTTTCGTATTCTCCCCAATTGAATTTTAAAAATTTTAATTGAGTATTTATCATTTCTATATAAATGTCAATACCGTTCATCCAATATTTCATTTCATTTTCTGATGGCTTACGACCCAAAGCATCCATATAGGCCCTGTTTATAGTTTCACTGTGTAAATTGGGATATTCAACAAATCCCTGCCTGTGAAATTCAATAAGCTTACCAATAGAAAAATTTCCTCTTCCCATCCAATAGTTTAATTCTAACGGGCTTGCATCCCGTCCAAATGCAAGCATGTAAGCAGCATGAATTCGCTCGTCTTGCTGGGCAAATGATTTAATTAAAAACATACAAAATAAAAATCCTAATAAAAAAGGCCTGATTTTTTTCATGATTTTTATTTAAATAGGTTCATCAAAAACAAACAAAATACGTGAAAAGAATGTCAAGATAAATAATTTTCTTAATACATTTTAGAATCAATTATAGTGTCAGTTAATAATAATCAACATTGATCTTCCATTAACTATTTAAAATTAGATAAAATACAAGCTATGTTACAAGGGCAATGTAGTTTAAGAAATAAATCCAGCACATGTATATGGTTTTTTTAAGAGGCTATGATATTTTTATAAATTGAAACCAAAATACAAAAGTTATCAAATATTATAGCAGACTTAGTTCAAGCTGTTTTTATTTTTCCGGTAAACTTTTTTATTTGCTCCAGAGTTTTGTTAAAATGTATCATCAGTTTATAAATAATTTTTCCGGGCAGAGTAATTAAATTCTAGTTATCTGATATGAACACTAAGCACCTAAAAACCTCATAATTATTTCTAATAAACTGCATTCCTTTCTTATATATCTAATAAACCAAAAAACCTTTCCGAATAACTTCATAATTATCGGATAAACATAAAATCATGCAAATGATGTATTGCCGACGATTTGACTATTCATTAAAATTGCACTATCAATATTTTCTAACAAAACTAAAAATTAAAAACATGAAAAAAATTAGTATTGCTTTTCTATTAGGCATTTTATTATGCTCCTTTTCGAACACCCTTTTCGCACAACAAGACCAGCGCATTCATGCAGCTTATATGATTACATTTGGTCGGGATGCAAGCCAGGGCGAAGTTAATTACTGGCTAACCAGAGGTAATTTGTCTATAAGCCAGTTAATCGATTTTCACAGACAATACCTCAACCAGGATGCAAATACTCACAGAACTACAATTGACCGTGCTTATCAGGATGCAATGGGCCGTCATGCAACAGAAGGTGAGATTCAATACTGGCTGCGGGGTAATGACACTTATACAACATTGATGCAAAATCATGTAAACTACCTTGCGCAACATCCTTTCGAATATGGCTATGCTATAAGCAGATCTTACAAATATGTTTTTAACAGGCCCGCAACACAGGCAGAAATAAACTATTGGATTAATCAAGGAGGTTTTTCTTATGTAATGCTTGTTGGTATGCACCAGGATTTTCAAAGAAGAAATGTAGCAAAAGAAAGCTCAAGTAATCGCACAAATTTTAATAACTCTCCGGCATTAGTAACAGTATCTCTTTCACAAGCCATAGCCAAAGAAGCCTTAAAAGCTTCGGGAATTGTAGCTACCGGTGGCGGTAATATTGTAGCTGCAGGTGGCGGTAATATTGTAGCTGCAGGTGGCGGTAACATTGTAGCTGCCGGTGGCGGTAATATTGTAGCTGCCGGTGGTGGGAACATTGTAGCTGCCGGTGGTGGGAACTTTCGTAATTAATCTTCATGCGAATTATTCATTTACTCATTAACATCGTAGTGACCTTTTAGAAGTGTATTGCGATATTAAAAGAACAAGAATTGTTTGAAGAAACGAAACATAACGGTCAACTTAATATTATTTTAAATTTTGAACATTATTTTATAATTAGAATAAGATAAACAAAAGACAATGAAAAAATCATTTACGATTAAATCAATTACGCTCGGGCCATTGATTATTTTTTTTGCAATTTCAAATCTTCATGCGCAGATCACGCCGGCAGATCCTCAAAAAGAAAATAATCAAACAGCTAATGTTCAGGAAAAATCCGCAGAACCAAAAGTAGAAGGCAGCCCTTATCAAACACCTGACCCTCCGCAGCCTAAAGTAACGAGGAAAGAATTGATGAGACAAGTAGCATTGGATATTTTACAGGTGCTGCTTACCCCTCGAGATAAAACACCAAAGCAACGACTACGTGGTGATGAAATTAATTTGTGTAATATCCCAAATTACAAAGGACGCTGCGGCTTTTATCAATTTACAAACTCTGATTTTCCAAACTTTAATAATTCGTGCGGACAAGCAGCAATGGCAACAGCAATGTGGGCCGTTGGTATAAAAAGTGCATTTCCAACGGATAAACAATTAGCAAGTAGTGTTTGGAGAACAGCACCTCCAAAAATTACATTAGGTAATTTGATCCAGCTTCAGCCGTCACTTGGTAGTGACTGGAGACAATTAAATTATGGACTTGACCAATATAAAAAATATGGGATACAATATGCATGGATTGACGGTATTACTGAGATCAAAAAATATCTTTCAATGCAACTGCCTGTAATCATTATGTTGGATTGCGGAACCCTTCCTCAGTTTGATTATAAATGGTGGACAGGGCATTGGGTAACTGCATTAGCATATGATGCAAACTATATTTATGTATCTAATTTTAAAGATAATAAAATGACCTGGAAACAATTGGAAGATGGATATAAAAATGGAACACTAGCAGTAGGGCATGGTACTTCAGGCAGAGCTTGCGTTGTATGGAAATAAATGTCTATTCAATAGAATGATTAATGGAACATATTTCTACTCTCGGATTTTTAAATTTACTTTCTATCTGATTAAAAAAATCATGATAAATGCATCTTACAAATTAAATCAATAATGAAAATTTTATTTTTAATTGCATTATTCCATCTTTTTTTTCTACCTAATATATTTTCGCAAACAAACAAAATATCGCAACTTGAAACAGAAATTTTAAAAAACAGATCAGCATTATCTGTTACAAAACTTGATTCTGCAAAACGTGAAAAACTTTATACCCAAATAGCTTTTCAAATAAATAAGCTTGCAGAATTACATTTTGATAATGGAGAATATGAAATTGCTACAAAGATGTTTGTTGAAGCGGATCAATTTACAAAACAGTATTATTTAAGTTCTATTTCCACGAGAAAACAAGATCTATTGCAGGCAGAAAAGAAGCTTTCGGAAGATCAAAAAGAGGAAAATAGTTTTAAGAGAGAAGTTTTATTTTATGCAGGCAGAGTACTAATTTCGGCGTATTTATCTGATTTAATCAGCGACGCACATTACCTGCACGATATAGAATCTGAAAAAACTTATTTGCAGAAACTTTCTATTGTGGCTCACGACAATAAAGATTCAAGTACTGAAGCTAAAGCTTTTGAAAAATTGGGCGATGTAGCGATGAATGAAGATCATCCAAAAGAAGCTTTTGCATTATTTGACAAAGCTTATATACTTCGTACAAATAAATATAAAGAAGGATGGGTTGCGGTAGATTATATTGCTTACGCCCACCTAGGGTTAGGTGAGTATGACAAGGCAATTGAGGAATTTGAAAAAGAAATTAAACTGCTCAAAAATATATTAGCAAATCCCATCGATTCAAGTTTAAGTACATATCAAAAGGTCAATTTTCAAATTGAGAGGTTAAATGTTAATGTAACTATGGCGCAATCGATTTCTAGTATTGCCCGGATAAAGATCTTACAGGGAAAATATGGTAAGGCAACAGATGCAGTAAATGAAGTTGAAAAAATTATTCAGGATCTGACGCAGGAACAAACGACCACAAAGGATGAAACTTTATCTTCACTCTTAATTCTACAAATTGCATCTCAACAAGCCAATTCATTACGGATTCGGGCTCGCATTTTACTTGTGGAGGGCAAAGATAGCCTTGCTTTAAAAAATTATCTGGAAGCTGTAAAACTTTACATTGATATTTCAGGAGGTAAGCCCTCAGGTGCTATTGCATTTATACGTACTCAAATAGCGCTGATCTATACTAACCAAAAAAAGTTTGATGAAGCACGCTCGAATATTAAAGAAGTTTTAAGGCTTAGAGCAAGGCTCGGCCAAGAGGCAGCAACAGTTTATGCTCTAATTTCATCAAGCAGGATAGAACGTGCTGCTAATGATAAACAGTCTGCGATGAAATTTGCTCGGCAGGCAAAAGCAGCAGCTCTTCAATTAAATTATTCAGAAGATATAGTAGCTGAAGCGAATGAAAACGAAGGAGATAATCTTGTAGACAAAGCAGTAGATGAAAACAGTTTAGAATTAGAGCAGGCTATTGTAGGTTATAAAACTGCCATTGCTGTGTACAGGCAGTCAGAATTATTACCTATACTTTCTAGAGCATTAAGTTCTCTGGGCTGGGCATACGAACGGTCTGCTAAATTTAAGGAAGCGGAAGCATCTTATACCGAGGCTATAAAAATTTCTGAATCCATAAAATTAGGATTTTCGACTTCTGAGGAATCTGATGCTTTTTCAGCAAATAAAGAAACAATCAGCATTTATCAAAGGATGGTGAATTTGCTTTTGCAGCAGGGGAAAACAGAACAGGCTTTACAATTTGCATCCAGTGCCCAAAGGCGTATCCTTATTAATGCAGTTCCTAAATCAGAAATCAAACTTAATGGGGCATCTAAAAATGATCTTAAAAATGTAATCGTGGCTGAAAACCGCATTGGAGCTATTAGATCAAACATTGAAAAAGAGAAAAAAGAAAATTATTCCGAAGTTTTGCATAGCAATCTTGTTTCAGATCTTGGTGCAGCTCGCCAACAATATGCAATCTCTATAAAGCGACTTGAAACTGATCAACCCAATTTAAGATTTACAGTCCGGCCCACAGATCTTTTAAAACTACAAACTTCTATTGCAAATTCTGAAGCCATCATATCTTATTTAGTCACACCGGAAAAACTTTATATTTTTATAGTAAAACATACTAATGTCTCTGTTCGTACCGTAGATATTACCCAAGATAAGCTTCGAAGTTTTGTTACCTGCGTAAGGACGGGATTAACAAATTTTGCCAATGACTTTTATTCCTTGTCATTTGATCCTTCGACAGGCTTTAACATTGAAAAAGAACGTTCCGATCTAAAAAAATCTGATACAACTTTACATTATAAAAATCTATTATCGCCCTTAAAAACAGGATTAAATTCGTTGTACGAAATGCTTATAAAACCTGTTGAAGATTTACTTAATCAAACAGAGACGTTAAAAATTATTCCAAATTCCGAATTATTTTTATTACCCTACAGTGCACTGCTGTCGAGTGAAACAAATCAGTATTTAATAGAAAAGTACAACATAATTTATCTGACAGCCGGAGACCTTATATCTTCTGCACCACTACAATCTAAAGGAAACCTTATAGCATTTGGTGATCCAACAGAGGCCAATTTGGAGGGTGCACTTGATGAAGTCAAAGCTATTAGCACAGTTTTTAAAGGAAGCAAAATTTATACTGACAGCGCTGCAACCAAACAACAGCTTTTTAAACTGAAAACGGCAAAGATTTTACATTTTGCAACACACGGGCATATACGCTCCCCATTAGAAAATAGCAATATCCAATTAGCACATTTACCAGGGTTAACAGATGCGGACTTAACTTATGGTGAAATATATGCACTGCCAATTGAATCCAGTGAAATGGTAGTATTGTCCGCCTGTCAAACTGCTTTAGGAACTGTTAGTGGCACAGAGATCGGTGTTTTTATAGAGGCATTTCGATCTAAAACAAACACGGTTGTTGCGAGCCTTTGGTCAGTAGATGATATTGCTACGTTAGAATTAATGAAAGACTTTTATGGAAGTCTTCAGGAAGGTAAATCAAAAACGGTTGCTTTGAGATATGCACAATTAAAATTGCTTAAAGACAGTCGAACAAAAAACCCTTTATTCTGGTCAGCTTTTGTTATGTATGGCGATGGTAGTAAAATTTCGGGAACAGGCAACTCCAAATAAGTGATTAAATCAAACTCTCTTAATCTTTGTTCACAAACATTTACTCTAACATTCACACTTAAAAACATTTTATGAAAGTATTAAAAATTTTTAGTTCTGTAGTAGCATTTGCTGCGCTTATTTATTATGGTTATCAGTATTTCGGGCACCCGAATGGTAAAACATATACTGTGACTAACAATCAGCACGTTTATTATAAGGGAGATGGTGTCTCAAAAGATAATGCAAAAAAAGTTGGAGATTATCTTAAGCAGGTAGGCTATTTTACAAATGACAATGGAGTAGATGTACAAATATTTTCAGATAACCCTGACAGTACTGTAAAGATTTCGTACGTAGTTGACAATGATAAGATCACTTCAGAAATTGAAAAAGATTTTTTATTGGTTTCATCAGGTCTGTCTGAAAAGGTATTCAATAACAGAAAGATACTCGTAAGTCTTGCAGATGATAAATTGGATGAAATAAAAAGTATTGGCTATACAACTACTTTACCACAAATCCCTTTAAGGGCAAGTGTTGATTCAAGCGGAAATAAATAATCTAAAATCAAATCAATAGTATTGCCAATAAAGAATTAATGATCATAAAAATTGAAGTTTTACAAATAAGTAATTTCGGTAATAGTAACGAACGAAAAAAGGAACAGCTTTTATAGAAGATATCAAATAGATTATAGACACCATGGGTTTGATAGTATTTTGAGAGGTAGGATATTTCGACTGAAACAAAAGCAATATTTAAAAATGCGGCGCAAAACTTATTAGAACTTTTTCTAAATGGCATTATTAGTTTCGTTTGTAGAAAACAATAACCTTTGCGTAAGTACATATTTATCATTTAGAATCCATTTTACCAAAAAAATCAATTTCTTGTCTTTTATTATTTAAACCTAAAAATTAAAACAATGAAAATAACTTTCATGGCGTTCACAATTCTCATTTTTACTTTGTCCTGCAATACAAATGCTAAAACAAATAATGAGAAAATAAATAATGAAAAAAACCAAACGGAAAACGTTGATGCGCAAAAGAAGCAGCTAAATGAAGAGTCATTGGCTTGTATTTCGTTAATGAATTCCCTTGCACAGGATTTAAATGCAGCTAATGCATCACACGATATCAAAAGTTCTTCTGCAATTCAATTAAGAATAGACAGTGTGGCCGGAGAAAATGCGAAGATTGGTCAAAAAATAATGGCATTGGACAACAAATAAACACATTCTTAATCAATAGCGTCCTAAACGTTTTTTAGTATAAAAAAGAGAAGATTGATTCGTAACCCAAATTATCTTTTGGGTTGCACAACAAAAAACCATTCTTTGATGCCAAATCTAACATTGTACTCCCAAATTGTTTCAAATTTTGACCGCAATAAAGTTATCAAATTTGGCTGACTTTGATAGGTCAAAGCAGTTGTTGGAGACAGTTTTTACATTTTCCCCAAACACATATTTGTATTGTAACAGTGATGCTGCGCATAAATTAGGTTGTTGGTCATCTTCAATTGTAATAAGATTGTAAGAATTAAATTAGGCATGTTCAAGTATTTGTTCACGCATGTAATTAATTATCTATGATATATTCAGCATTGGACATCATAACCGTCTATCTTATATATGCCCTTTTTTCAACTTTAGATTTTTGTTGATTGCTATATAGATTTATGTTTTCATAAACTTAAAACAGTCTAATTGACCTATTGAAATTTATTTTTTAAAGTTTTGAATAATGATTGTTTTAAACTTCATTAGTTTATTAATTGTTCTCTGGTAAAGAAATAATTTTTGTTGTCTATAATTCCTTTTTTAAGAAGGGTATAATTTTTAAAATCAGTTAGTAAATAAGTGCTTTCCATTCTGTCTATTTCATGAGGCTAGAGCACTATTGAAAATCAAATTACAGTTGAGCAAAGACATACGGCAGCAGCCAAGCTATATACCACCCTCACCATCCGTTTCCAAACTAAGAACAATTTATTAATAAGCAACACTAAGAACCTTTGCTCATCAATCTTTCTACGTCCTCACGAAACGTTTCACCAACAGGTAGTTCCATGTCATTTATAAAGACACTGTTTTTTCGGATGGAAGTAATACTATCAATCGCCATGAGATAAGATTTATGTATCCGTAAAAATTTTGAGGATGGCAGCTCCTTCTCAATAGCTTTTATACTAGAACGGATTAAAAGTGGCTTATTGGTTCTTTTCAAATATATCTTTACGTAATCTCTTACCCCTTCCATCCAAATGATGTCGTTAAATATTATTTTAACCTGGCTGTAATCAACATTCACAAAAAAAAATTCTTTTGTATTTATTGCAATTGGTTGCTGTTTTAACGATTTTAATTCATATTGTTCTTTGGCTTTGTTACAGGCTTTTATAAAGCGGTCTAAGGCAACAGGTTTAACCAGGTAATCAACTACTGCCAAATCATAACTTTCCAAGGCATATTGTTTGTAGGCAGTAATAAAAATTACAAGAGGCTTGTTTTGAAGTGTACTTACCAACTGAAGACCGGTTAAACCAGGCATTTGTATATCAATAAAAATAAGGTCAACTGTATTCTCCTGTAATGCCTTTACTGCTTCAAATGCATCGGCGCAGGAGTCAACTAAATTTAAATAGGCAACTTTGCTGATATTGTCAGCAAGCAGTTTTAATGCCAAAGGTTCGTCGTCTACCGCTATACAATTCATTGTCATTTTAAAAATAAATTTAAGTGAACCTTGTACCAACCGTTATTGTCCTCAATTAAAAGTGTATGCCTTTCAGGATACAATAATTGCAACCGTCTTTTTACATTGGCTAATCCAATGCCAGAAGTTTTATCTTTTGCTGTATCCGAGCTAACATACTTATTCTTTATAAAAAAGTCCAGTTGATTATTGGATGACTGCAAATTGATATCGATTTCAGGATTGTTTAATAACCCATGCCCGTGTTTAAAAGCATTTTCTACAAAGGGTATCAACAACATGGGCTCAATGGTTTGCCATTCTTCTTTTACATCAAAACTAGTATTCAAAGTAAGCTTACTACTAAAGCGTAACCTTTGCAGGTCAATATAATTTTGCAATGATTCTTCTTCATTGCGGAGCAACACTTTTTCTTCATCAGTTTCATACAACATATATTGAAGCAGTGAAGACAATTTAATTATGGTGGATTCCAGTTCCCCACTCTTTAGACGAACCATGGCCACAATATTATTCAGTACATTAAATAAAAAGTGAGGGCTTATTTGTGAACGTAAAAAGGACAATTCTGTTTTTAAATTTTCTTTCTGTATTTCT
>JAYUZL010000145.1:0-7291 GCA_043751875.1 Ferruginibacter sp.
TAAGTAGTTTTCAGTTCATTGTAGCACTAATGCCAAGGCATTAATTTATTATTTAAAAAGTTTATTACAATGAACATTTACGTAGGTAATCTTAGTTGGTCAATGACTGACGAAGACTTAAGCACACTCTTCACTGAGTATGGTACTGTAAGCAGTGCAAAAATTTTAAAAGACAAAATGAATGGCCGTAGCAAAGGTTTCGGTTTTGTTGAAATGGAAGATGCTGAAGCTGCGAAAGCTGCTATAGCTGCATTAAACGAAGTTGAAATTCAAGGTCGTAAATTAATCGTTAACGAATCTCAGCCACGTGCTGAAGGTGACGATTACAAAAAACGCAGCGGTGGCGGTGGTTACGGCGGCGGTGGTGGCGGTAACAGAGGTGGCGGTGGTTACGGCGGCGGTGGCGGTGGCCGAAGCAGCGGTGGGGGTGGTGGTTACGGCGGTGGCGGTGGTCGCAGCAGTGGCGGCGGTTATGGTGGTGGCGGAGGCGGTCGCAGTGGCGGCGGTGGTGGTTATAGCAAAGACTATTAATAACTTTTATAAACACGCTTTTAAAAAAGTCCCTTCAGTAATGAAGGGATTTTTTTAATATTTAAAATATCTTGAAACTTAAATTAAACTCATGTATTTTTAAGTTAAAAAATCTCTTATGTGCAGATAAGAAAACGCTTTCTGTAAATTTATAAAATAATATAAGATTTAAATCATGAAGACATCTAAAAGAATAATTTACGGCGCTGCAGCCATAGCATTTACAGGATTACTCGTGTACGTTGTTAGGCGTGCAAACACAAAAAGAAGAATTGCAGAGGTAGCTAATGAAGGATATGAAACAGCAGCTGATTTTTTACACCCAAAAACAAATCAGCGTTTTACAAAATTACATTATGGGCCGGTGTTACCCGAACATTATTAATAAAATTAAAAATGCTGCTTAATAAGACAGCATTTTTTTTATAGTTTTTCTTTATTATTTTGCTCCGGGCTCACAATTTTTTCTTATAAAATTTGTATACAAAGTGCTTAAATGTTCTCTTGTACCTGCCCCCTCACTTATACTATGTGTTCTATTAGGGTAAGCCATAAATTCAAATTGCTTATTATATTTTATTAATTCATTCAACAACATTTCAGCATTGTCGTAATGCACATTGTCATCTCCAGTACCATGTATGTACAATAGTTTTCCCTGCAATCCTTTCACATTATTTATTGGAGAGCCTTTCACAAAATCTTCCATATTTTCCTGCGGTAAACCCATATACCTTTCCTGATAAATATTATCGTAATTAAGCTGGTTAGCAACAGCAGCAATGGATACTCCTGTCTTAAAAATTTCAGGATAATTAAACATTAAGTTTAAGGTAGATGAACCACCACCACTCCATCCCCAAACTGCTACCCTATTTTTATCCATATAAGGTCTCTCCAATATTTTTTTTGCACCTGCAGCCATATCAGCAATATTGAGCGTACCAATTTTTCTATAAATAGATTTTCGCCACTTTGCACCCTTTAATGAAGGAGTACCTCGGTTGTCTACAGCTACCTGCACATAGCCATCCGCACTCATATCTCCTATATATAAAAAATTGCTGTGAGCACCATACTGATCTCCTACAGTTGCTGCGGCAGGCTCTCCATAAACATAAAACACCACAGGATATTTTTTGGAAGCATCAAAATCTTTTGGTTTATTTATCCACGCATCCAGCACTACATTATCGGCAGTAATTATCTGTGTATATTCTATATTTTTTTTTGTATCAATTTTTATATTATTTGCAATACTTTTTACATTAAATAAAGGCTTGTTATCGGGTAGCGTTATCCATTCATCAACAGGAAAAGTATTGTTATTACTAAAACTATGCAGCGCATATTTTGCATAAGGACCAATATCGTAATCATGGGTTCCTTTTAATTTATTGCTACTTACAAGCTCAGGCTCCTCTTTACCAGAATTAATTTTAACCCGGTATAAATAAAGTTGGGTAGCATTTGTTGGAGAAGCAGTAAAATAAATATAATTATTAAGTTCATCAATAGCTTTTAAAGTTCCAATATCGTAGTTGCCTTTTGTAAGCAATGTAACTGATTTACCATCTCTGCTTATTTTATAAACATGGCGCCACCCGTCTTTTTCACTGATCCACAAAAAATCTTTTCCCTGGTTTATCCAGTTCCAACCAACGGGGTTATCTGTATTCAAGTCTACCCAAGCATCATCATTTTCAGCCCAAAAAGTTGCAGTACTCCCATCTGCCACTTTGCAATAGATCAATTTGCTTTCCTGCTGTTTTCTATCCAGTTGCTGCACAATTAATTCATTTTGCCCACTCCACTCCATACGTGTTATATAATGTTCACTCGGGTTTCCAGAGATATTCATTCTTCGTATCTGGCCACCGGCAAGGGTTACAACATTTATATAAGCAGGTGAAGGGCTTTGTCCGACTTTTGGATATTCAACCGATATTATTCTTGAGTAAACAGAGTCAGTATTATTGATCATGTAATAATCTCTTATTTTTCTTGCATCAATTTGCCAAAAAGCAATTTGCTTACTATCAGGACTCCATCTAAACCCATCCCTACAATTAAACTCTTCTTCATACACCCAATCAAACGTGCCGTTAATTAATTTTCTTGTACCATCCTGTGTTAGTTTTTTTATTTGCCCTGTTACTATATCTTCTGAGTAAATATTGCTTTCGCTTACATAAGCTACATATTTACTGTCAGGTGAAAATTTTGCGAACATCAATGATTGTGTCCCAAGTCCTTTTCCAAGTTGAGTTAATTTGCGTGATGCAGTATTTAATACCCAGTATTCGCCACGTGTATTGTAGCGCCACACCTTAACTGTATTAGTAAACAGCAATATTTTTGACTTGTCATTACTATAATTAAAAGACTGTATTCTAAGCGGAGAATTACTGCCTGCCGGCATCAGCGACTCTTTAGGTATAAGTGGAGTTTCTACTTCTGTTTTTGCATCAATTTTTACAATACCGGCATTTTTAAATTCATAATAACCCGTACCATCTGCCATCCAGTTAATCCCTTGGTTTTGTGCAAAAATCACATTTGTACAAACCTGAAATAATATAAATATTATTAAATTTCTTTTTAGCATTGATATAAATTTTGACATAAAAATAAGCAATAACAAAATCAAATTGAAAGCTTTGACAACTGTGTAACAAATTGATATAATTTTGTAAATAATTTGTTGTAGAAAAAGTTTGAAAAAGAAGAAAATGGAAAAAGAAAAATTAAGGATTGACAAATATTTGTGGAGTATACGTTTATTTAAAACTAGAAGCTTAGCTGCCGAAGCCTGCGAAAAGGGAAAAGTAAAGTATAACGGAGCGAGCGTAAAAGCCTCTAAGCAGGTACATATTGATGAAGAATACGAAGTAAAAACAGAAGCAAAAAAATGGTTGATAAAAGTTACTGCTCTTTTACATAATAGGGTACAATACAGTGAAGCCATCAATTTTTATATTGATATATCGCCAGAGGAAGTTGAAGATAAACTCCAGTACCAAGGCGCAGCTTTCCATACAGGTAAACGATTAAGCAAAGTAGGCAGACCAACAAAAAAAGAAAAAAGAGATCTGGATGGATTTATAGGAGATTAGTTGCGATATGAAATTAAAAAACTTACGGCAGGTACTAAAAACCACTACTTATTTTTCCTTCAGTAATTTATAAAAAAATTTAATCAATGACCATTGATATCATCAGCGTTGTACCAGATTTGTTAACCTCTCCTTTTGCACATTCCATCATGAAAAGGGCAGCAGATAAGGGTTTACTTAAAGTTAATGTTATTAATTTGAGAGAATATACAACTTATGCAAGAGCCCAGGTAGATGACTATCAGTTTGGTGGTGGTGCAGGTATGGTTTTAATGATAGAACCATTGGTAAATGCTGTTGAAAGCTTGCAGAAAGAAAAGCAATACGATGATGTTATTTACCTGACGCCAGATGGGGAAACATTTGATCAAAAAATGGCCAATACCCTTTCGCTGAAAAATAATTTATTGATGATATGCGGACATTACAAAGGTATTGACCAGCGTTTTAGAGACCATTTTGTAACAAAGGAAATTTCTATTGGAGATTACGTATTAAGTGGCGGAGAACTTGCAGCAGCTGTTCTTACAGACGCCATAGGCAGACTATTACCAGGTGTATTAAACGATGAAAGCTCAGCCCTTACAGATTCATTTCAGGATAATTTATTAGCACCGCCTGTGTACACCAGACCCGAAATATTTAGGGGTTGGGTAATACCAGATGTTTTAAAAAGCGGTAACCATAAACTGATTGAAGAGTGGCGCTATAAGCAGGCGGTAGAAAGAACGACTGAAAGAAGACCGGATATACTTGAATGATGAACATCTTCTTTTAATTAAGCTTATAAAAAACAGAAATGCCCCTGAAAATATCAGGGGCATACTTTAATATCAATTTAGATTAGTTCTTAAAAATATTTTCGTCAACTACAACGTTGCTTTCAATTTTATCAAACACTACCGGTCCCTGAGGAGTTGTTGTAGCATATGCAAACCAATAACCATCTCCATTTTGTTTGTAATCGCTATAAGTAGTTTCTACATCAATCTCTGCGCCATCAGGCCCTACAACCTTTGCACTTGTTTTTACTAGCCTATTTGTTTTTACATCAATAAAATAAAAAGCAGGTTTACCAGATTTACCTATTACTTTAAGTTTGTAAGCATCAGCTCCATCAACTTTTTCATTACCAATTAATTCAACAGTTGATTCTTTTTCTTTATAGTTAATAAATGCCCCTTGAATATCCAGAGCAGATTGCATTCCCTTTACAGCTGCAGCATCCATTTCTTTAGGTTCTTTCATTTGTTGAATTGGAAAAAACATAAAAGCTTTTTCAGGTGTTACAATTTGGTAATTAGAAGTACCCATTACTTCTACATCTAACCTAAATCCTTTCATTTGGGATATCGTAAATACCATTGGAATATCCATTCCCTGCATACTTAAATTACCGGTTTTTTTTACTGTTTTTAAAGATGCGATCTTTGCAACACCGCCCATAGCATCAATATTTTTAGCAATAATTTCATCTGCAGTTTGCGCAGCTACATTTAAGGTTGTTATTGCAAAAGTTGCAAGCAGTAAATTTTTAATTCTCTTCATGTTTATTTTTTAAGATTTTAAGCGAATTTAATTGTACATAAATTTTGCTGATTTTTATACAATAATCCATCACAAATATAATGTATCAATACATTTGCAATGAAGAATTAACTATTATATTGAAATTATTACACAAGCGGATAAACAACCATATAAACGATGAATAAACCATTTAGAATACAAGGAAATATTGTTGATATTAGTAACGAAAGGATTTTTTTTGGAGAGGTATTAGTTAATGATGGTAAAATTGAAAATCTAACCAAAATAAAATCCGGGGAGGTAGTTGATGAACCGTATATTTTACCTGGTTTTATTGATAGCCATGTACATATAGAAAGCAGTATGTTAATACCATCTGAATTTGCCAGACTTGCAGTAATACATGGCACAACAGGCACCATTAGTGATCCGCATGAAATTGCTAATGTGTGTGGGATGGAAGGCGTAAAATTTATGATTAAAAATGGTAAAAAAGTACCATTTAAATTTCATTTTGGTGCGCCAAGTTGTGTACCTGCTACCGTATTTGAAACTGCAGGTGCCGAATTAAATGTAAATGATGTAGAAGAATTGCTTGCAATGCCTGAAATTTTTTACCTCAGCGAAATGATGAATTTTCCCGGAGTGTTAAACAAAGATGAAGCTGTAATTCAAAAAATAGCTGCAGCAAAAAAAATAAGCAAACCTGTAGATGGCCATGCTCCGGGTTTAAGAGGAGAAGCTGCGAAAAATTACATTAATGCAGGTATAACTACAGACCATGAGTGTTTTACAGCAGAAGAAGCCTTGGAAAAACTTTCTTACGGGATGAAAATTTTAATACGGGAAGGTAGTGCAGCAAAAAATTTTAATGCATTGGTAGACCTGTTGCATGACCATTCACAAAACATGATGTTTTGCAGCGACGACAAACACCCTGACAGTTTAGCGGAAGGTCATATAAATCAGCTGTGTGCTCGAGCAGTAGCGCACGGCATAGATATTTTTAAAGTATTAAAAGTTGCATGTTTAAACCCCGTCCTTCATTATAAAATGAAAAACGGTTTATTAGGCATTAACGATGCCGCTGATTTTATCGTTGTGAAAGATCTTAAAGATTTTCTTGTTTTAAAAACTTTTATCGAAGGGATTTTAGTAGCTGAAGAAGGAAAAACTTTTATAGAATCTGTAACCGTCACAGAAATAAATAATTTTAAATGTAATGAAAAAAACCCGGCACATTTTGAAATTGTAGCAACAGAAGGACAGGTAGAAATAAATGTGATAGAAGCATTGGAAGGACAATTAATTACCAACAAACTTATTAAACCTGCATATATCAAAAATGGTGTTATAAAGTCTGATGTTGAAAATGATATTTTAAAAATAGTAGTTGTAAATAGATATTTTGATGCGCCCGTAGCAATTTCTTTTATAAAAAATATCGGCTTAAAAAATGGTGCCATCGCATCTTCCGTTGCCCATGACAGCCACAATATTGTAGCTGTAGGTGTTGATGATAAAAGCATATGCGAAGCAGTAAACCTTATCATAAAAGAAAAAGGAGGAATCAGTGCAGTATCTGATGATGGTGAAATGATATTACCTTTACCCATAGCAGGTTTAATGAGTGCTGATGATGGATTTAAAATTGCCGCTGATTATACAGCTATAAATAATTTTGCAACCAAAAAGCTTGGAAGCACCATGGCCGCTCCTTTTATGACATTATCCTTTATGGCATTATTAGTAATACCACATTTAAAATTAAGTGACCAAGGCTTATTTGACGGAGACAATTTTATTTTTACTATTTAGTAAGCAAATATCAAAATTTTGCAGTGATAATCTTAAAAGCTACACTATCCGTTCCTTTTGGAGTAAAATATTTTGACTTAAACTTTTTTTTGCCGCCAGGTGCAATTGTTTCATAAAGAACTTCATGATCTTCTTCTAGCAGTGCACCGGTTTTGCTGTAAAAGAAAAATTTTACATCTATATCTTTATAAGAAACGATTTTTGCCCTGTTTATAATCTTGCCTTTAATAATTGATTGTCCAAGTATATTTTTTTTTCTTTCTCCAGTTACAGAAAGGAAATCAGCAGGATTCTTC
>JAYUZL010000146.1:0-5038 GCA_043751875.1 Ferruginibacter sp.
CTTATCAAACATTTGATGGAGAAGATTTATATAAAAACCCAATAGAGAAAGCTGCGGCTTTGGGAGAAAGTTTAATAATAAATCACCCATTTATTGATGGTAATAAAAGGACGGGTATTATAGGAATGTTCACTCTTTTATTGGAATTTAGATTAGCAGTAAAAGCTTCAGAAGAGGAAAGTTATAATTTTACCATCAAAATTTCTACTGGTGAAATTAAATTTGTCGAAATAGTGTTCTGGCTAAAAAACAATACAGAACCATATTAGTCACTCATTAATGAAACAACTTTGTTTGCAAATGAATATAATATCTTCCCTCACACAAGAAGCAATTGAACTTTTACAAAGTTTAATACAAAAGCACTCTTTAAGCAAACAAGAAAATGAAACTGCCGATATTTTAAAAAATTATCTTCAAAAATATAGCATTGATGTTCAAATGCTGCAAAATAATGTTTGGGTAAAAAATAAATATTTTGTCGAAGATAAACCAACCATACTTTTAAACAGCCACCACGATACAGTACCGGCCAATAAGGGTTATACAAAAAATCCGTTGGATAGTTCGATCGAAGATGGAAAACTATTTGGGCTGGGAAGTAACGATGCTGGTGGTTCGCTTGTAAGTTTACTGGCAACTTTTTTATATTTCTTTTCAAAGGAAAATTTAAACTATAATTTAATTTTTGCTGCAACCGCAGAAGAAGAAATATCAGGCGAAAATGGTATTGAATTATTATACCCGCAATTGGGTCGTATTGATGTGGCGATTGTTGGGGAACCGACCCAAATGCAAATGGCGGTGGCAGAAAAAGGTTTATTGGTAATCGATTGCGTAGTAAAAGGAAAAGCTGGCCATGCAGCAAGAGAAGAAGGCGACAACGCTATTTACAAAGCAATGTCCGCAATTGATTGGTTTAAAAATTATCAGTTTCAAAAAATATCTGATTCACTTGGTCCTGTAAAAATGAGTGTCACAATTATTAATGCAGGAATGCAACATAATATGGTTCCTGATGTATGTACTTTTACGGTCGATATTCGCATAAACGAATTATATACCCACGAAGAAATATTAAGGGTCATCGAAGAAAATGTAAATGCTGAAATTTTGCCGAGAAGCATGCGAATGAAATCTTCAGGTATTTCGGTTTCACATCCATTGGTACAATCTGGGCAAAAATTAGGCAGAACAATGTACGGCTCACCAACTACATCTGACAAAGCGTTAATGAGTTGTCCATCTTTAAAAATGGGCCCTGGCGATAGTGCTCGCAGCCACAGTGCAGATGAATTTATTTATGTAAATGAAATAAAAGATGGCATTGATCTGTACATTAAATTATTAGAAAATATTTTATAAATAAGCTATGAAACTCTGGAACAAAGACGCTACCAAATTATCTGAAAGTATAGAAAAATTTACGGTGGGTAATGATAAAATATTTGATATACAATTAGCAAAGCATGATGTAATTGGTAGCTTAGCGCATTCAAAAATGTTACAAAGTATTGGTATCTTAAATGATGTTGAAATAGTTGAGATAGAAAATGCCTTAGAAAATATTTTACAAAAAATTGAAGATGGAAAATTTGCAATTGAAGAGCATGTGGAAGATGTACACTCCCAAATAGAAATGATGCTTATTGAAACGATTGGCGATGCCGGTAAAAAAATACATACAGGCAGAAGCAGAAATGATCAGGTTGCAACAGATATTAAACTTTATTTAAAAGATGAAATTGTACAAATTAAAAATATTATTGAAGAATTATTTGAATTACTTATTTCCTTAAGCAACAAGCATAAAGAAGTATTAATGCCCGGCTACACACATTTTCAGATTGCAATGCCCTCCTCATTTGGTTTATGGTTTGCATCCTTTGCGGAGAGTTTAGTGGATGATTTAACGATATTGCATGCTGCTTATACCATTACAAATAAAAACCCACTTGGATCGGGTGCGGGCTATGGTTCCGCTTTTGAATTGAATAGAATATTAACTACTCAACTACTGAATTTCCAAGGATTAAATTATAATTCTATCTACGCTCAAACAACCCGTGGCAAAACAGAAAAAATAGTAGCAATGGCAATGAGCAGTATTGCTGCTACGTTGAACAAATTGTGTGCAGATATTTGTTTGTATGTAAACCAAAATCATGGGTTCATTTCTTTTCCTGATGCGGTTACAACCGGCAGCAGCATTATGCCGCACAAAAAAAACCCTGATGTATTTGAATTAATTCGTTCTAAAACAAATATTGTTCAGAGCACACCGAATACACTTTCTATGATGCTCACCAATATGCCTACGGGTTATCATAGGGATGTGCAGCTTACAAAAGAAGTGCTGTTCCCCCAAATAAATTCGTTAAAGAGCTGTTTGGAAATTTTATTGGTGGTATTGCCACAAATAAAAGTCAATCCATCTATTTTAGGTGATGAAAAATACAGCTATTTGTTTAGTGTAGAAGCTGTAAACGATCTGGTAAAAAAAGGTATTCCCTTTAGAGATGCTTATAAACAAGTTGGAAATAATATTGACAACAACAGCTTTTCTTTTGATGCATCTAGAGCGCTTAAACATACTCATGAAGGCAGTTTAGGTAATTTATGCAATAATGAAATTGTGAAAGAAATGAATAAAGTTTTAAAAGGTTTTTCATAAATATTTTAATCAGCGCATATTTTTTGCACAATCTATTGCAGCCAAAAAGTTGAAAGTTTCAAGGATTAAAAAGCCGGTAAAAAATTAATTTGCCGGCTTTTTTTGTTAATCAATTTTTTATTTTTCTCCCCAGCGATAACTGTTTTGTTGTAAACCTGCAATATCAATTACTCTATCCACGACGGTCGCTGCTACTTCTTCTATGGTTTTTGGTAAACTATAAAAAGATGGTGTTGCAGGACAAATAATTCCCCCAGCCAAAGTAATTGTTTCCATATTTTTTATATGAATAAGATTATACGGCGTATCTCTTGCAACACAAATTAATTTTCTTCTCTCTTTTAAAATAACATCTGCAGCTCTAGTAATTAAATCGCTGGATATGCCTGTGGCAATTCTGCCCAACGTGCCCATACTGCAGGGAATAATAATCATTGTTGAATATTGACCGGAACCTGATGCAAATGGTGCATAAAAATCCTGTTGCCCAAAATATTTCACATCAAACTTTTTATAATCATCATTCCCCAATTCTGTTTGCCAAACATCTTTGGCATTCTCTGTCATAACTACTCCTAACTCCTCAATTTGATCTTTTAATTGACATAATTTTGTTAATAAAACTTTTGCATAAACGGAACCACTTGCACCCGTGATTGCTACAACAATTTTTTGTCTTAATTTTTCGCCCATAATACAAAGCTAAAGAATTTACACATGAGGAAATTATTGGGTTGCATAGTTTTACTGATTGCGCTAACAGGTATTTTATCTTTCGAAAAAAGCGATAAAGAAAAAATAAACTGGATAAGCATCGCACAGCTGAATGAGTTGTATGCAAAAAATCCAAAGCCTATATTAATTGATATTTATACCGACTGGTGCGGATGGTGCAAAGAAATGGATCGCACAACCTACAAACACGATAAGCTTGCTGATTACATAAATGAAAAATATTACGCTATTAAATTTAATGCAGAACAAAGAGAATCGGTTTCTTTCAACAATAAAATTTATAAATACAATTCGCAGTACAGAATAAATGAATTTGCCATTTATTTAACGGGTGGGCAACTCTCCTACCCAACCACCGCTTTTATGAGCGGTACTGATGCCCAACCTGCTCCATTACCAGGTTACATGAAACCAAAACAAATGGAAGCACCGCTGAAATTCTTTGGAGAGAAGGCAGATAAAACAGAAACATTTGTTGCATTCAATAAAAAAATGCACAATGAGTGGTAATGCAATTGTGCAATACCTTTGTAAAAAAAGTACATGAATAAGCTGGAATCGTTTCTTCAAAATATAATAGTTGCTACAGAAAATACAACACTTCTTAAAATAACGATTGGTAACAAAAAAGATAAATCATCTGTCCTAAAAAATGTATTTATTAAACCTGTTTTGATTAAAGAAAAATACCTTCTTTCTTTTGTTTATAGAAACGTTACCAACGATATTATAAAAAACTTTGACATACCCGAAAGCGTAAAACAAATTAAAAGTTTATTGGAAGAAAGTTTTTTTAATGCAGATGTTTACACAACTTCAGAAATTATTTATTATACTGCCACAAAAGAGGGCAAGGAAAAAATAGTCACTAAAAAAAATGAGGTAAATATTACCACACCTGCATTAACGCACGATAAACAAAAAAAGCGTTTAATTACTACTAGCTCATTTTATTTAAAAGAACTTGGCTTAACGAATGCTGAAGGAAAGTTGAAGAAAGAAATGCAGCATAAGTACAAGCAAATAAATAGGTATGTTGAAATAATTGAAGGCATTTTAAAAGATACAACTATTGACAATAATTTTTCGGTAGTAGATATGGGGAGTGGCAAAGGCTATCTGACATTTGCATTATATGATTATTTACAAAACAAAAATCCCGATGTAAAAGTTACAGGTATCGAATTAAGAGAAGACCTCGTTGAGAAGTGTAATGGAATAGCTGAACAGTCAAAATATAAAGGGCTCCATTTTATAAAAGGCAGCATACAACAAACCGGACTAAATCTTGTCGATATGCTTATAGCCTTACATGCATGCGATACTGCAACGGATGATGCGATTGCAAAAGGGATAAAAGCAAAAGCAACATTTATTATTTGTGCTCCCTGCTGCCACAAACAGATTCGCAAACAAATGGCACCAACAAATGCATTGCAATTGATAACCAAACATGGTATTTTAATGGAGCGTCAGGCCGAAATGGTTACCGATACCATTCGGGCATTAATGCTTGAAGCGCATGGTTACAAAACAAAAGTATTTGATTTTATTGAGGAAGAAGATACGCCGAAAAACGTTTTAATTCTCGGTACAAAGAGTAATTTCTCGCAAAAAATTTATGAAGAA
>JAYUZL010000147.1:0-2219 GCA_043751875.1 Ferruginibacter sp.
AAGCCCATGTCTTTCCCCATGGCCCTGGTAGCATAATCAAAAACGCCACCTGCTTTTGGAATAGCACAGGCCAATTCCGTATAAGAAAAAGTAAATGTAATGTACATGATGATGATAAAGAAGGTGGCGATGGCAAGCCCCAATGTGCCGCCAACAGGAAGGCCAAGGTTCCAGCCAAAATACATTCCTGAAATAACATACCCAACGCCCAGTCCCCAAAGCATTAAGGGGCCGAGTGTTCTTTTAAGATGATGAGATGACTCTGAGATTGCTGCTGTAGGTTTTTCTGCCATTGGCTTATTTATTATGCTTAAAGATAATCATCAATGGCTATAGCGTGAAATGTGGTTGCTGTAAATACTATTTACCGTTGAGGCGTTCAGGCGTTTTTGTTTTGCTTAAAGGCCTCCATCTATTTCAATTTCAAGTAAAGTTATTTATTGTAAAGTTGATAAAAACAGGCGTGATAAAAAATAGAAAATGAACGGTAAATATTGGTAACAGCCAACCTGCAGCAACGATCTATTTTTTAGCGATACCCCTTTTTTTTCAAAACTATTTTCCACAAATAATACTTAAGTTTAGGAGATAAAAAATGCAAAAACAGCAGCCAGATATTATTAATCCTGCCTTGCTTTGGGAGTACGATTTAACTACATTTAATTACGAGAAATTGTATAAAATTGTAATTGAACGAGTATTGCAAAGAGGCAACCTGAATGAGTGGCGTGAAATGGTTCAGCTATAAAGCCAAGAGCAAATTTTAGAAGTAATTGAATGGAGTGCCCAGTTAGATGAACGGGATAAAATTTTTTCTACATTCTTTTTAACCTCCTAATTTTTACATGCTGCATAAAAACCCCTTGATCATTTCGCCACATACTTTTTAATTGATTCAACAATTGCAAAGTTTGCCGGAGCTATCCGGTTTTTATTTAATGGGAGTTACAGCATTAGCTTTACAATTAGGCCATAGAAACTCAATAGATATTGATTTATTTAGCCAAACTAATTTTACTGCAATTGAAATAGAAGATGCTTTAAAAGGCAAGCATGATTTTAAAGTTACCGTATCAAGAGACAACACTGTATTGGTGTTGTTGATAGTATAAAAACCGATTTTATAAAGCATGATTACCCGTTGATTAGTGCGCTCATTACCGAAAACGGTATTACTTATTTAAGCAAGGAAGATATTGCTGCCATGAAACTTCATGACATTATACAAAGCGGTAAAAGGCTAAAAGATTTTATAGATATTTATTTTTTATTGCAGCACTTTACCATGGATCAGCTAATAGGTTTTTTTGTAAAAAAATATACTTATTCAAACCCTTTGATTGCTTTAAAAGCCGTTACTTATTTTGATAATATTGACGAAAATACAGACTCTCTCAAACTGTTGCAGCCTCTACCATTGGCAGACATCAAAAAGCGGATATTGCATGCTGCACAAAAGCCGTACATAACATTTTAATTTGCTCCATTTTGCAAACCAGCAATTTGTATAAATTTTTTCTGTTCCTCTCGCAGCAAACAGTTCTCTAAAATGCAGGGTAACAAAACGATTCCTTTAAACCTTTCTATCCGCTGAAGCAGGTAAGCAATTTCTTCGCTGGCATACCTGTCGTGTGCATCTTTTACATCAGTACGCTTACCAAACAAAGCATCCGCTTCATCAAAAAATAATATCCAGTTTTTATTTTCGGCAGTACTAAAAACCTTATCCAGGTTTTTTTCTGTTTCGCCAATGTATTTACTAACTAATGCAGACAAGTCAATCCGGTAGATGTCTTTTTGCATTTGTGCCGCAAGCCAGCGACTGGTGTTGTCGCTTAATTTTTTGTCAGCATTGGTTAGCAAAAAATGGCTACCGCCAGCATGGTCCCAGACTTGATTTTGTTGGCTTATAAAATTATTCAATTGATTTTTAACGGATACCGGAACAGCAAGCAGGCTATCGGTTGGTGAGACCTTTATGAACTGCTCATACGTGATTTTTTTACCAGATGTACAGCCAGAGAGTAAGAGTGGCATTATCAACAGTAAAGACAATTTATTCTTCATCGTAAGTTATTTTAAAGTAAATTCTGTACCTTTCAACTGTTAGTTTCTTTTACATAAAATTCTCTCCTTTTTAAATCCATACAAACTATAACCATTAGTTAAATGGAGGCTGAAGAGGACAGATATAAATTCGGTTTTCAATTGTGGTTGTA
>JAYUZL010000148.1:0-2253 GCA_043751875.1 Ferruginibacter sp.
CGAAGATGGCAGGTCGGTATTGGAGTTAATAGGGAAAGGGTTTACAAAAGATGCTAATGGGAAATGGCAACCGCCTGCATCTAAAAGCGCATCTACAACAGATGCTAATGGAGGGATAGTTCCTTATTGGCAGAATTACATAGAGCCACAATTAAAAGGGTTAGGCGATGTATTAAAAACACAAACTGTTAAAGGGGGGTGGTTAACCAGCGATAAAACTACAAAATTACCAGATGATTATACAGGCGATGTGCCTATATCAGCAGATAAAATTTCTGGCTTAAATGTAGCATTATTTGGGGAAGGTACAGGTGCCAACGAAAAGCAGATAACTAAAAAATCTGATATTAATATAAGAATGCAAGCAGGTAAGCCTATTGGTGTAGTGATAGATGGTGTTTTTTATGATCAAAATGAAATTAACAGCAAGGCTACAAGATTAAATGATAAATCATTAGGTAGTAAAATGGATTCACCTGTTTTTGATAAAACAAAACCTAGTGCAGAATCTAACACACAGTCAATAACAGCACCATCCGGTACAGTAAGAATAAAAGGAGCAAACGGCAAGATATACAACGTTCCATCAGCAGATGCAGAAAACGTATTATCCAGTAACAAAGGTTCGGTTAAATTATAAAAAAAATGGGGAATACCAAGTATAGCTTAGATAATTACGATGAATCAAAATACAACCTTGATAACTATGATACAGTTGAAAAGGTAGGCAATGCAACAATATTTAAAAAAAAAGATGGTACACAAAATACTGGCAGCAATTCTGCGGCTACTACAGAACAAACTTCCCCATCAGGATCATCATCCGTATCAGCGTTTCCTACAGCAGACCAAGGGATAACGCCGATTAAGAATATAACTACCCCAACATGCGTAGATATACCTTTAGATGAAAATAAAATACCTGCTCCATACCGTACACCTACTGTAGTTGGAGAGTTGCAGCAAAAAATAAAAGATGGCACCGCTACATCTTTAGACCATCAATTAATATCAACATCCAGCACTAAAAGCCCACAGGCAGTAAACGCATATCTAGCAGGCGATAACCAAACAGGGAATGCCTATGATGTTACTGATTACATAGAAAAAAATAGGCAAAGGCTTACTGGTATTATTACTGATTTTAATAAGCAAAATAACGAAGCAATCATTCCTGATGCCTTGCTTGCCGACCCAGATAAATTAGCTGAATTTTCACAAAATTATCAGAAAATACTAAACTCCAAATCAGCCAGTAGTGAAAATAATTTAACGGGCAGGGCATACGATTTAAGGTATGGTAGTTCACAAGATGCAGGCTTTAAAACTTCTCTTGCAGAAAGTGAACAAAACAACCAATTGCTAAAAGATTTTATTTCAATTCAAAAGCCTGCATTGGACGACCATATTGTTCAGACATTGGCACAAAAAGGAATAGCAAGCGGTGAAAACAGGGATGTTACCGCAAGGAAAGCAGCTAAATTAATAAACCCTACAGACTATGCCAATACACAAGCAGCACTATTAGACTTGCCAAAATTTACAGGCAATAGTGTGGTAGATGGCATCAATTCACTATCAAGTTTATTGAAAACAGATGCAGGTAAAAAAGAAGATACCGAAACTTTAAATTCCGTAGTAGGCTATTCTGATATAAAACTTAATGATGCTTATCAGTCATTAGCAAACCAAATGGCAGCAACAGCACATCTTAATAATGATGCCAAAGGATTGCAAGATGCACAAAACATGCAATCAAAAATTGACCCCGATATTTTAGATAAATATCCAGCCATAAGGAAATCACAAATGGCAGATCAAGTGGCAAGGCTATTTGCCACACAGAACGGGTTATTAAAAGGTCAAGATGAAACATCGGATGAAAGTAATACCAATTTTGGGGTAGGGTTGAAATACAGGCATTTTACTTCACAGGAAGTAGCTGATATTATTAAAGAAAATGGGCTTGATGCAGACCCTAAAAATAAAGATGCTGTTAACTGGCTAATAGATAATCCAGGCGACATAAAAGATGCTTCAATCTTTGGAGGATTAAGGGATGCCATTAAAGACCCATTTAAAAATTTAGGGTTAGGGTTAATGGATATTGCTGGATTACGTTCATCAAGAGATATTATTACTGATAAGACAAACGAGCAGTTGTACCCAAAAGAATTTAATCCTGACGATACAAAATCACAGTTTACATTATTTGGTCATGATATACATGGAAGAAGCATAGTAAACACAACC
>JAYUZL010000149.1:0-42773 GCA_043751875.1 Ferruginibacter sp.
CGGAAGCCTTGCGCTGCAACTCATCAACGGTGTTATCATAATGGTAAGCAATCGTTCTTTTTTATTTTCAATATTTCTTGCACTCATTATAGCAGGCACAGCACATGCATACCCACTAATCATGGGCATTACACTTTTTCCGTTCAAGCCCACTTTACGCATTAATTTATCTGTAAGAAAACTTATGCGTGCCATATAACCTGAATCTTCCAGCAAAGTTATTACGCCAAACAAAATCATTATCTGTGGTATAAAAACCATAATTCCACTAAGGCCGGCTACTATACCATTTATAAAAACATCGGCAAATAAGCCTTGTGGTAAAATACCAGAGAGCCATCCTCCTAGTTTGGCAAAACTCCACTCTATACCCGCCATGGGAAACTGCGCCAGCCAGAATATTGACTGGAACATGATAAACAAAACAGAGATAAGAATTACATAACCCCAGGTGCGATGAAGTAAAATATTGTCCAGCTTTTCTGTAAACAATGATTTTTTTAGCGGATCATTTTCTACTACCGTTTGCTGCATTATAAATTTAATGCGGGTGTAACGTTTCATTATTTCTTCTGCCTGCGTTTTGGTTGCATTAAAATTATGGTCGTGTTTTATCTGCTCAATTTTTCGGTGCAGGTTTTTATCTTTCCCAAAAAATTCGCTGTTTATGAGATGGTGTAAAACTTTATAGTTACTGGCATCGGGTAAGTGTTTTTTTGCGACACATACAGAAGGGTTACTTAAGAACCCTTCTTCCAAAAAATCTCTTGCGGGTAAATGTTGAGCATTTTCAGCCAATTGTTCTATGGCTTTTTTTAATGCCGGTATACCTTTATTTTTTCGTGGGTTAATAGCTACTATGGGTACACCGAGCTCTCTTTCCATCCCTGCAATATCTATTTGCGTACCTTTTTGATTTGCAAGGTCCATCATGCTAAAAGCAATAACAACGGGTATTTTAAGATCTATTATCTGCGAACAGAATAGCAGGTTTCTTTTTAAATTACTGGCATCTGCAATAAGCACAATCATATCCGGCTGTACATCTACATCTTCTCCCATCAATACTTTATATGCAACCCACTCATCTGAACGCTTCGGGTAAAGACTGTATGTGCCGGGGAGATCTATAATATTAGCCTGAATATTTTCAGATATTTTACAAGCACCGGTTTTTTTATCAACGGTTACACCGGGAAAATTGCCGACTTTTTGATTAAGACCGGTAAGTACATTAAACAAAGATGTTTTACCGCTATTTGGGTTTCCTAGGAGTGCAATATTTAGTTTTTTTTTCACCCGTCTTTTTTAAGTACTAATCTGCAAAAATAACCTTTAACTGTTGGCTTTTAAAACAAAATGGGAAATGTGTTTACACATTTAGGAAACGATGAAAAGGAGTCTTAGATATAGCATGTAGAAAACATATTAATTTTATGTTTTGTTCTGTATTTTGCAATTAATAAATGTCATAAAATTGTAGATATGAATTTTTCAAACACAATTGATAAAGAAACTGTTTTTTTAGCGGTAAATAATTTTTTAAAAGAAAAAAAAATAGGCTTTGCTTCTATAGATGATAAAAAACCGTGGGGTGGTTTTTTTGTTATAGAAGAAGGCGATACAAATAAATTTATAGCGGCATTTTTTTCTCATCTTACTAAAGGTGAACTAACCATTGCAGGAAAATTGAGCCCTAAAATTTTAGTTGTTGCGCCTCATAAAAGATTAAGTTGGCAGTACCACCATCGCCGTGCAGAAATATGGAAACTTATTGGCGGAGAGGCTGCTGTAGTTCTAAGTGATACGGATGAAGAAAATGAATCAACCATTTTGAAACAAGGAGATATTGTAGAATTGAAACAAGGCGAAAGACACCGCTTAATTGGTACAAAAGGTTGGGGAATTATTGCGGAAATTTGGCGCCATACAGATTCTACTAACCCAAGCAATGAAGATGATATTGTAAGGGTACAAGATGATTTTGGAAGATAAAAAACAGGCCTCTAAACAGCTTCGAATTATTGATATTCCTTTCCTGTTTTTTGAGGATTGGTTACAAAACCAAAGTCTTTGCTTTCAAAGCTGCTTCCACCATACGCATTTCGCCAAAACTTGCAGCGGGTAATAATGGTTTTAAATCAGTCAAACTTTTTTCACCTCTTTCATTCATAATTTTTGCAACTGCTTCATATTTTTCTTTGGTAATAATTGAAGTTATTTCAATCAATCCTTTTTCAATGAATGCTGCAATATGTCCTTCAATTGTTTGAATAGTAAAGTTTCTTATGAGAGCAATTTCTGCCATTGTTTTTCCTTCTTTAAATAATTTGTACGTGCTTTCTTTTGTATCAACTTTATCCGTAACTGGTTTTGCTTTACGTTCCCGTTTTGGAGTTACTGCTTTTGCCCCCATGTTGGTTTGCACATTGTGTAGTTCGCAATAGTCATTTACAGTTTGTAAAATATCGTCGCCATACTTATCAACTTTTGCTTTTCCAAAGCCGCTAATCAATAATAAATCTCTTCCTGTTTTTGGTAAATAAGTAGCTATATCCTTTAGCATGGTATGTGTGGCCACCAAATAAATCGGGGTGTCATCATCACAAATCATATCTCTCCAACGCTTTAAGCTGTCGTATAATTCAGGGTTGGGCGAATCGGTCTTGCTGTTTTTTTTGCTGCTGGCATAACAGCTTAAAGAAAATTTAGGCTGAGCAAAATCTATTCTATGTTTTAAGAAAGTAGTTAGAGAGAAACTATTTTTACAATACTCCAAATAATAATGGTTGGTAGCTACAGCAATGGCAAGTGCATTTAAGTGTTCGTTTACAAGACCTGCCGCTTCTTTGTGTTCTGTAACTAATGGGTGGTTTTTTAAGTGATCTAATAACGCTAAAAATTTATTTATAAAATGATTTGCGGCAGCAGCAATACGAAGTTGTAGTCCATCATTTTTTTCTACAATCGGTTGCTCCTTAAGCAAGGCATATATCTGGCGAATAAATTTTAGCCCATTCATTTTTTCAGCCCTAAAAAATGTTTGCATCTTTACCATCCATGTTACAGCCGTATTATTTAGTTTATCATTTTGTGCATTTACATAATGCTGCAACGTATCTATTTCACTTTCTACTTCTGCAAAAGAAAATACATCTTCCAGTAACTGCTGTGTAAACATTTGGCGGGCACCTTCAAACCTTTCTGCCAGCGAACCTTTAAGTGTGAGAGTGCTTTGTCCTTTCACTACATTTTCGTTGCTATAAATAGCAGATGTTGGAATTTTAGATAACAACACAATGCCGCCCAAACTCGTACAACGACTCAATGCAACATACACTTGTCCGCTGCTAAAAGCTGCACCAGCATCTATCATTACTTTATCAAACGTAAGCCCCTGGCTTTTATGAATTGTTATTGCCCAAGCAAGCCGCAGTGGGTATTGTGTAAAAGTGCCTATGACTTCTTGTTGCAATTTTGCATCTGCTCGGTTGAGTGTATAGCGACTGTTTTCCCAGACTTCTCTGTAAACATCTATTTCAATTCCGCCACAATCCACTACTATTTTTTCATTGTCTAACCTGGCAACCACACCGATTTTTCCGTTGAAATATTTCTTTTCTCCTACATCATTTTTTATAAACATTACCTGCGCACCTTGCTTTAACATCAATGCCGGGTCAGCAGGAAAAATATTCTCTGGAAATTCATTTTCTATTTCTGCCTTGTACACATACGGTGGCGAAAGCAGCTTTTGTATTTCGCTGTTGTTTATAAGTTCTGCCTGTTTATTGTGCGATGTAAGGGTAATAAATTCTTCGTCACAGCCTGGTCTAAAACCTGGAATAAAACGTTCGTGTAACATGTCAAAATCATCTTCGCACATGTTGTTATTGCGCACATTATTCAATAACTCCACAAACGACTGTTCCTTTTGCCTGTATATTTTATTAAGCTCAATAAGTATAGGCTGTTGTTCTTTTACTGCAACACTATCAAAGAAAAAAGGCGATGCGTAATACTCCTGTAATATACTCCACTCGTGGTTTTGCGCTACGGGTGGCAGCTGGTGCAAATCTCCAATGCACAACAATTGAACACCACCAAAAGGAACATTATAATTTCTGCGAACACTTCTTAATAAGGTATCAATTGCATCCATGGTATCGCAACGCACCATGCTTATTTCATCGATAACCAACAACTCCATTTTGCGTAATAATTGCTGGCGTTGCTTGTTGTATTTCATTTTGCCCAGCAAATCATTTTTGCCGCCTGCACTTGGTATGAATGGGTGAAACGGTAATTGAAAAAGACTGTGAAGCGTTACGCCGCCTGCGTTTATAGCAGCCACACCGGTGGGTGCCGCTACAATAGTATTTTTGGTACAATGCTCTTTTAAGTATTTTAAAAAAGTTGTTTTGCCTGTTCCTGCTTTTCCTGTAAGAAAAATATTCTCAGCCGTTTCTGTTACAAAGCGATATGCCAATTCAAAGACTTCATTTTTTTCTATTGTTTCTGTTGCCATTTTATTTATTCAAATTCTTTTTACAAAATATAAAATTACCGATTTCGTTTTTTAGGAGCAGGATCATTTTTGCTTTGATGTGCATTTGTATCGTGCTATGCGCTGCAATCTTTTGTTCGTACCTCACAAAAGTATTTCCGCTTCTATCACGGCTAGGTTCAGCATACTTTCTTTTTTCAGCTGGTTAACTTCTCTACTGACTGCGCTCTCCCACGGGCTGCGCCCATGGTTACTTAAGAGAAATCCCTTCGGGATTAATTATCTCTTTAGAATACATTAGCATTTTCACGGACCATGCTTCTGAAATAGCCCTGTTGAAAAAGGATCTTCTATTGACGGGCTGCGCTGCTTAGCCAAAGCTCTTTTTGTGGGCTGCCTTTGAGCCCACAAAAAAGCGGGCGGCGGGCAGCGGGCTTTTGTTGAACAATGTTTAATTGTTGACAGCCCAAAATTATTTTTGCGCTATTTCCTTACCAATCTTAAAGTATATCAACTATTCGTACCATTTGTGGTGATTTTTACAATAAATACTTCTCGTCAAACTCAACACCACTTTCTATTAGTAACCGCTTATACTCATCATAAAATGTTTCTTGCCCGTGATGTACTTTTTGCTTAGCCACATAATTAATAATCTTTTGCTTTTCTCTTATTGAATAGGTAAACGCTCCATAGCCAACCTGCCACCCGGTAAATAAAGGAAACAGACCACTCTCCTTGATAAATGTATTGCTAGCTACTTTTATTTCTTTTACATAATCTGCTAAACAAATTGATGAATGCAGATCTGAGAAAATATGAATATGGTCTTCAATACCATTTATTCGATAGAGATAGCAACCTCTTTTTTGAATTATGCCATAAATAAATTTGTATAATTCTCTGTCGTGTTTTCTATTGATAGTAGGATGGCGATACTTTGTTCCAAAAACTATTTGATAAAATACCTGGGTGTAAGTACTCATGGGTTATTCTTTTATATTTTATTGGGCAACCACTTTGTGGTTTTATGCATGCGCATGCTGTCGATGCTACATGCTGTTCATGGGCTTTGCCCATGGTTACTAAAGGGTAACTCCTTCGGAGTTTATAATTAACTGCAAAGTGTGCATCTTTTAGTAACCAAGGGTGCAACCCGTGGGCATAACGTAGCCCGTAGGAGGGAGAAGCCTGTAGTGCACAGGCATACCTACGCAACCATACTTCCCGTTGCCTTACCAAGCATCAACAACTCCGTAACCTGTATTTCGGTAATGTATTTTTTGTTGCCTTCTTTATCCATATAATTGCGGTTTACCAGTTTACCTTCAATGGCAACTTCTGTTCCCTTCACTAAAAACTTTTCTGCAATATCTGCTACCTTACCCCAGGCTATAAGATTGTGCCATTGTGTTTCTGTTACTCTTTCGCCTTTTGCATTTTTGTACTGCTCGTTGGTAGCTACTGAAAAGCGTACAAGCTTTTTGCCGGTTTCGGTGTTTCTTACTTCCGGTGCATTACCTAAATTACCAATCAATTGAACTTTGTTTTTTAATGCGTACATGTTTTTAAGTTTTGTGCGTTGCCCTTATAAAAGCATTGCGGTTTAAAGATTTATTTATTTCAGCCAACACCTTGTTTCGGTTTGACAAAGCAAAGATGCGCCGCCTCAAAAACCCCACTCGTATCTTAACCGTTTATAGTTGTATATATCCGTTTGTAAGCGGTTGTACTTATATAAATAATGCGTATCTTTTGCCCACAAACCAACACCAGCTTATGCTTGAAAACAAAGAGCCCACACTTTGCCTTAGCTGTGGCAGTGCCGTAAAGGGCCGTGCAGATAAAAAGTTTTGCAATGATTATTGCAGAAATGAATATAACAATGGGTTAAAATCCGGAACAACAAACCTTGTTAGGAACATTAATAATGCACTCGGTAAAAACCGCAGGGTGTTAGAAACACTTATTACTACAGACCAGGAAACTGGAAAAGCCAATGCTGAAAAGCTGCTGGCAAAAGGATTTCAGTTCAAATATTTTACGCATACCTACACCAATAAAAAAAGGGATGTATACTATTTTTGTTATGATATGGGCTACTTACCGTTGGAGAATGATTGGTTTTTAATTGTAAAGAGAAAGGAGGAAAGTAGCTAAATCGATAATTATGAATTAAATCAACTTCTACTGTTTTTGTGGCCCTACTTTTAAAAAGCTGGAATAAACTTCCCTTATTTCATTAGAGTATTTAAATCAATTTTAGACAGTAAAAACAGCAAATAATTAAACTTTGTTTGGCTTTATCTACACCCTTTTACATTTTGTAATTTTCATTTATCCTAACTTTATAAAATGCCAAAGCTTACAATAACTACTATCCAATCGAACCTAGTTTGGGAAAACAAAACAGCTAATCTTTTAATGCTGGAGCAAAAAATAAAATCTATTGAAAAGCATACAGAAATAATTGTATTGCCCGAAGTGTTTAGCACTGGTTTCTCCATGAATGCCAAAACACTAGCTGAAGATATGAATGGTGAAACAGTAAGCTGGATGAAACGTGTAGCTGCAGAAAACAAAATTATTTTAACGGGCAGTATTATTATAAAAGAAAATGAAAATTTTTATAACCGGCTTATCTGGTTGTTACCGAATGGCGAATACGGCGTTTATGATAAACGCCACCTCTTTGGTTTTGGAAATGAAACGGAACATTACAGTCCAGGTAATAAAAGATTAATAGCCAGTGTAAAAGGTTGGAAGATAAATTTACAAATATGTTATGACCTTAGGTTTCCTGTCTGGGCAAGGCAGGCTCCCTCTACTTTGGAGAGGGCGGGGGGAGAGGTTGAATTTGACATATTAATTTATGTAGCCAACTGGCCTGAGCGCCGCAGCCATGCATGGAAAACCTTACTTTGCGCAAGAGCCATTGAAAACCAGTGTTATGTTGTGGGTGTAAACCGAATAGGCAATGATGGAAATAATATTTACCATAGTGGTAACTCCATGGTTATAGATCCACTCGGTCAGGTACTTTATCACAAAGCAGATGAAGAAGATATTTTTACGATCACACTAGACAAAGAAATGCTGGATGAAGTGAGAACTAAATTTCCTTTCTTAAAAGATGGTGATGATTTTTTGATAAATAATGTCTAATAAAAATATTGTTTATTTCTCTGTAAATATTTATTCGCTAACCCGTTTGCATGATAAGTTTCTTACCTAACTTTTTCTTCAGTCGCGTAAATTAATTTTTTCGTTTCTTCCATTTTTTTGTCATAACCTTTTAGCAGCGCATCGTAGCTGGTTGGTACTGAAATATCGGGTATTACACCCGTACCTTTTATTGCAGTATGGTTATATTGAACAAGCCTGAACAAAGGCAATCTAATACGCACGCCGGTTTTTGGTAAAATAATATCGGGTATCATTATACCATTGTTACCATACCATCCACCACCGGTTTCTTCACCAAGTAAAATAATATCTTTTTGGCCTTTTAAAATATTGCACACAATAGCAGATGCTGAAAAGGTAGGCCCACCCATAAGTACATAAACCTTCCCTTTGTAATTATTATTTTTAGACCTATAATAATGTTTTTCTAAATATCGCATATGGTATTTGCCGTCTTTATTTTTTCGGGAAATAAACAACATTTCAATACTATTTAAAAACCCGCCTTTAATATATTTTCCATAAGGTCTAATTCCTCTTTTGGGTGTATAAAGTGTATCAGCAACTCTAAATTTTTCTCGGGAAATATATTTTGTAAGCAGCGTACTCATGCCAACTCTTCCGCCACCGTTACTCCTTATATCTAAAATAAGATGGTCAATATTTTCTTTTTTTAGTTGCTTAAATGTTCTGCGAAAAAAAGACCTGAGCTTTCCATCTGAAAACGTATTTAAAGTAATGGTCGCAAATTTTTTTGTGCTATCTATTGTGAATGATCTGTATTGTAAGATTTTTTTTTCTTTTGGCTGTTTGTCTTTTTGCTTAAGGATAATACTTTCTTTTTTTAGGGAATCTTTTGCAGGAACAAACAACGGTACTTTTATATTTTTTTCTGCACCGGTACTATCTAAATATGTCACGGAATAATTCCTACTAAGTCCAAAAATATTTCGATGATAATAAGGAAAGTTTGCACTAAGTCTGATATAATTTACATTGTTGGAATAACCATCTTCAGGTAAAAATTCAAACATGTATTTTATCAATAACTTATTTGGAATACCGTTTATAGATGTCACCAAAGTTCCTCTTTTAAAACTGCTATCTTTTTTGTAATTAAGATTTCCAGTTACAGCCATAGTATCGTTCCATATTTTCATATATAATGGAAAAGATGGAATTGCTTTTCCCTGCACCCATTTGCCATAAGCCTTGCTGAGGCTTACACTTGTATGGCCACAACGAATTTTATCTATAACAGGAGCAATAGTTAGCCATGCAAACTGTTGCTCTGTCATACTGTCTTTTATTGTTTCGTAAAACTTATCAAAATAATTATCCATCTTTTCTTTGGGTGTGTACCAGTAAAGTGATGGGTGTTTTGCTTCCAGTATTTCTCTCAGTAAAGTATACTCTTTTTGAAGCGTTTCTTTAGAATACTTTTTTGCAGGATTATAATTTTTTGTTGTGGAGCAAGAGCATATTGCTACCACTACGCAAATAAAAAAGTAGCCATAAATTTTGTTCATAATTAAAATAAAATTAGTGCAAATGGAGGCCAAACAAAAATTATGAATGTTATATAAAATAAAAAAGCCGCAATATTTGCGGCTTGTAAATTCTATTTCTTCATATGGTTCCAACCCTGCGCAACCAGTGCATGCTTATTGCCGGCACGGGTTATTAATGTTTTTCCTTCACCTTCATCCGTCATGTAGCCAATTATACTAACAGATGGATTCAATTTTATTTGTTCATAATCTGTTTGAGGTACAGTAAACAATAATTCATAATCTTCGCCACCGCTTAGTGCGCAAGCAGTAGGGTCGGTTTTCAATTTGTATGCAAACTCCTTCATGTCATCTGCAAAAGGTAATTTGTCTTCATACAAAACACATCCTAATTTACTTTGTTTGCAAATGTGCATTAGTTCGCTGCTCAGCCCATCGCTTATATCTATCATGCTCGTTGGTAAAATATTTTCTTCTGAAAAATATTCAATGATGTCTTTTCTTGCTTCGGGTTTCAAAAGCCTACCAACAATATATGTCTGCCCTTCAAGGTCTGGCTGAGAACCTGTTTCTTCAAAAATTCTTTTTTCTCTTTCCAATAATGTAAGTCCTAAAAAAGCACCACCGAGTTCACCACTTACGCAGATAAGATCGCCAGATTTGGCTCCGCTTCTTGTTACATATTTATCCGGTGCTACTTCTCCAATAGCAGTAACACTAATTACAAAACCACGCAGCGATGTGGTGGTATCGCCACCGACCAAATCAACATTATATTCTGCACATGCTGCATACACTCCTTCATAAAATTCATCCAGGCTTTCCAGCGCAAACCTGTTGCTGAAACCAATGTTTAATACAATTTGTGTAGGCGTAGCATTCATTGCGTAAATATCACTAACGTTTACTACGACAGCTTTGTAGCCTAAATGTTTAAGCGGTGTATACGATAAATCAAAGTGAACACCCTCCAATAAAAGATCAGAAGATATTACTGTTTGTCTACCAAAGTGATCAATAACGGCCCCATCGTCTCCCACACTTAATATGGTAGATGTATTTCTTGTTTCATTGTTTTGTGTAAGATGGTCTATTAAGCCAAATTCCCCGAGGGATGATATTTCTGTGCGTTCTTCCATTTTTTATATTTCTTTTCCGTTTATAATTTCTCTCAATTCTTCGTGAATTAATCCGTTTGTGGCCAATATTTGTTTTTGGTAGACGGAGTAATATTTGCCATCAAAATCTGTTACTTTTCCTCCTGCTTCTGTTACCATCAAAAAACCGGCAGCACTATCCCATGTTTGTAGGTGATGCTCAAAATATCCATCAAACCTTCCTGCTGCAACCCAGCACAAATCTATAGCTGCACTCCCAAGCCTTCGTACAGGAATTGCTTTTCTGATTAATTTTTCAAACACTTGCAAAGGTCCATTTTCAGTATCTAAATACGTGTAAGGAAAACCTGTGACCAGGCAACTGTTACCAACATTATCTTTATTACTTACCTGCAGTTTTTTATCGTTAAGCGAAGCGCCCATTCCTTTTTCTGCAACAAATAATTCTTTCAAAAATGGATTATATACAGCTCCCATTATTATTTCTCCTTCTTTTTCAAGCCCGATACTTACACAACAAATGGGAATACCATTGGCAAAATTAATAGTACCATCTATAGGGTCTATTATCCATTTAAAATTGCTTTCCGTTTTTAATTCTCCTGTTTCTTCGCTCAGTATAAAATGATCAGGAAAAGCTTTTTGAATTTCAGCTATGATAGCCTTTTCTGATGCATGGTCAGCTTCGGTAACAAGATCGTTGATATTGGTTTTGCTACTTATTGTAAAACGCCCATTAAAAAAATGTTGCATTTGGGCAGCCCCAGCCTGCACTGCATTTAAAAGTGTTGCTTTTAACATGCTGTAAAGATAATGTGTGTTATTGTTTTGGTATAATTGAAATTCTCGTCATTTACCGCGGAGACGAAAAGACCTGAATATTACTTTCTGTTTTGAACTATTCAACAAAAACAAAAGAATAAAACGAATAAAAAAATGGGTGGGTATTATCACTCTTAAGTTGTACGTCGCTGTTTTTCTATTCTTTTTTGTTTTTGTTTCTTAGCGACTTAGGGTTTTTGCAGTTAAGAAACTTTTTGCTAACCAAGATAAAAAATCGTATTTCGTATTTACATGCAACTCTCTATCATTATTGTAAACTACAACGTAAAGTTTTTTCTGGAGCATTGTCTGCTATCTGTTTTAAAAGCATGTAAAGAAATAAATGCAGAAATTATTGTAGTTGACAACAACTCTACCGACGGAAGCAAAGAATATCTTACTCCTAAATTTCCTGCTGTAAAATTTATTTGGAACGAAATAAATGTTGGTTTTGCAAAAGCAAATAACAACGTAGTTTCTTTAGCTGAGGGTGACTATATTTTATTCTTAAATCCTGATACGATTTTACCCGAAGATTGTTTTAAAAAGTGTCTTTCATTTTTTGAAAAAAATAAAGATTGCGGAGCGTTGGGCGTTAGAATGATGGATGGGAGCGGCGCTTTTTTAAAGGAAAGTAAACGATGTTTACCCACACCATCTGCAGGACTTTTGAAAATGATTAATCTTACAAATGCTTTTCCAAGTTCTTCCGTCTTTGCAAAATATTATGCCGGTCATTTACCTGAAAAAGAAAACAATAAAGTGGAAGTATTAGCCGGGGCATTTATGATGCTAAGTAAAAAGGCAATTAAAATTACCGGTGGCTTTGATGACTCTTTTTTTATGTACGGAGAAGATATTGACTTGAGCTACAGAATTATAAAAGGCAATCTGCAAAATTATTATTTAGGAGCGGTAACTATTTTACATTTTAAAGGCGAAAGCACCCAAAAGCAAAATGAAGCATATATAAAACATTTTTATGGTGCAATGAAACTCTTTATTGACAAGCATTATAGTGAAAGTAAGTTAAAACACGCTGCAATGTCTGCTGCAATTACTACAGGTGAAAAAATTGCAAAAATTAAAAATTTTATTCCTCAAACCCTGAGTTCTACTTTAAACAAAGCTTCTACAACCACACTATTTATTGGTGAAGAACAACAATATGAAAGGATGAAAAACTTTATGAAAAACGCATCT
The DNA here is from genome assembly GCA_043751875.1 of Ferruginibacter sp. GTDB lineage: Bacteria > Bacteroidota > Bacteroidia > Chitinophagales > Chitinophagaceae > Ferruginibacter. The sequence goes on from JAYUZL010000149.1 coordinate 12,348, forward strand.
TATTCTTTGGATATTTTTTTGAATGTTTTGAATGAACATAATATTGAAAGAATAAAAAAAATTGTAAAAGAAAAAAATATCGGAGCAATAGTTTTTGGAGAGAGTGAAAGTTTTACTAATACGGAGATTATAAAAAACTTAGAATTTTTATCATCTGGCTGTAAATTTTTGTTTTACGAAAACGGCGCCGATAGTATTATTAGCAGTCATAATAAAAATGAGCGTGGCGAATTTATTTCAAACTTTTGATCGCTTCTTCCAGCTTTTTATTTTCTGATGAAGGGATAGTTCTCTGATCCAGATTTTCAAGATTTTTTATTTCCTTTTCCAGATTAAACCCACTTTGTTTTGATGCTACAAAAAATTTTTTTGATACTAAATATTTTGCAAGATATTCCTGTTCTGTTTGCCCGGGGGTAGGTATCAAAATTGCTTTTTGCTGTAATGCAATAAGATCCATAATGGTAGAATATCCACTTCGTGTAACAACAATTTTTGAAGATTGAATAAGTGTGTTTAATTCTGTTGCGGGAAGGTGATCGAAAATTTTTAAATTCTCGTTATTATTAATAATTTTATTTTTTACACCTGGTAATCCTCTTACCAAAGTAATTTTAAGAGAAAGCCGGTTCATTTGCAAAAGCATTATATCTTCCAAAGTAGTTCGCTGTGGTTCAGGACCGGACATTAACACAAGCAAATCAATATTTTTTTCTGTTGGTTTTTTTTCAAACCTGCTCAAAATTCCAATATAAGTATTTGGTAAAGCCGGAAGTACTTTTGGATGCGATAATTTTCCTGCAAGATCAAATGGTATTTCTTCATCAGGAATCCAACATGCATCAAATTTGTTTATACGTTTATAATTAAATTTTTGAACCAGCCAGTTTGTAAATACATTACCTGTTTCAATAGCAAGTTGATGTGTAATAAATATACTCTTAATTTCTTTGCTGAATAGACCATAGCGGTTATCAGAAATTACAATATCTATTTTATGCTCTTTAATTATTTGATGAAGCCATGCATGTTCCTGCTTTATTGCTTTTAATATTTTGGGTATCTGCCCAATTAGTTTTGCAGCAAAAAAAATCTTTTTATTTGAATAAGAAATTTGATATCCTACCAAAGGAAGGATTGTGACATTTGGAAATTCTTTCCTTAATAAATGAGCAGAATTTCCTTCAGCAGCTAGGAAAACTGTAAAATCATTATCTAATAATTGTTGAATAACAGGGATACAACGGGTTGTATGACCGAGCCCCCAGTCTAACGGAGCTACCAAGACTGTTTTACGATTTATGTTAATATTTTTTGTGTTAGTGGACAAAATTTAATGTTTGTAACTAAAAAACTGTTATTTTGTATTATAAATATGCAAAAGATAATAAAAGTAACTTCTTTAGCTTTAATGGCACTTATATTGGTAGCAACCGGTTGTTCTTCTACCAAAAAAAGTACATGCGGCTGTTCAGGTATGGTGGGCTATAAATAAAACAATACTATGACTTCCAATCGTGATCTTCTCGTAATGTTTAGGCAACACGCCATGACACAAAAAGATATTGACAAACAACTTTCGCAGTTAAACAACATGTTGTTTACAACTGAAAGACTCGATAATTTTGTTGGTGCTCATGAGATATTGGATTTAAACAGGTACAAAATAATAAGCAATCCTGTTGAAATTAAAAAGATGCTTCGCCAAAAAAAACTAACAAAGCCTTTCGTATTTTTTAACAATAAAAATTAGTTCAAAAAAAGTTTTAGCTGTTTATTCTTACTTTTATCCAACATTCTTTAAGGCTGTTCTTAGCTTGTGCAAGACATCTGCAATTTCTCCTTTTTTTACACAGCCAACACTAATTCTGTACCAGCTGCTATCTGCTTTGGCACCAAAACTACTAAATGGAACCATTGCTAGTTTAGCCTCATTTAAAATGTATTCCGTTACTGCCGTTTGGTTTTCAAATTGAACTCCTCTAAAAGATTTGCCGACAAGATCTATTTTAACCGTTAAGTAAATAGCTGCTTGTGGATAAATAGCATCAACAGCAAAACCTTCCTCTTTTAATGTAATAAAACCTTCGTAAATATGCTTTAATCTAAAATCGATTTCTTTTTTAAATTCTACCAAATAGTTATCTACGACATCTTGTTGAACTAAAAATTTTGCTGCCGCTTTTTGCTCAGCCATAGGGGCCCATGCTCCAACATGACTATTAATAGCTTTCATTTTTGCAATTAAATGTTTAGGGCCAAAACTCCAGCCTACACGAACACCGGTTGCTGCAAATGCCTTACTAATACCATCTATGAAGACAGTATACTCTTTCATTTTAGGTCTCAATGCTACCGGATTAAAATGTTCTGTATCACCAAATGTAAGGGTCCAATAAATTTGATCGTATAGAAGGTATAATTTTTTTTCACCTTCGTTACGGTGTTCATTTTCTGCAATAATTAAATCGCATATATCAATTAAGTCTTGCTTTTTAAAAACAGTTCCTGTGGGGTTTAATGGTGAGCACAACGCTATCAACGCTGCACCCTTTATGTGAGGACGAATTTGGTCTGCAGTCGGCATAAAATTATTCTGCTGTAAGGCTTCAATCTTTACATGTTCTCCTTCAGTAAAATGTGTGTAATGATTGTTGTTCCAACTAGGTACGGGATAGATTACTTTATCGCCCTTATCTACAATTGCCCTGAATGCTGCATATATTAAAGGACGACCTCCGGCAGCTATCAAAATTTCTGAAATATCAATATCAAGTTGTTGCTTATTTTTTATAAATCCCGCAACAGCTTTTCTAAGATCAGTTTCTCCGTCAGCTAAAGGATAAGTTGTATAACCTTCATCGTAAGCCTTTTTAATTTCATCACGTAACAATTCCGGGATGGGAAATTCAGAGGAGTCAAAATCGCCAATTGTATAATTATAAATTTGCTCCCCCTTACTAATTTTTTCTTTTATGATGCCGCCAAGTTTTACAATTTCTGAGCCTATAAGGGTTTGTGCAAGTGTACTCAGCGTTGGATCTGCCATAAATTTTTATTAAATAAGGTATGAATGAAGGTTTTTACAAATGTAAAGGTTAGGCCGTTCTCAACAAAACCCTAGCTCCCTTTAAATTTTACTACATTGGATTTTAATGCTTGAGAAATTTAGAAAATATTTCTACTAGATGATCAAAACAAAAAACCCTTGTTTTCACAAGGGCTATCTAACCTAAAAACTACACCTGAACATTCTTTATGTATTAAATGGGATTATTGAAAATCCTATCACATATCTACGAGAATATCAGATAACTGGTTTTAAACCTAATTTTTATTCTGTAATTTTTTTTAATAATACAATATATATTTTGACTTGTTCATGCCATGTAAATGCATTCGGATCGTACCAGGTACAATAACAATAACCGTCTTTTGAAATAAATGCTATAGTCATTTTTGGACTACCGGATTTTAATTCTACAATATCTCCTGCTTTTAAATTCTCCATATAAAAATTCTTTAAATTATCTTCCCATATAAACCATCAGAATCTGGACATCGCTTGGGTTAACACCACTGATTCTGCTTGCCTGGCCTAATGTTCTGGGTTGTATTTTTTTAAACTTTTGCTTCGCTTCATTTCCCAGTGAAATCAGTTTTTCATAATTAAAATCTACAGGAATTGATAGATTTTCAAGCTGACTCATTTTCTCAACCAACTCTTTCTCCTTTTCTATATAAGTAAAATATTTAATTTGTATTTCTGCTTGTTCTAATATCTCTGCTGACAAATGTTTTAGCGCTTCGTTAACAGGTTCAATTTTTTGCATCATTTGTGAAAGCATAACATCGGGCCTTAATAATAACTGAGAAACTTTTTGTTTAAACAATAAAGTTGCTGAATTTATAGAGGTTAGATATTGTTCCGCTTCCAATGGATTTATTGACAAGCTATTTATAATGCTAATAGCTTCTTCAACATTTTTTTTCTTTTCGATCACTTTATCCATTCTTTCTTGAGATGCTATTCCAAGTAAATACCCAATACGTGTAAGGCGTAAATCTGCATTGTCCTGTCTTAACAAGGTTCTAAATTCTGCCCTGCTTGTAAACATTCTATATGGTTCATCTGTACCCTTGTTTATCAAATCGTCAATCAGCACTCCTATATATGCTTCGCTGCGTTTGAGTATGAAAACACCCTCATCCTTCACTTTAAGGTGCGCATTTATGCCAGCCATTAAGCCTTGGCACGCTGCTTCCTCATACCCTGTAGTGCCATTAATTTGCCCTGCGAAGAACAAATTCTGTATTAATTTAGTTTCTAAACTGGCTTTCAACTGGGTTGGTGGAAAAAAATCATATTCAATAGCATATCCAGGCCTAAACATTTTACAATTTTCAAAACCTGGTACTTTTCTCAAAGCTTTTAACTGTACCTCTTCAGGTAAAGAAGAAGAAAAACCATTTACATAAATTTCCACTGTATTCCATCCCTCAGGTTCTACAAAAAGTTGATGCCTGTCTCTTTCAGCGAAACGATTTATTTTATCTTCTATACTGGGGCAATAGCGTGGTCCGGTTCCATGTATACGGCCTTGAAACATTGGACTACTTTCGAAACCTGTTTTTAAAATATCATGTACTTCCTGGTTAGTGTATGTTATCCAGCAGCTTTTTTGATTTTTAGGTTTTAGATCGGTTTTGTGCAAATAACTAAATCCCACAATTTCATCATCTCCTTTCTGTTCTTCCATTTTAGAATAGTCCAAGCTACGACCATCAATGCGTGGCGGTGTTCCGGTTTTTAGTCTTGCTGTTTCAAACCCAAGAGAGACAAGTTGCTCTGTAATCCCTGTAACCGCTTTTTCTGCAACCCTGCCACCACCAAAGTTTTTCTCGCCTATATGTATAATTCCGTTTAAAAATGTACCGTTAGTGAGTACAACAGAATTGGAATATATTTTATGCCCAAGGCCCGTAACTACACCTTTTACTACACCTTCTTCAACAATTAAATTAGAAACTGTATCCTGATAAAAATCTACATTGGGTGTTTGCTCCAGCATTTCTCTCCAGGTTTGAGCAAATAACATTCGGTCGCATTGGGCTCTCGGACTCCACATGGCAGGACCTTTTGATCTGTTTAGCATTCTAAACTGAATCATACTTTTATCTGTGACAATTCCACTGTATCCTCCAAGAGCATCAATTTCCCTTACAATTTGCCCTTTTGCTATACCTCCCATTGCAGGGTTACAGCTCATTTGAGCAATAGTCTGCATATTCATTGTAATGAGTAGTGTTTTACTTCCCATATTGGCACCTGCTGCCGCTGCTTCACAGCCTGCATGACCCGCACCAACTACTATTATATCGTATTTTGAAAACATTATTGTAAAGGTACATTCTTATAATTAAAGGATTTAAGGATGTAATAGTAAGGGCTACACGTTATATGGTTCCCCGTGGAACCTTTTATAAATTGTTTTATAAGGAAGCTGTTCCCCGTGGAACAACTTAAAACCTAGGCCATATATTCCCTTAAATGCTCTTCTTCTTTTGCTCTCATGGAAATAATATCTTTCTTGTTCTTATCACCATACCCGCATAAATGAAGCGAACCGTGGAATATTACTCTATGAAGTTCAATACTAAATCTTGTTTTTAATATAGATGCATTTTCTTTCACTCTATCTATACTAATGTAAAGCTCTGTTGTAATTGGACCGATCTTACTTTCACTTAAATCAAACGTAATTATATCGGTGTAAAAATCATGTTTTAGGTGTTCTCTATTAATTTCCAATAAATAATCATCGCTGCAGAAAATAATATTCATATTGTTTAACTCTCTTCCCTCTTTTAAAAACAATGAATAAATAAACGATTTAAGTCGCTTTCTATCTTTTAAATTAACCGGGGTAAGTTCATGAAATACAACAGCCATAATATTCTTTATAACGATATAATTAGAAAGGGTTAAATAGTAATTTTACCAATACGAAAAAACAATGACGTGCTAATGTATAAAAAGTTATCTGAAATTAAAATTGGAAAGGAAGTAATCATTAGAGGTTTTGAGAATGATGACATTTTTTTAAAATTAATGGAAATGGGTTGCGTACCGGGAGAAAAAATTATAGTTGAAAAGATAGCACCATTTAAAGATCCTATTTCGGTTTCTGTAGCAGGTTATACGCTAAGTCTTAGGTTAAATGAAGCAGAGCATATCTTAGTTGAAGAATTGTAAATGATTTAATTTTTATTATGAAGGTTGGACTTTATTTTGGTTCATTCAACCCAATTCATATTGGGCATTTAATTATAGCCAATTACATTGCTAACAATACAGAAATTGATGAAGTCTGGTTTGTCGTATCTCCACAAAACCCTTTTAAAGAATCTTCAAGTTTATTAAATGAACAACACCGATACGCTCTGGTTAAAATTGCTATTGATGAAGAGACAAAATTAAGAGCAAGCAATGTAGAATTTTCGATGCCTAAACCATCTTATACAATAGATACCTTGATTTATTTATCAGAAAAATTTAGACAGCACACTTTTACTTTAATTATAGGCAGCGATAGTTATCAAAATTTTGAAAAATGGAAAAACTATAAACAAATAATATTAAACTATAATATATTAATTTATCCAAGACCTTCCTTTCCAGTACGCGAAAATTTGCCCACAGGTGTGGAAATTGTAAACGCTCCTCTTATAGAAATCTCATCAACACAAATTAGAAAGTATATAAAAGATAAGAAGACCATACGCTATTTAGTGCCGGACAAGGTTTTGGAAGAAATTAAACTAAAAGGGTATTACAAATCAAAACTAGAAAACCCATCCTAAAATAACGCAGAAGATTACGATAATTGGCGGGGGGACTTTAGTATATTTTAAAAAAATGAAAGTCCCGACAACTACAAGTATAGTTAATATTCCGGAAAAATGGTTTAGGGAAAATGCCATTCCATTAAGAAGATAACCCGCAGCTGCTGCCATAATTCCAACAACTACCGCATTTATACCTTCTAAAGCACGGTAAACAGCAACAAACTTTTTTAAATATTGCCAAACGGGAAAAAAGAAAAGTACCAATAATGCACTAGGGAGAAAAATTGCTATCGATCCAATTATACACCCGAGCAACTGTGAAGTAAAACCACCATTTTTTAAAGCAATTCCGCCGGTAAACGATGCCACAGAAAAAACGGGTCCGGGAATAGCCCTTACAAACCCATACCCTGTGAGTATATCATTTCTTTCAATTTTAAGTGCATCCGGATTTTTCTCTAACACTATTTTACTTGTTGGTCGTTCAACATATTGATCAAGCATCATCGGCAATAACACATCTCCTCCACCAAATACAAAACTCCCAAAACGGTAAAAATTTTCAAATAAGTTAAATGCTTTCCTGTCCTGCCATTGTTGCTTTCTTGCTGTTTCACTCAATATGCCCGCCAAAATAAATATGAAACCAAATAACCAGATATTGGTCCACCGGATTTGCCGAGGTTTAATTACCTCTTTCTCAGGAATCCTCCTACTGCTAAGGCTTGTAGCTATCCCTCCTACAATAATTAATATGGGAAAAACCCAAGGCGTTTTAAAAAAAGTATAGGTTATAACAGTAGCTAAAACCATAATAATAAAAGTAATAAAATTCGAAATTGATATGCCATAAGCCCTAAATACTGCAAACAATAAAAACCCAATAGCCATTGGTTGAATGTATTTAAATAGATTGGCCGTGTAATTTTTTGCAGGAAATGCAGTTAATAAAAAAGACAAAGCACCCATTAATATACAAGCAGGTAAAATCCATATTATCAAAGTTAATACGGCAAGAGAAACGCCGCCCCGTTTAAAACCAATTAAGGTAACTGTTTGTGTGCTGCTTGCGCCAGGCAATAATTGGCAAAAAGAATTGTATTCAATCAGTTCTTCTTCACTAACATAATTCTTTTTTACAACAAACGTTTTAAGCATCATACCCAAATGGCCCTGTGGCCCGCCAAAGGCAGTGAGGCTATAAAAAAAAACTGTTTTTAAAAAAGGTATGTGTCTGAAAATATTCAAGTGTTAGATTAATTAAACCAAATATAAAAACTATTAGAAGAACATAAAAACAAAATGGCAAAAAAAGCCACTGATAAATCAGCGGCTTACATATTTATTATTGTACTGTAAAAAATTATTTCTTTAAACCTATTTCTCTTAAACGCTCATCGAGATATTCACCCGCAGTAGCATCTGCATAAGCAATTGGGTGAGCCTCATCTACACAACTATCTAAACAATGCAAGCTCATACTGCTGCGTGGGTGTAAAAAGAAAGGAATTGAGAAACGACTTGTATGCCATAGTTCTCTTTTAGGGTTTACCACTCTGTGTGTGGTACTCATTAACTTATTATTTGTAAAACGTTGCAACATGTCCCCAACATTCACAACAATCTGTTCAGGCAAAGATGTAACAGCAACCCACTCACCCTGCTTGGTAAGTATCTCTAAACCGTCGGCAGAGGCACCTACGAGCAGTGTAATGAGATTTATATCTTCATGTTGCTCCGCACGTATAGCACTGGCAGGTTCTTTCGTTATTGGCGGGTAATGTATGGCTCTTAGTATACTGTTGCCATTGTGTACATATCCGTCAAAATAATGTTCATCTAGACCGAGGTATAAAGCTATCGCCTGTAACAAGGCTGTGCCGCTTTTTTCAAACTCCCTATATGCATCATCAAAAGTTTTATTAAATACCGGAACCTCGCCAACTTGTACATTACCAGGATAATGTTCTTCCTTAAAATTATCTCTTGGTGTCTGACCGTATTGAAAAAATTCTTTTAAATCCGGCGCATCGCTGCCTTTTGCATGTTCTTTACCAAAACTTGTGTAACCACGCTGCCCGGCAAGTTCAGGTATTTCATAGTTTCTTTTATGATCAAGCGGTAATGAAAAAAACTCCTGAACGTATTTGTATAAATCAGCAATCAATTCATCTGCTACACCATGATTTTTTACCGCTACAAAACCAACTTCTTCGTAGGCCTTACCAAGTTTTTGTACGAAACCATTTTTCTTTATTGGATCTCCACTTAGGAAATCTGCTAAATCAACTGATGGAATGGACATCTTACTTAATATTTTATATTTTCAATTCGAATATTTCAACTGTAAATGTATCAACTTTTGTGGCAAAGGGTGGATAATATATAAATTTTGGTGTTCCATCAAAAGAACGTTACCTAACATTTATTTCTTTCTATCCGCTGCAACCTGCCTGTCAACCGACTGGTCTTTTTACTCAAAGACAGAAAAAAGGATTTACGCTCCTATCAAGACTAGGCTCAATTGTGTATAATTTTTCACTTTTTATTATTAAGCTTATAAAAATTTTAAATAACAAAGTGTCATTTCACAAAATACTTTTCTCTTTCATTTATACTCTTCTTCTAAAGCCCTAACCTGGCACTTATCTCCAACATTTTTTCAATAGGTTTTTTAGCTGCTTCCCGTAATACTTCGTCCATCGTTACTTCAGGCAGTTCATACTTCATACACAGGTACAATTTTTCCAATGTATTTAATTTCATGTAGGGGCAGTCATTACAGGCACAGGTATTTTGTGGCGGTGCAGGTATAAAAGTTTTATGCGGACTCGTTTTTTGCATCTGGTGCAGTATACCACTTTCTGTAACTACAATAAATTCCTGTGCATCGCTTTTTTCTGCATATTTTAAAATACCGGTTGTACTGCCAATATAATCTGCCAGAGCAAGCACAGGAGTTTCGCATTCAGGGTGAGCAATAACTTTAGCCAATGGATGACGAACTTTTAGTTTTACTATTTTCTCCATGCTAAAAATTTCGTGAACCATACAGGCTCCATTCCACAAAATCATATTTCGGCCTGTCTTTTTATTTATCCAGGCACCCAGATTTTTATCGGGTGCAAATATTATTTTTTGCTCTCTAGGAAGACTTTCAACAATTACCTGCGCATTACTGCTTGTGCAGATAATATCGCTCAGCGCCTTCATCCCTGCACTACAGTTTATGTAAGTAATAACTATATGATCCGGATGCTTATCTTTAAAAAATTTGAACATTGCTGGTGGTGCACTGTCACTTAAAGAGCAGCCCGCATTTAAATCAGGTAATAAAACCTTTTTATGTGGATTTAAAATTTTTGCCGTTTCTGCCATAAAATGGACTCCTGCAAACACAATGATACCTGCATCTGTACTCTGCGCCTTTTGAGCAAGCCCTAAACTATCACCAATAAAATCTGCCACATCCTGTATATCCGGCTCCTGGTAATAATGTGCCAGTACGATTGCATTTTTTTCTTTTTTAATTTTTTCAATCTCTGCAAAAAGATCAAGTGTTGGGTCCACCTCCAAATCAAGAAAACCTTTTTTTGAAATAATTTTTTCAAAACCAAAATGTGTGTTAATATCTACCATAATATGTATTAATACTACTTATTTATATTAACCCTTATTACTATTAGGGCTGTTAATTTGTGCAAAAATCGTTTTTATAAACTATTGTAAAATTAAAAAGTTTGTTTTGTTAACATCTATTAACAAGTAATAAACAAGTTTAAATATTTACAAAACTCCACCTTTTTATATAAAGCATAGTTTTTTTTTAATTTTTTCATGCCATGTTGATAAAAAAAACTGTGGAAAATAAAATGGAACATTTTTTTAATTTATCTGTTAATCTAATGCTTGTAAAATGAAAGTAAAATGCACTTTTACATAAGTCGGCCCAACATCCTTCGTAATTATCCACACCCTCTCCCAAAAAATAAAAAATATAATGTTGGGTTATAAACGCTAATTATGTGTTGTGAACATTTGCTGTGGATAAGCGCTAAAAGAGAATTTATTATCTCTATAAAAAAGTAACTATTAGAGACTATTGTATCTACAATAATTATCTAAACTAAATAATATTAAAATCAACGCCACAATGATCTTAACTCAATTATCCACAATTTGTTAATAGGTTTTAATTCCCCTATTTTTGCCCTCCAAAATTAATATTAAAAGAAATGCAGATTATTCAAAGTATTAGGGAAAAAGGAGCAGCTATTATTATTATAGTAATAGCAATAAGTTTGATTGGTTTTATTTTAATGGATTCTAAACCTGGAAGCAATACCAGTTTGTTTGGTGGTAATTCAACGAACGTTGGTAAAGTTAACGGAAGAGCCATTGAATTGAATGAATTCAATAGAAGAGTTAAACAAGAGGAAAATAACCAGGCTGCTCAAAGTGGACAACAACCTACAGGGTCTGCAGTACAAAGAATAAGAGACCAGGTTTGGAACCAGATTGTTGCTGAAGATGTTTTTTATAAAGAAGCAAATAAATTGGGGATAAATTTAACATCGAAAGAATTATCAGCTATATTAATGAGTAGTGATCAACAAAATCCCTTTATGAAAGAAAGAGGAATGGTTGACCCCGCTACCGGAAGACTGGATGAAACAAAAGCAAGAGAAGCATTAAATAACATAAAGAAATTTAAAGGAGATCAGCGTTTATCTATTGATGCGCAAATTTTAGAACCACTTAAATTAAGCACAGCCGCAGCTAAATATGGAGGATTGATAAGCGCAGCGGCATATTACCCAACCTGGATGCAGGAAAAAGATATGGCAGAAGCAAAAGCTTTTGCAACCATATCTTATGTAGCCGTTGGTTATAATGAAATATCAGATAGTGCTGTAACAGTAAAAGATGAAGACATTAATAATTATGTGGCTAAGCATAAAGATCTTTTCAAACAAGAAGCAGGGAGAACAATTTCTTACATTACTTTTAGCCAATTACCATCGTCTGCAGATACTTTAAAAGCACTGCAAAATATTACAGAATTAAAGGCCTCTTTTGCAGCTGATAGTAATGCTAAAGCTTTTGTTGCAAGAAATACATCTGCCATTGATTTTGCAGATGAATTTTTACCCCTATCTAAAATACAGTCTCAGGTAAAAGATAGCATTATTAAACAACCAATAGGGTTTGTTGGAGGTCCATATTTAGACGGAACAAATTATACACTCGCAAAAGTAATTGGCACTAAGCAATTACCTGACAGTGTAAAAGCACGCCATATTTTAATAAGCCTTAAAAATCAAGAAACTGGAAATTCTATAAGACCAGACTCAACAGCAAAAAAACTAGCTGACAGTATTTTGGCAGCTGTTAAAGGAGGCGCTGATTTTGGCGCTTTGGCTTTAAAATATTCTTCTGACGGAAGTGCTACAAAAGGTGGAGACCTTGGAAGTTTCGGTTACGGTGCGATGGTACCCGAATTTAATGAATTTACATTTACCAAATCTGTTGGAGAGAAAGCGGTTGTGAAAACACAATTTGGATATCATGTAATAGAGATTTTATCACAAACTAATTTTAAGCCCGCTTATAAAATTGCATTTTTAGCAAAACCAATATTGGCGAGCGATGAAACAATTAATGCATCCAGCCTTGCCTCATCAAAAGCTTCCGCACAAAAAAGTGCAAAAGACTTGACAGCCTATGCTGCTAAAAACGGCCTGAGTATGGTAGAGTATCCAACAATTATAAAAGAAAATGATTTTGCAGTTGCAAATATGCAGGATGCAAGATCTTTGGTTAGATGGGCTTTTGAAGCAAAAAAAGGAGATGTAAGTGAACCAATTGCAATTGGAAATGATTTTGTTGTGGCAACTGTTAACAAAATTTACAGTGAAGGAACGCAAGATGCAGCTACAGCAAGAATTAACGCTGAAGCTATTGTGAGAAATAGGAAGAAAGGTGAAATGATTACCGCAAAACTTGGCGCAACACCTACATTGGAAACTGCCGCCGCGGCTTACAATAAACAAATTCTTACCGCAGGTGCAGATTCAACAATAACAATGGCAGGTAGAATTATAAATGGAATTGGTGCTGAGCCAAAAGTAATTGGTGCAGCTTTTAACAAAGAATATATAACAAAAGCATCTTCGCCGATACAGGGAACAAGCGGTGTTTATGTAGTAAAAGTATTGGGTGTACAACAAAAAGCAGAATCAAGTGCTGATCAAAAAGCAGCCCAAACAACAGCCAGATTTGCTGCTATTCGCCAGCAAACAAATAACTGGTTTGAAGCTTTAAGAAAACAAACTGATGTTAAAGACTCAAGAGCAAAGTTTTTCTAAATAAATACATTTTAATAAACGAACCCGGTTGATGTTTCAACCGGGTTTTTATTTGTTAATGTTGCTGCTGAAAAATAAAGAATAGTAGGAAGCATTTTTATTTAAATTAATTTTGTTTTATGCAGACAACATTTGTAAATAAAATATTAGAGAGCGGTATCGTAACATTAAACCTGGAAGATTATTATCCTAATGAAGATGTGAAAGTTTTTGATATGAAGGATCATCTTTTTATGGGATTAATTTTAAAAGAAAAAGATTTTAGAGAAGTACTTAAAAATTTTGATACTGCAACGTATACCAATAAAATTGTAGCACTTACTTGTAGTGCAGATGCGATTATACCGGTATGGGCTTATATGCTTGTAGCAAGTTTGTTGCAGCCGGTTGCCAAAGAAATAGTTTTTGGTTCTGAAGGCTTTGCAAAAGAAACAGTATTGCTGCGCAATATCGAACAAATAAATACAGTATCATATAATGATGCAAGGGTTGTAATAAAAGGCTGTGGCGAATTACCAATTGGCGAAGCAGCATACGTAGCCATTACAAAGAAACTACGTTCGGTTGCAAAAAGTATTATGTATGGTGAGCCGTGCAGTACTGTACCTGTTTATAAAAAGAAAATTAATAGTTTATAATAAAGATGTTTTGTAGAAACAAAAAATCACCACTCTCTTTTACAGCAATCTCTTGAGGTAAGATTAAAAAGAAGAGCTTGATTGGGTGAAAAATAAAAAGAAGATATTTTAGATGTGCAATTTCCTATAACTAAAAAGGTTAATTTTTTTAAAGAAGACACAAGTATTTGGTAAGGCATTAAAACTTAAAATGGAAAAAGAGACAGCCTCCTACTGTTGAGACAATCTCTTAATAAAAAAATAAGGGTATTTAATCCCTTTTCCATACTTGGCTAACTCCTAAAAAGCTGCACTCTTCGGATATCTCGGAAAAGGAATTACATCTCTTATATTCGTCATGCCCGTTACAAATAAAACCAACCGTTCAAACCCAAGCCCAAAGCCCGCATGCGGACAACTACCAAAGCGACGGGTATCTAAATAAAAATTCATTTCCTCTGTTGGAATGTGCAGTTCTTCCATGCGCTGTATTAACTTATCTAAACGCTCTTCCCGCTGCGAGCCACCAACAATTTCGCCTATGCCCGGTGCTAAAATATCCATAGCCGCTACCGTTTTTCCATCGTCATTTTGGCGCATGTAAAACGATTTTATCTCTTTCGGATAATCCGTTAATATCACCGGCTTTTTAAAATGTTTCTCAACTAAATAGCGCTCATGCTCGCTTTGCAAATCTGTTCCCCAACCTTCAATAACGTATTGAAACTTCTTCTTTTTATTATGATTGCTTTCTCTTAAAATTTCAATGGCTTCTGTGTACGTGAGGCGCTCAAAATCATTGTCCACAACAAAAATTAATTTGTCCAGCAAGCCCATTTCGCTGCGTTCGTTTTGTGGTTTTTGTTTTTCTTCTTCTTCCAATCGCTGTGCAAGAAAAGCAAGGTCATCAGCATTGTTATCCATTGCATACTTTATAATGTATTTAATAAAGTCTTCCGCAAGGTTCATATTATCTTCCAAGTCATTAAAAGCAACTTCGGGCTCTATCATCCAAAACTCTGCAAGGTGGCGGGTTGTGTTGCTGTTCTCCGCACGAAAAGTAGGTCCAAACGTATAAATGTCACTAAAAGACATCGCTGCCAATTCACCTTCCAGTTGTCCACTCACAGTTAGATTGGTGCTCTTGCCAAAAAAGTCTTCTTTGTAGTTTATAGAACCATCATCGTTTTTTGGCGCAGTACCATCAAGCGGCAGCGTAGTTACTTTAAACATTTCTCCGGCGCCTTCTGCATCGCTGCCTGTAATAATAGGCGTGTGCATACAAACAAAACCACGGTCGTTGTAAAATTTATGTACTGCATAAGACAAGGTATGGCGTATCCTAAAAATAGCACCAAAAGTATTGGTCCGCATGCGCAAATGTGCAATTTCACGCAAAAATTCTAAGCTGTGTTTTTTAGGTTGAAGTGGAAATTTTTCCGCATCACTGTCGCCTAAAATTTCTATGGAAGTTGCTTTCAGTTCTACCTTTTGCCCTTTACCCTGCGACGCAATAATTTCGCCCGAGGCTTTTATACAAGCCCCGGTGGTAACGCGTTTCATGGTTGTATCATCAAGTAAACCAAGCGATGCTACAATTTGTAAATTATTATTTGTACTGCCATCGTTTAAAGCAATAAATTGGTTGTTTCTAAAAGTGCGTACCCAACCCATAACGGTGGTTTCAAAGTTTGTCTTATCGCCTTCCAGCAATTGTTTTATTTTAATGCGCTTGTTAAACATATTTTCTTTTTAAGGCTGCAAATATAAAGATTATAAAACAGGAAGATTTTGGCGTTAGGCAAAAGTTCTTTGTACAGCATTTGTCCGGGCTATTCGTTGCAACTCCTTGTTTCGCTTCGCTGCACTGCGGGGTTTCCACTTCTATCCCGCCGCTCGTTTGCAGTTTATCTTTTTTCATCTTTTAAAAATATTTTCTTACAACCATAACTTCATTAAATATCTTTGTTAGCAACCAGCAAATTATGAAATCGAATTACTTTTTAATTGCATTATTATTTATATCACTTGTTGTGCAGGCGCAACAAAAAAAAGGGAATGATGCAAGGGTAATAGCATCTTTAAAAACCAATATTAATTTTTTAGCTGATGATAAATTAGAAGGAAGGCGCACAGGCACTGCAGGTGAGAAATTAGCATATGAATTTATACAGTCAGAATTTAAAAAAGCAGGCTTGCAAAGTTTTACAGCCGAAAAAAAATATGTACAGGACTTTGAAGTAAATGAAGGAAGAGAAATTGGAAATAATACATCATTTATAATTGGTGATGTTGCATATTCAGAGAGCGAACATTATTTCCCCTTTGCATTCTCAGGAAATATGGTTTTGACATCCTTGGCTGGAAACGAAAAAAATATAACTTTTTTTGATCTCGCAGACTTATTAAAAGAAAACCAGAATAATCCACATTTTGATTTAAAAGAAAAAATACTGAGTGTTTGCAACGACCAAATTTCAAAAAAGAAAAAGCTGGTAATTTTTACAAATACCGGCTCAATAAGAGACAATTTAAAATTTGATGAAAAAGATAAAACGCCTACACTTTCCATACCCGTTATTTATGTAAAAGAAATTTTAAGAAGTAGTTTAACCAATGGGTTACAAGGAGCAATGGCATCAATTTATATAACAGCGAAAATAAAATTTGGGCACAACGTAATTGGCTACATTAACAACAAAGCAACTTACACTATTATTCTTGGTGCACATTACGATCACCTTGGTTATGGAGAAGATCATAATTCTTTGTACAGCGGCACCACGCCTATGATCCACCACGGTGCAGATGATAATGCAAGCGGTACAGCAGCATTGATTGAACTTGCTAAAAAATTAAAAAAATCATCTTATGAAAAATACAATTATTTGTTTGTCGCTTTTTCGGGAGAAGAGCTTGGGTTGTTTGGTTCAAAATATTTTACAGATCACGCAGGAATAGATTTAAAAAAGGTGAACTACATGATAAATATGGATATGGTGGGAAGGCTGAATGACAGCACACACGGTCTCACTATTGGCGGCTACGGCACATCGCCAACTTGGGGAAAAATTATCACTACAAAAGATGCTTATTTTAAAATAAATGCAGACAGCAGCGGCAGTGGACCAAGTGACCATACATCCTTTTATAAAAAAAATATTCCTGTTTTATTTTTCTTTACAGGCGGCCACAAAGATTACCACAAACCAACCGATGATGCAGCTAAAATAAATTACGTTGGGGAATTAAAAATTATTAAATACATAGAAAATATTATTGCCCAAACAAACGAAATTGATAAACTTACTTTTACAAAAACCAGAGAAGTATCAATGGGTAGAAACAGTTTTAAAGTAAGTATGGGAATAATGCCGGATTACACTTTTAGCGGCAACGGTGTAATGGTAGATGCTGTATCTGAAAACAGACCGGCCATAAAAGCGGGGATAAAAACAGGCGATGTGTTAACCCAGCTCGGTGACCATAAATTTAACGATATGCAATCTTATATGGATGCATTAAATAAATTTAATAAGGGAGAAAGTACAAAAGTAAAGCTGTTAAGGGGCAAGGAAGAAATGGAATTGATTGTAACGTTTTGAAAGGACCATAAAAAACTTCATCTTAATCTTTTTCAAAGGTGAGGACCTAAGAGGCTGAAAATGAAAAGTGATTTTATAGAGTTAGGTTACGGTTGCTTTGCGACTTTGCGGTAAAAAATATGTAATGAAACTTAAAATAGATACCGAAACATTAATAGATGATTTTTTTGAAAGCACCTGTATGCTTGGTATTGTGGCGCCGGTAAAAGATTATCAGTTTAGCTGGCATATAAACCAGGCATTGGGTTACAAGTTTGTAATAAACCACAGCTTAGAAATACAATTAAGAAAAAAAGAGCGCAATTATTTTTTTTCTATTTATGAATATGTTATTTATGGTTCTACTATGGTGCATTATTTGTATAACAATGAAGACGACGGCGAATATCTATTACCTGAATTTAAACACCTTGATTATTTGTGGCTGGCAAAAGGAGAAGAAATGGAAAAAGATGAAGTAAGTGTGTTGATACAGTCATTAAAATTATTACCTGCAGTGCAATTGGTAACAGAAATGACCAATGAAAAAATAAAAAATAAACAGTTTCTTATTTTATAAGAAAATAAATGATCGGACCAACCTTTAAAAAAAATCAAACAGAAAGAAAGTTTTTTTGAAAACAATGTACTTAAAAAAACTATTTTGCAATTATTAAAATAAAAATTATGTGGAAAGAAAAATCTGGTAAGCTCTATCAAAAATTTGAATTCAAAACGTTTGTAGAGGCGTTTTCATTTATAACAGGCGTTGCAATACTTGCAGAAAAAGCGGACCATCACCCAACCTGGAAAAACACCTACAATAAAGTAGAAATTTGGTTGAGCACACACGATGCCGGTGATATAGTAACAGCTAAGGATACAAAGCTTGCTAAGCAAATAGATGAGCTTAAGCCCGCTGCTTAATATATTTTATGAGTGCAAAAATGGAAACAGACATCCACGTTGCTTCTAAAATAATGAAAGGAAAAAAACGTATAACCACACTGGAGGCGCAGGACAAACCTGCGCCGGCAATGTTTAATAAAATGTAAGCCAAACTATCCTGTTTCCATTTTTGCAAAAGATTCATCAAAAAAGCCAGCAGCAAAGTAGTTACACCAATGGACCCCAAAATTTCTCCGGTAGATAGTTGCATTAGTAATAAATTAAATTACAGTTACCACTTTTTCTGCTTTACTTACAAGTTGCCCAATAGGTATTGTAAATGCATTCAGACCATTTTCATTTAAAATTTCTATCAGATCATTTACTCCGTTTTTATTTACAGCAATTAATAATCCACCACTCGTTTGTGGGTCTGCCAGTATTGCCCATTGTTCTTCTGTGAGGTCAGTAATTTTATGTCCGTAACTACCACGGTTTCTATTTGTACCGCCTGGCACACAGCCCAGTGAAATATATTCTTTTATAAAAGAGTTGATAAGTGGAATGGCGTCAAAATTTACCACCGCACTTAAACCGCTTCCTTCTGCCATCTCCGTAAGGTGACCAAGCAACCCAAAGCCTGTAACATCCGTCATAGCTGTAACCGCAGATAATTTACCAATGGCTTCTCCAACTATATTTAACTGCATCATCTGGGTTGCAGCAAGGTTTTTATGTTCTTCTTTTAGCAACGATTTTTTTTCTGCAGTAGTAAGAATTCCCACACCAATTGGTTTTGTAAGAAATAATAAATCACCTTCCTGTGCCTTGTTGTTTTGTTTTACGTTTTCAATGTTTACTATTCCATTTACGGCTAAACCAAAAATCGGTTCCGGAGAATCAATGCTATGGCCACCTGCCAAAGAAATACCCGCTTCTTTGCAAATACTTCTTGCGCCATCAATTACTTGTTGCGCAACTTCGGGTGCAAGTTTAGTTATTGGCCAGCCAAGAATGGCAATTGCTAAAATCGGTTTTCCACCCATTGCGTACACATCACTGATTGCGTTTGCAGATGCTATGCGTCCAAAATTAAAAGGATCATCTACAATTGGCATAAAAAAATCTGTGGTAGAAATTAATGCAGTGCCATTACCGAGATTCAATACCGCAGCATCGTCTTTACTATGGTTACCCACAATTAATTTATCATTATCTGGCATAGCAATATTACCTTTTAAAATAACATCCAATACCTGCGGAGAAATTTTGCAACCGCACCCTGCGCCATGTGAATATTGCGTAAGTTTTATTTGTTCCATTTTATTTTGTGTGTAGTGTTAAGCTGTTTTAAAAAGTAAATATTAATTTTGGTTGATTTTAATCTGTGATTTTTTATGAATTGCAAGGCAAAAATGTAAATATTAAACTTTATTAAACAAATGATTTCAAACAATTTTTTAATAGTCCAATATTCTGTTTTGTATCAACTTTTTCAGCAATGATTGTTTTTATAAGTTTGGCTGCGTCTTCTCTTTTGTACAAACCTTTTGCATACCACTTATCGTAATAGTGTAACAATATTCTAAAGCTTTCTTTGAAATTATTTTCCAGCAAAAAGTTAATGGCATTTTTAGTTTCTAAACCGCCAAGTCTTTTTTGAATCCGCATAATGGCATTTACAAGACCCGCTTTTTCGTGAACACCATATTCGTCGGTAAGATAATTTAACCTTTCTTCAAAAGGAATATCAACAAAATAAACCGGAGCCTTTCGCATGCAGTTCCAAAGGGGCATCGGTATTTGTAAATTGCCTATACGCTGGCTTTCATCTTCGAGCCAAATGCAGCTTGAAGTTGGCGGTTCGCAGTTTCCTGCGGGTTCAATGGTTATAGGTTTTGTTTGTATAACAAGTTTTTCTGCAAGTAAATTTTCAAACATTTCCTGCGTGGGCTGAGGCGGATTACCTAATGCACCTAACGCAGAACCTTTGTGGTTTGCCAAACCCTCCAGATCTACAATACAATTGTTTTCTTTTGCCCATGCATGAAGCAGTAAGGTTTTCCCGGTACCTGTGTAACCACCAATTATTTTAAAATTATATTTCTTTGCAAATTGTTCCAACACCCAATTTCTGTAGCTTTTGTAACCATCAATAAGTGTATAAACTTTAAAACCATATAAGTCTAACAACCAAGCTACGGCTGCGCTTCGCATTCCACCACGCCAGCAGTGGAGCAGGACACAGTTGCAAGTTGGCAGTGGGCAATCCGGCTCATAAATAATTGGAAATTTTTCTGTAGGCACTTCGCTGATTTCCCTTTGTTCCTTTCTTTTTGATAACTTCTCTTTGCCAACTTTCTTTTGCCAACTGCTAACAATCTCTTCCACTTTTTCCACCATCCCCCTCATATTCGGACCAAAAAAATCCAGGCCAATTTTTATGGCGCTTTCTCTGCTTTGTTGTTTGTAGGTTGTTCCAACTTTTGCTCGTTCTTCATCATTAAACAAGGGCAAACTAATAGCACCGGGTATATGTGCGTGCGTATATTCTCGGGGGCTCCGCACATCCAGCACGGGGCAATTTTTTGCAAGTAGTAAAAACGCTTCAATAGTAATTTTAGTAACAGCCATAACAAAGTAGGTGTAAAAATACAGTATAAACGACGGTTCACATTTTATTACATTTACACCATGGTGAAAATTTTTAAACATTTGCTGCCATTATTTGCTGTACAATTTTTCACATGGCTTGGGTTGTTTTCTTTGTGGATCTATGCAACGCCTGTAATAACAAAATATGTTTTTAAAACAACAGATTCTGAAAGCGCTGCTTTTGAAAATGGAACTACATGGGTGGGAATATGTTTTGCATTTTACAGTTTATTGGCAGCGATACTTGCATTTTATTTACCACTATTACAAAAAAAGATAGCCATACAAAAACTACATGCTATAGCGCTTTTTCTGGGAGGGCTAGGTTTACTATCTATGTATTTTATAACGGATAAATACTTACTGCTGTGTAGTTTCGCTTTTATTGGCATTGCTTGGAGCAGTATATCTACAGTGCCATACAGTTTGGTGAGCAGCATAGCACCTGAAGAAAAAATGACAAGATACTTTGCCGTATTTAATTTTTCTGTAGTTATTCCTCAGGTAACAGCTGCCTTTTTCCTCGGATATTTAAATAAATATATTTTTAAAGGCGAAACAGTACTCGTGATTTGTGTAGGAGGTTTAAGTTTATTCGTTGCAGCTTTGATAATGTTTTTAATTCCAGCTTTAAATAGAAATGAGGTAAAATAAAAAACCGCAAATCCACAGTTATTATCCTGTAAATCTGCGGCTTAAAAAAGCTAAAATTATTTAGTTTTTATAAATTTGAAAGCTGCAGAATTCATGCAATATCTAAGCCCTGTTGGCTTTGGACCATCGTTAAATACATGCCCTAAATGTAAACCTGTGCTTGTTTCTATAATCTCATCCCGTGACATACCATAACTATCGTCTTTTACAACGGTTACTTTTTTATTGGCTACAGGCGCAGAAAAACTTGGCCACCCTGTACCTGATTCAAACTTGGTTTCAGATGAAAATAAGGTATCACCTGTTGCTGCACTAACATAAACACCTTTTTCGTGGTTATCAAAATAAGGGTTTTGAAAAGGCGTTTCTGTGCCACGCTTTACCATTATTTCAAACTGGGTTGGCGTTAATATTTTTTTCCATTCTGCTTCTGTTTTACCTTTTGAAAAGGTTTGAGCGGTTGCTTTACTTTCTACTTTTTTATTTGCTTGTTGAGCTGTGCAAGCGCTTGCTACAATGATTAATGCAAAAAAGGCTGTTAAGTACTGTTTCATTGGTTGTTTTTTAAGTTTATTTGTTTTTAATAATCTACATACGATGGTTGCAGATTTCTATTATATAAAATTATGTTATAGAAATTGATATTTTAAAAGTTGTTTATTTTCTATTGTAACGTTTACAGCTTGACTTTGAATTTTTTGCTTATAAAATCATTCTATTTCCTGAAAATAGAAATGGTTGTGGTTGCTGCATTTTGGGTTAAAGACCGATGAGCATTTTGGGCACTGATAATTACAATTAAGGTATTCGTTAATGGTCAATTCGTGTTTACAGTTGCCACAAAGAATTGCTTTGTTGTCCCATTCTTGTTCGGCCCATATTTGTGGATGATGGTTTGCCTGTTCTTCATGACAATGAATGCAGGCATAATAAGTATTGCAGCATTTAATTTTTATAGCAATAATATCCAATGGAGAATGGTAATGGATGCAGCGGGTAGAATCATCAGTCAGTTTTCCCTTAATTGGTGGATTCATAATGCAAAAATAAGCAATCAATAAAAGCTGAAAAAAGATTTACGGTTGAACTTAGCCCGTTCCTGCCTGCCGCCAAAGGCAGGTTGTAGCAAGTAACCCACAGTGTGGTGAGGAACGAACGAAACGAGGAGTACTGCGTAAAGCCGGACCAATGTTGATTTGAAAACCTGCAGCCGAATGCTTCAAATAAAAAACCCTCCATAATTAGAAGGGCTTTCATTGTAAAATTCGTATTAAAAATTAACCGTTCATACTGGTTAAAAATTCTGCATTGTCTTTTGTGCCTCTCATGTTTTTCAGCAAAGTATTTAATGCTTCTTCCGGGTTCATATCTGCCATGTGCTTGCGCAATACCCACATGCGTTGGAAGGTATCTTTATCCAACAACAAATCATCTCTACGGGTGCTGGAGGCAACAATATCAATTGCCGGATAAATACGACGGTTAGATAATTTACGCTCCAACTGCAACTCCATGTTACCGGTACCTTTAAATTCTTCAAAAATAACTTCGTCCATTTTACTACCGGTATCTACAAGCGCCGTAGCGATAATAGTAAGAGATCCGCCATTTTCAATTTTACGTGCAGCACCAAAAAACTGCTTTGGTTTTTGCATTGCATTTGCCTCAACACCACCACTCAATACCTTACCGCTGCTTGGTGCGACGGTATTGTGCGCACGTGCCAAACGGGTAATTGAATCTAATAATATAACCACATCATGACCACACTCTACCAAACGTTTTGCTTTGTTAAGGGCAATGGTTGAAACTTTTACGTGCTTATCTGCCGGTTCATCAAATGTAGATGCAATAACCTCTGCACGCACACTACGTTCCATATCTGTAACTTCTTCCGGGCGCTCATCTACCAACACTATCATTAAATAACATTCGGGATGGTTTTCTGCAATGGCATTTGCAAGTTCCTTCAACAGCATTGTTTTTCCGGTTTTTGGCTGCGCTACAATTAAGCCACGCTGACCTTTACCAATCGGCGTAAACAAATCCATAATTCTGGTGCTGTAATTATCTGATCTTGTGGTAAGGTTTAATTTTTCAAACGGAAACAATGGGGTAAGGTAATCGAACGGCACACGGTCACGAACTTCTTCCGGCGATTTGCCATTGATGGTGGTAACTTTTAAAAGGGCAAAATATTTTTCGCCTTCTTTTGGCGGGCGAACGGAACCTAAAACAGTATCGCCGGTTTTAAGGCCAAATAATTTTATTTGTGAAGGAGATACATAAATATCATCGGGAGAAGAAAGATAGTTGTAATCGCTGCTGCGCAAAAAACCATACCCATCGGGCATCATTTCCAACACACCTTCGCCTTGTATAATTCCATCAAACTCAATATTAAAAACAGGTTGTTCCCGTTGTTTGAATTGTGGGCGAACGGGGGCCGATTGTTGAGCAGGTTCTTCCATGGCAACTTCGGGCTGCTGTATATCTTCCTCTTGAAGTAATTGTGCAAAAGCGGCAGGAATAGTTGTTTGTTCGCTTGTTATTGGTTGTAGCTCTTCTTCATCTTGTGATGGTTGATCCTCTATATTTTCTTTTTTAAAAGGCTTCCTATCTGTATCTGCAGGTTTTTTGCTGCGCAAAACCGGTTCTTTTTTTACAGGAACTTTAGTGGGTTCATTTACAGGTTCGGCAGGGGTTTCGGTAGAAGTATTTTTTGGGGTGGTCGCAGGTATTATTGTATCTGCTTTTGCAATTCTTTTTCTTTTGGGTTTTTCTGCATCGGAATTTGCGGCTGCGTTGTTTTCTGTGTTCATATCTGATTGTTTTTCAAGAATAGCCGAAATAAGATCTGGCTTTCCTAGTTTTTTCATTTGGGGAATACTGAATTTCTCTGCAATGTCGTGCAGTTCAGGAACGAGCAGGTCGTTCAGTTGTAATATGTCGTACATAAATTGTCAGGAATGCGTTTCAAAAAAAATTCGCTGTTGAACTGTTGTAAAATTGAAGTTGAAAATTTGAACTTTGGTTGGAAAATGTTTATGCGGATGCAATCTAACAGAGCAAATATAACTCGTTTTCCATTGCAATAATACACATAAATCGATAAACCGAAAAAAATTGTTTTTAATTTTTTCTATGCTTAACCTTTAATAAATTATTTTTTAAACATTATTAGCAGTTTGTAGAAACGAATAAGTTCTTCTTTTTCGTTTAGAGCCAGCATTCCGTCTTTTTTATAATTACTGCTAAACAATAAAACTCTTTTGTGTTGGGGATATTTTTCAAGAATTTCCTCAATCATTTTACCGGCCACTTCATCGTTTGTTTTTACGGTTGCTGTTATTGTTGCTTCGGAACGGTGGGTTACATGTTTCTTTTTTATAATTGCTTCCAGTGTAGCAAGCTTGCCAGATGGTATGCCGGCAATACGAACCGCTTTGCCTTTTAATCCCTCGAGTTGCTTTTTGCTGAGCCCCCCCCGCTCCATATATTGAATGTTTATACTTTTGCAAAATTCATCATCGGGCCTGGCTTTAAGTACAGCTTCAATAATATCTGCAACAATATCAATATCGGGGTTTATACGATTCAAGTTGTAAAGGTACAATTTTGAAAGAATGGTAATTTCATTTACTAAATAAAATTAATTAATTTTATATGTGTCTGGCATAGTTTTCAATATTATTAAACGATTATTTACTTAAAAAAAATTATATGCAACCTAAAGAAAATAAAGATGTAAAAACTGATTTGCGTCACGATAATATGGAATTTTCAGCCGCAACAGATGGAGATGATATATTGGATGCCGATGATTTTAACAGGGAAGAAGATGGCATAAGCGGAGAGGAACTTGATGCGCTGGAAGACGAAAGCGATGTAGAAATGGCTGCCGCTTTGAATGCGGTAGAAGCGGATAGAATGGCAGACGCCGAAAACTTACCAGAAGAAAGTGATGAAGATGACTACTATGATAATGATGAAGTAAAGGAAGAGCAAGAAAGGCTGTAGAATGTTTTATAGAATAAAATCTTATATATCTACAGAAATTTATACGCTTGATAAATCAATATCGTTTACGAAAATTATTTCACAATTTCTTTCACAGAAAGCCCGGTATAATCTTTTATAAAATTGACAATATTATCAAATCTTGCAAATTCTTTCTTGTCGTGTAAACCTGCGATTATCACTGTTTTCATTCCGGCATTAGCAGCACACTCAACACCTTTTGGCACATCTTCAAACACCAGACATTCAAAAGGCAATACATTTAATGCTGTGGAGCATTTTAAATAAGTTTCCGCATCAGGTTTACTTTTTTCTACATCATCACCACTTATAACGGCATCAAAGTAATGTCGTATGTTTAAATTATCGAGCACAAAGTCTATATTCAACATCATGGCCGCAGAGCCTACAGCCATTTTTATATGTTGTTTTTTTGCTGCTGCTAGAAAGTCTTCGAGGCCGCTAATTAATTTTAAATAGGGTTTGTATTCTTCCCTGTAAGTTGCCTCTTTATTATCGCCTATTTTTTTCTTTTCTTCTGCTGAAAATCTGCCTGGAAAAATCCTTTCTAATATCTCTGCATTTTTACCATAACATTCTTCTTGCGATTGTTGCAGTGTGCAATCAGCACCCAATTTTATAAAAATAGTATGCCATGCGTTTATATGGTAGCTCATGTCTTCAATCATAGTGCCGTTAAGGTCAAATAAAAAGGCTTTTATCATGTTTTATAAAAAGGGTTTAATTTTATGCAATCTCGTAAAAAACAAGTTTGATTTTACTTCAATTATTTTTAATGAGTATAATTTTTGAGGTTGGTAAACGAAAAATGTAATCTAAAAATTTGTTTACTCGATTTGATGCCATATTACTTGGAGTCAAATTATGATTGGCTGCGACTGAAGATTTTCTCTGGTAGATATTTGTTTATTATCCAAAACGAAATACAACATTCGACAAACCAAAAAAGCATGAAAAAAGCATTGGTATTTTCTACATTTTAACTGCAATTACATCTTGCAGTATGTTCAAGTCAGTAACATCTAACACAACCATTACCCCGCAAAATAGTTTTGTACTGGGTAATAATGAACATGGATTATTTTCAATTACATTAGAAAATATATCTAAAAATGAAGTTGTATTGCACCGTTCGCCAATTGCAGGTGGCAGCCATTCTTATGTAACATTAAAACCCAATGAGACTGTTAAAATAAAGTTGGAAGAAAATACAGCGCTGGTTATAGAAAATAACAGCAATTATACTGCATCGATATATTTATTTATTAAAGGAGATACAGGTTTAAGTATGGGGTATAAAAAATAAAGGGACTTGTTTAAAAAAAATTACGGAACAAGCCAGCTTGCATTTATCAGGCAATTATCTTCATAAAAAAATTGGGCCCGTTTATGCCCGTCACTGTTTAGCCATAACCATTCAACCCAGTTTACATTCGTACATACAACAGCAAAGTTTTTTCTTCCTACTTCGCTTTCCTCTATTGTAGGGTTGGTTTTTAAGAATGCCTCAGGCAATCCACTTGTAGGCACATTGCTTTTTTGTGTAGGACTTTGCTCGCCCATGTAAATTTTTCTGCTGGAAGCGTTGGTATTTTTCCATGCTGCATCTGCAATTGTATCGTTGTAATGAAGTATACTTTTACCTGCAGCTCTTATCTGTAACCTTGCAGCGCTGTCATAAAACAACCAGCTGGTGTTTTCATTTTGTTGAAGATCATTCCATTTGCAACTTCTTACATCTGTGTGAAAAAAAAGTTTTTTTTCTGCAGTAACAGCCTTTCTTAAAACCACGGTCCTGGTTACAGGTAAGTTACTTTTTACATTCGCCACTACAGGATTGTGAAATGGATCTTTGCTGCGCAATGAACCGTTTAGCAATCTAAGCCAACAATCTTTTTCTATTTCGGTTAGTGTGTAAGTAAGTCCGTCTTTTTTTATTGTCTCTTCCACTTTTTTTACAAAGATATTTTTATATTTTTTTGCCCTTTTACGTGAACCGAAACTAATATACATTTTCCTTCTTGATTTGTTTCAAAAGCAACACCTTCTTTTATTTCGTCGTAAACGGAAATTGTTTTACCGGCTTTGTTTGTATAAGTCTCCGAAACTTTTTTTATGGTTGGATATTGAATTTTGATATAAGCCAATGTGCTGCCGCAGCCAACCTGTGTAGGTGTTTTAAATGATGGAGATGTGGAAGAAATCTGCTTTATTTTTTTTCCTTCTTTGCGGTTACTGAATAGGGCTGTGGTAAAGTATTGTATAGTATCTGTTTTGTTTACCTTCCATCGTAAAATTAAATTATTTTTTGATGTATCAGCAGTGGTAGGATCTCCCATAATTTGCAAGGCTTCATCAAAACCCTGGTTAATTGTTAGCTGGGCAATTTTTTCTCCTGCAAAAATTGTATCATTTGCCAGCGAGGCAACAAGCTTGCCGGTAGAGTCTTCTTTTTTTGCTGAATCTGCCGATGATAAAGTAACAACAGTAATCTTTGGAATACTGTCACTTTTTATTACTCTCTGCTCTTTTATATTTTGACTGCAGGAAAATAAAATAAGGCAGAAGGGCAAAAGAATGAATATAAAAAGTTTCATTTTTTAAAAATTAAAGGTTCGTAAAATATAATTAAAGGAATGTAACAGCATAAAAAATATGGTACAATAATAAAGCCGCAGTTTTACTAAACTGCGGCTTAAACGTATAAAAAACCTTTTTATTTATGATCCACAGGCTTCACAACTTTCCGGATTATCAAGCGAGCAGGAAATTGCTGCCTGTTGCTCACCTTTTGTTTGGTTTAATACCGCTGCATCTACTGTAAATTTAATGGCATCTGCGGCAGCTTTTGTTCTTAAATAATACATACCCGTTTTTAACCCTTTTTTCCACGTATAAAAATGCATAGAAGAAAGTTTTGCAAAATTTGGCTGCTCTACAAATAAATTTAATGACTGCGACTGGCAAATGAATGCGCCTCTGTCTGCACTCATATCAATCACCGTTTTTTGTTTTATCTCCCACACTGTTTTATAAATCTCTTTTAAATCTGCAGGTATTTCTTCAATGTTTTGTACAGAACCATTGGCTGCAATAATACGTTGCTTCATATTATCATTCCACAAATTAAGTTTACCAAGATCTTTTAATAAATGTTTATTTACTACAGCAAACTCACCGCTCAAAACCCTCCGGTTGTAGATGTTGGAAGTATATGGTTCAAAACATTCGTTGTTGCCCAATATTTGTGAAGTAGAAGCTGTTGGCATCGGTGCTAATAACAAAGAATTTCTTACCCCGTGTTCCATTACATCTTTGCGAAGGCCCTCCCAGTCATGCCTGTTGCTTGGTGCTACATCCCACAAATCAAACTGAAATTTACCTTCGCTTAATGGGGAACCTTTAAACGTTTCGTAAGCACCATCTTTTTGTGCAAGTTCACAGCTGGATGTCATTGCTGCAAAGTAAATAGTTTCAAAAATATTTTTGTTTAATAATTTTGCCATCTCACTTTCAAAAGGCAAA
The DNA here is from genome assembly GCA_043751875.1 of Ferruginibacter sp. Lineage (GTDB taxonomy): Bacteria > Bacteroidota > Bacteroidia > Chitinophagales > Chitinophagaceae > Ferruginibacter. The sequence continues at coordinate 41,529 of JAYUZL010000149.1, forward strand.
CCAAGCATCATAAAAACATCTGCCAAGCCCTGCACACCAATACCAATTGGGCGATGGCGCACATTGCTTCTTTTTGTTTCAGGTATTGGATAATAGTTACCATCAATAACTTTATTCAAATTACGGGTAACAATTTTTGTTACTTCAACCAGCTTTTCAAAATTAAATTTATTGCCTTCTACAAATCTTGGTAACGAAAGGGAAGCAAGGTTACAAACCGCTGTTTCTTTATCATCGCTGTATTCAATAATTTCTGTACATAAATTACTGCAACGGATTGTGCCTAAATTTTTCTGATTACTCTTCGCATTTGCAGCATCTTTATACAACACATAAGGTGTTCCTGTTTCTATCTGCGATTCCAACACAGCATTCCATAATTCTCTTGCCTGTATTGTTTTCTTCGCTTTGCCTTCCTGCTCGTATTTTGTGTACAATGCATCAAACTCAGCTCCGTGTGTAGTGTGAAGGTTTTGTGCTTCGTTCGGGCAAAACAAACTCCATACGCCATCGGCTTCTACACGTTTCATAAACAAATCAGGTATCCAAAGCGCAAGGAATAAATCTCTTGCACGCATTTCTTCTTTACCGTGGTTTTTTCTTAACTCCAAAAACTCAAACACATCTGCATGCCATGGTTCTAAATAAACAGAAAAAGCGCCTTTTCTTTTTCCACCACCCTGGTCAACATAACGGGCAGTATCGTTAAATACACGAAGCATTGGTATGATACCGTTTGATGTACCATTCGTGCCTTTTATATAACTTCCTGTAGAGCGTACATTATGAATATTTAAACCAATACCACCGGCAGCCTGAGAAATCATTGCACAATCTTTAAGTGTATCATAAATGCCGGAGATACTGTCTTCCTTCATGCTTAGCAAAAAGCAACTGCTCATTTGTGGTTTTGGAGTACCTGCGTTAAACAAAGTAGGTGTTGCGTGAATGAACCATTTTTCACTCATTAAATTATAAGTTTCTATAGCCGCATCAACATCAGTTTTATGAATGCCTAATGCCACACGCATAAATAAATGCTGAGGACGCTCGGTAATTTTTCCGTTTACTTTTAGGAGATAAGATTTTTCAAGTGTTTTAAATCCGAAAAAATCAAAATGATAATCTCTCTCATAGATAATGGCCGCATCTAACAAATCAGCATTTTCTTTTATAACAGCATACACATCATCTGCCAGCAATGGTGCAGGAGCATTGGTTTTATCATCTATATAATGGTATAAT
>JAYUZL010000150.1:0-2353 GCA_043751875.1 Ferruginibacter sp.
TAATTTTATCAATAATGACAATATTTTTTATTGCGCAGGCAATAAAAATAAAAAAGATTGAAGGCGGGCAGCGGACAAATGATAATACTTGATAAATGATTAGAGCCCCAAAACTAAAAATACAGAGACCAATTTATTTAAGAACTTACCGTATATGCAATTTATAAATTTCTTGCATTTTGTGCTTAATTTGCGATAAATAAAAAGCTAAATGAAAAACCTTGATTTTAAAAAGCTGATTCCTCATGCGGTAGCAGTTGGTATATTTTTATTAGTAACAGTTATTTTTTGCAAACCTGCATTGGAAAGTGGGGTAGTACTTAAACAATCAGATATAAGCAGCTGGCAGGCAATGAGCCACCAATCCATGGAATACAGAGAGGCGAAAGGTCATTATCCATTGTGGGTTTCAACTATGTTTAGTGGTATGCCGGCTTTTCAAATTGCCATTGAAGGCGCATGGTCCCCGCTTGGTGTTATTGATCATGCTTTTCAACTATGGTTGCCAAAGCCGATGAACTTTTTCTTTCTTGCATGTATTAGTTTTTACTTTTTATGTATGTGCCTGCGGGTAAAACCTTACACAGCAATTATTGGTGCAATTGCATTTGCTTTTTGTACCTACTCTCCTATTATTATTACTGCAGGGCACGATACAAAGATGCTCACGCTCGCCTACTCTCCTGCTCTTATTGGCGCAGCCATATTGCTCTTTAATAAAAAATATATTGCAGGGTTTGCACTCACTGCATTATTTACAGCTTTGCAAATAGCCCAAGGCCACCAACAGGTAAGTTATTATGTATTTTTAATTTTAGCTATAATGACAATATTTTTTATTGCACAGGCAATAAAAATAAATGATTCAAAAGATCTTATAAAAAGTGTGGGATTGTTAGCATTGGCGGGTCTGTTAGGTTTGGCTGTAAATGCTATCAGCCTTTTACCCACTTACGATTATGCAAAATACAGTAAACGTGGTGGGCAGTTAAAAATGGATGAAACCAACAAAGCCAACGATAAAGTAGTTGATGGAAAAACCACCGGACTTAGCAAAGAATATGCATTTCAATGGAGTTATGGCAGAGCAGAAACAATGAGTTTAATGTTTCCGGGAGTAAAAGGGTATGGTTCTTATTATGCAAGCAGAGATGGAGAAAGCTATTTATTTCCTCAATTAAAAGATGATGCAAATGTGGTGAGTTATATGACAGGATTATTTCCACAGGCGCCTGCAGACCAAATTGCACAGCAAATGAGCCAGTCGCTTTATTGGGGAGACCAGCCTTTTACCAACGGACCAGTTTACCTTGGTGCTATTATTTGTTTTTTGTTTTTGTTTGGAATGTTTTACTTAGATGGAAAACATAAGTGGTGGATTTTTACGGCGAGCATCTTCGGTATTTTGTTAGCGCTTGGCAATAATCTTGAGGGATTTAATACATTTATGTTTAACTATTTTCCACTTTACAATAAATTTCGGGTTCCTACAATGGCGTTGGTTATACCACAGTTATTGTTTCCGGTAATAGCATCGCTCACCATAAACAAATTGATAAATAATTTTAATGCCGAAGAAGCATGGAAAAAATTTAAGCAAGGTCTTATCGTAACCGGAATAGTATTTTTAATTGGATTTGCTTTTTATGCATCCTCTGATTTTGGAAATGAAAACCGCGTAAGAACAACTGCCTTTAATGCATTGTGGCAAAGTAAGGCTTCAGATTTTCAAAATAAATATGGCCAATTGAATGAACAATACAAAGGCCAAAGGGATAACCAGGTGTATGAAAACTGGGTGTTACAATTACAGCAAAACCCTGACGCTGAAAAAACAGCAAGAGGAATTTTAACAGAGCTAAAGAGAGACAGAGGTTCGCTATTGTTGAAAGATTTGATTCGCTCCTTCCTATTTGTTTTGGTAGCTGCAGGTTTAATTGCACTCTACATAAAAAATAAATTGACTTCTATCATCATGCTTGCAGGCATTACACTTGCAGCTACAATTGATTTGTTGGGGGTTGGTACACATTATTTAAATGCAAAAAGTTTTGACAATAAGGATAATTATGATTCCGTAGAGTTTCCTATGACAAATGCTGACCGAACAATATTGGCAGATAAAGATCCCAATTATCGTGTTTTTAATGCAAGTGTAGGAAGCCCATTTGAGGAAGCTAAAACTTCTTATTATCATAAATCGATTGGAGGTTACCATGCAGCAAAACTTGGCATATATGATGACCTTAGCACCTACCAAATGAGTGGAAGACCTAACCCTGCTGTGTTAAACATGCTTAATGCAAAATGGATTATTACCGGCGAGGGAGATAAATTACAGGCTATACAAAAC
>JAYUZL010000151.1:0-14165 GCA_043751875.1 Ferruginibacter sp.
TGTGTACTTTTTTCCAGCTTGGTAATATGCGCAATTTCCGGCGGCCCAAGCGTATGTAATTTAATATTGGGGTAAAGGCTTTTAAGCTCTTTAAATAAATTTACATAAAAGGAAAGTCCAAGTCCAGGATGGTGACCGCCTTGTAGCAATAGCTGATCGCCACCGTAAGCAATTGTTTCCTCAATTTTTCTTTTGTACGTTTCTATATCCGTTATGTAGGCATCTTTATGACCGGGAATTCTGTAAAAATTGCAAAATTTACAATTGGCAATACAAACATTCGTTGTGTTTACATTTCTATCAATCTGCCATGTTACTTTGCCATGCGGCACCTGTAATTTTCGAAGTTCGTTTGCAACAAACATTAAATCAGCTAAAGCAGCGTTTTCAAACAAGTAAACCCCTTCTTCTACAGACAGAAATTCAAACGCCATGGCTTTTTTCAATAAGTCATCAATATTCATTTTCTCCCAATTTAAGTTGCATTACAAAAGTACATTCATTAACTTGTAATATTTAATAACTGCTTTATAAAAACAATCTGCACTATATTATTATTCCTTATTTCGGCTGTTTGTTTTGGACAGTTATCAGCTATTAAAACCCCTGCTAAGTTACTCGAGACAATACCTTTTAAAACCTTTACAGGAGGTGTTATTGTTATGACTGCTAAAATCGATGATAAGGATAGGGTTTTAAATTTTATATTAGATACCGGCAGTGGTGGAATATCGCTTGACTCTACTACCTGCGCTGAACTTAATATTCCTTTAAAACAATCTGATACAATGGTTTCTGGTATTGCAGGCGCCAAAAAAGTTTCTTTTGCTTTTAACCGTAAACTAATTATCAATAAATTGATAACTGACAGTGTTAGTTTCTATGTGAATGATTATAGTTTACTCGGCAGTGTTTACGGCGAAAGAATAGACGGTATTATCGGCTATGGGCTGTTAAGCAGGTATATTCTTGATATTAATTTTGATTCAACACAAATTAAAATTTTTTCCCCTGGGAAATTTAAATACCCGAAGTCGGGCTTTTTACTAAAGCCATATTTAAGAAAATTAATTGCTGTGCCATTAACAGTAAAAGACAAAGAAAAAGTAGTTTCTAATTTTTACCTGGATACAGGTGCAGGCCTTTGTATTTTAATTACTGAGCAGTTTTTAAAAGACAACAATATTATTTTGAAGAGAAGAAAACCGGTGTCTACACAAGTGCAGGGCCTTGGGGGTAAAAAATTGATGCGATTAACAGTTGTAAAATCCGTAAAAATTGGTCCTTACACTTTTAGGAACGTACCTGCTAATTTGTATGATGATGAAACAAACGTAACCTCTTATCCATATACTGCAGGACTTTTGGGCAATGATATTATGAGAAGATTCAACATTACCCTCAACTATGCAAAACAGGAAGTAAATATCGTACCTAACACTTTCTTTACTGATAGATTTGATTATGCATACTCAGGCTTATCGCTTTACCAATATGATGCTAAGATTTATATAGATGATATTGTGAAAAAATCTCCTGCTGACAAAGCGGGTTTAAAAAACGGGGATGAATTAATTTCAGTAAATACCAATATTTCAGGAAATATTCAACAGTATGAAAATCTTTTACAAAACGTAAATTCAAAAATATTATTAATTGTAAGAAGAAGTGGAACACCATACTTAATTTCATTACAACCCATTAGTATACGATAACAAAATTTCTATGCATTGCATTCGTACATTTGTGCATGATAAGGTTCGAAAAATTTACCCTTGAAAATGGGCTTAGAGTTCTAGTACACGAAGATAACAGCACACCAATGGCAGTTGTAAATGTTTTGTACGATGTAGGTGCAAAAGATGAAAATCCTGAAAAGACAGGCTTTGCGCATTTGTTTGAACACCTCATGTTTGGTGGCAGTAAAAATATACCGGTATACGATGAGCCTTTGCAGGTTGCGGGCGGCGAAAACAATGCTTATACAACCAACGACCTTACCAATTATTATTGCCAGTTACCGGCAGAAAATATTGAAACTGCTTTTTGGCTGGAAAGTGACCGAATGCTTAAACTTGCATTTGGAAAAAAAAGTTTAAAGGTACAGCGAAAAGTTGTGTGCGAAGAGTTTAAAGAACATTACATAAACAAACCTTATGGCGATGTTTGGCATAAGTTAAGAACGTTGGTTTATACTACACATCCTTATAAATGGATGACGATTGGCGCATCGCTGAAACATGTTGAAGATGCAACCCTTGCAGATGTGAAAGCATTTTTTAAAAAGCATTACAACCCATCAAATGCAATACTTACAGTGGCAGGAAATGTGGAAACAGCGAAAGTAAAAGAGCTAGCAGAAAAATGGTTTGGTACAATACCTGCGGGAAAAAAATATGACCGCAATTTGCCTATTGAACCAAAACAAATTGCAGCAAGAACATTAGAAGTAAAAGCAGATGTGCCATTGGATGCTTTGTATAAGTGCTGGCATATTTATCCGCGTACAGATGACCGTTATTACACTGCAGATTTAATTACAGATATTTTAAGTGGCGGTGGTTCATCAAGGTTATACCAAAGCCTCGTAAAAGAACAACAGCTTTTTAGCAACATAGATTGTTATCATATGGGCAGTACAGACGCCGGCTTATTGGTTATTGAAGGTAAGCTTGTAAAAGGTGTAGATATTAAAAAGGCAGAGAAGGCAATTAATGAAGAAATTAAAAAACTGCAGGCAACAGGCGTAACAGTTTTAGAGCTTGAAAAAGTAAAAAATAAAACTGAAAGTGCACTGGCTTTTGAAGATATGAGTGTCATGAACCGTGCAAGCAGCATTGCTATGTATGAGTTGCTGGGCGATGCAGATTTGATGAACAGCGAACTTGCAAAATACCAGGCCGTTACAGCCGAAAATATTCTTGCAGAGACAAGAATAATTTTTGATGAAAACAATTGCAGTACGATGTATTATATGAGTAATAATTAAATGATAAAAGCTAACATTTTATCGAATACTTTTAAACTAAAAAAGCTTTTTAGCAATTCAATATTTTACATGCTCAACAGAACAATAGCACCATCCATAATTGACGCTACCGATTTTAATTTAAAACTAAAACCATACGATCTTTTTCATTTAGATAACGGCGTACCCGTGTATGCAATAAACGCAGGTGCGCAAGACGTATTGCAGATAGAAATGGTTTTTTATGCAGGTAATTTTTTCGAGAAAAACAATGGTGTTGCAGCTACTGCAAATTTTCTTTTAAAAAATGGCACAACAACCAAAACAGCTTTTCAGTTAAACGAAGCGTTTGAATATTACGGTGCAAGTTGCAGCCGGGCATGCTATAACGAAACAGCAGTTTTGTCCTTACATACATTAAGCAAATATGCCGACAAGTTATTGCCGGTAATGAAGGATATGCTGACCAATGCAGTTTTTCCGCAGGAGGAGCTGGATATTTTTGTACAAAACAGCAAGCAGCGGCTTTCTGTAAATCTCTTAAAATGCGAATTTATTGCAGGCAGAAAAATTGATCAGTTCTTATACGGTGAGCAGCATCCTTATGCCAGATTTACAAATGTGCCAGATCTTGAGGCACTCAATATAGAAAGCATAAAAGCCTTTTACAAAGAATATTATTTACAGGGAAACTGTGCCATTTTTGTGGCAGGAAAATTACCTGGTAATATAGAACAGTCGCTGAATGATAATTTTGGAAAACTACAACTTACAAAGCCAACTTTTGAGGTAAAAAAAATTATTAGTATTCCTGCATCAGAAAAAAAATACCGGGTTGAAAATGATGTAAATGCTGTGCAGGGAGCAATAAGAATAGCACAACCCTTCCCTAACAGGCAACACGAAGATTTTAAAAAAGTAATAGTACTGAATACTGTTTACGGCGGTTTTTTCGGCAGTAGATTAATGAGTAACATAAGAGAAGAGAAAGGCTACACGTATGGTATATACAGTTATCTGCAAAATCACATGCAGGAAAGTGCATGGCTGATAAGTACAGAAGCAGGCAAAGATGTGTGCGAAGCTACCATTGAAGAAGTTTACAAAGAAATGAAATTACTTAGAGACGATTTGATAGATGAAGAAGAGCTTTCGCTTGTGCGGAATTATATGATTGGTGGTATACTTGGCGACCTTGACGGGCCTTTTCATATAATGGCAAAATGGAAAAATATTATTTTAAATAACTTAGATGAAAAATACTTTTACGACTCTGTAGCTGCTATAAAAAAAACAGGTGCAGAAGAGTTGCAAGCATTGGCACAAAAGTATTTACAACCGGAAAAGTTTTTTGAACTTGTGGTATATTAAGAATGATGAATTCAGAATTGTGAATGTTGAAGAATGTTGACTAACGAGTGTTTAATTAAGAATTTACAAACAATGCATTTTGATACGAATTCTGATGAGGTTCAACTATGTATGACCATTAGCGCAGCCCAGGGAAAGTAACAAAACCCGTAGTAAGCGGTACAGATCGTGTAAAATGGCTCAGAAAATAAGAAATTATAACTTTTGAATGAACTATTAAAAAATAACAATTAACCTCTTAAACGAAAACCATGAACTTCCTTATACGTTTATTAATTTCCGGGCTTATAGCTTATGCACTTTCCAAAATATTATCGGGTGTTCATATTGCCAATATTACTACCGCTATTATTTTTGCACTTGTGCTGGCATGTTTAAATGCTATTATAAAACCGATATTGGTTTTACTTACGCTACCCATAACTGTGGTTACACTGGGGCTTTTTCTTTTTGTAATTAATGCAGCTATTATTTTGTTAGCTGCCAAATTAATGAATGGCATTCGAATAGATGGCTTTTGGTGGGCATTGATTTTCAGTATTATTCTTTCCATTTTTTCTTCGGCAATGAATTCAGCTTTTGCTGATAGAAAATAAGGTACAAGAAAGTTGAAAAATGTTATACCGCTGACATCTACGCCCGATAGAAACGGCTACCACGCTTAGGCCTTGTGCTTGGGTTTGTGGCAGAGTAATAGTGTATAGCCGGACAAATGTCGATACATGTATGATTGGCTGCGTTCAAATTTTATAAAAATAGCACAAACTAATCTACGAGTTTAAATATCTCAAGCAGCTATCTTCGCAACATGAATTTTTCTGATAAAGGATTAAACAGCGAAGAGCTTATAAAACTATATAAATCTATTTTGCTACCCCGCATGATAGAAGAAAAAATGCTGCTGCTATTGCGGCAGGGTAAAATTTCAAAATGGTTTAGTGGTATTGGGCAGGAAGCGATTTCTGTTGGTGCTACAGCCGCCATGCTGCAGGATGAATGGATTATGCCCCTGCACAGAAATCTCGGGGTTTTTACAGGACGGAATATGCCACTCAGTAAATTATTTATGCAATGGCAGGGCAACAAAGAAGGCTACAGCAAAGGGCGTGAAAGGAGTTTTCATTTTGGCAGTAAAGAACATTTTGTATGTGGGATGATATCGCACCTAGGGCCGCAACTGGCCATTGCAGATGGCGTTGCACTGGCATATAAATTAAAAAACGAACAAAAATGTTCCATTGCATTTAGCGGTGATGGTGGCACAAGTGAAGGTGATTTTCACGAAGCATTAAACACTGCTGCTGTGTGGGACTTACCCGTAATTTTCGTTATAGAAAACAATGGCTACGGGCTAAGCACGCCTGTTAATGAACAATACCGCTGCGAAAATTTGGTTGATAAAGCCAAGGGATACGGCATGGAAGGTATAAGGATTGATGGCAACAACTTGCTGGAAGTATATGATACCATAAAAGGTGTAAGAGATTATTGCATAAAAAACCAAAAGCCTTATCTGGTGGAGTGTATGACGTTTCGCATGCGTGGTCATGAAGAAGCCAGTGGAGTAAAATATGTGCCGACTGAATTGTTTACAGAATGGCAAAAGAAGGATCCCGTAAAGAATTACGAGACATGGTTGATGGAGAAAAATATATTGACAACGGATAGTATTGATAAAATAAAAGCAGATACCAAAATCTATATTGAAACTGAGTTAAATAAAGGTTCGGGTGAAAGTAAAATAGTTCCCAATACCACAGAAGAAATTGAGGATGTTTATGCTTCAAGGATTACCGGTTCAGGGTCACGGGTTATTGATAACTCGCAACTCAAAACCCGCAACTCGGAACCAAAATCTGAGAAAAAATTTATAAGTGCTATAACCGATGGCCTAAAACTGTCAATGCAAAAGCATTATAATTTAATTTTAATGGGGCAGGATATTGCAGAATATGGCGGCGCCTTTAAAGTAACGGAAGGCTTTGTAAGTGAGTTTGGTAAAGACAGAGTACGTAATACACCTTTGTGCGAAAGCGCTATTGTTGGTGCTGCATTGGGATTAAGTTTAGAGGGCTATAAAGCTGTAATGGAAATGCAGTTTGCAGATTTTGCGACAGTAAGTTTTAACCAGATCATTAACAACCTTGCAAAAATACATTACCGCTGGGGGCAAAATGCTGATGTTGTAATTAGAATGCCTACGGGTGGAGGTGTAGGCGCAGGTCCGTTTCACAGCCAGAGTAATGAAGCCTGGTTTGCGCATACCCCGGGGTTAAAAGTTGTATATCCAAGCACACCCGAAGATGCAAAGGGCTTAATGATTGCTGCTATAAACGATCCTAATCCAGTAATGTACTTTGAGCACAAAGCCCTATACAGAAGTATAACAGGTAACGTGCCGGATGGGTATTATGAAATAGAAATTGGCAAAGCAAGATGTGTACAACATGGCAATGATGTAACCATTATAACCTATGGGGCAGGCGTGCATTGGGCAATGGAATATGCTGAAAAAAATAAAGATATAAGTATTGAGATATTAGATTTGCGTACTTTGTTGCCCTTAGATTACACAGCAATAAAAAAAGCTACAGAAAAAACGGGTAAGGTTATAATACTGCATGAAGATTCACTCACCGGTGGTGTTGGTGGTGAAGTTGCTGCATGGATTGGAGAGCATTGTTTTGATAGATTGGATGCGCCTGTTATGCGCTGTGCAAGCCTTGATACACCAATTCCTTTTAACCTTGACCTTGAAAAAAACTTTATGGCTTATACAAAGTTGGGTCAATCATTAGAGTACTTGATTAATTATTAAGCACCACAATAATTTTAATTGCAACAATATTCTTTTGTTTAATATAGATGCCTCTTAATTTTTAATTTATTATTTAATTTATTGCTACACGCTTAAAGTATACAAAATATCGCAGCTTGAAATAGGATGCCTGACTAAATGCATTTTTAATATTCTTCTTTAAAACAAATTAAATCCTCTTCTATTTACAGATATTTAGATCATTTGTGGGCACTCTTTATAACACCGAATGTAACTTTTAGAGCGATTAACAAAAAACTGAAACCATTTTAAATTGCCGGTAAAATTTTTTAATTTATTTTTATAAAGATTCTGAATTATCTTATTTTTTTGCTTCTCCTGAGCCTACAGTTTTTTTAAAATGGTAGGAGGCATTTAAAATATACTGGTTAAATTCTATCTCGCTGCTTGTAGCTGCAAATTCGTAGGTTGGTCGATACCAGATTAAAAAACTATCTAGTGCGGGGCTTTGCAACTGGGTTATCCTTCTAACAAACACTTTATTAAAACGGTAGTTTATATATTTTTCTTTTTCATCTGCTTCCAGCCTTTGCTGAAAAGCTTTCAATCTTCTGTTTCTTTTAAAACGAAAAAGATTTATAAGTTCATTGGCATCTAAACCTACGCCACCGCCGGGGCTTACAGATGTTTGAATACCTTGTTTTTTATAGGAAAATATTTCTCCATAATTTTCTCTGTTCTCTGCAGAATCCTGCTTGTAAGTCTTAGAGTAAACCACCACTTCCTTTAAAAGACTGTACCTGCTTTTTACTGATATATGCAATGAAATGTCAAACTGAGCGGTGTTGGGAATTTTATTTACTGCAAATTTTTGTGTGGGTTTGTTGTTATAAATAAAATACAACGAATCTTCTCCTTTAGCCTGTATACTGTATTTTCCCAAGGAATCTGTTACAGCTATCTTTCCTCCAGTACTCATAACACCCACTGCTTCTACAAAATTAATTTTACTGTTATCCATTACAGTACCACTCACAATAATTTGTGCGATTGATGTAAAACGGCAAAAAAATAAAAGAAGAAAAGTAAAAATAATACGCAAGCCGGTATTTTTTAGAAAGTAATATTACGCCACAAAAAAATATAAGAAGAAAAGCGTGGTTTTATTTAACAGGAATTTGAGAAAGTATGGTTTTAGCTATAACGGAGGTATAATATTTATGCTCAAGTGCCAGAATTTTTTTAGCAAGATCATCAGCTGTATCAATATTTTCAACAGCACATTTAGCCTGAAAAATAATTTGTCCATGATCGTACACTTCATCTACATAATGTATTGTAATACCACTTTCTTTTTCTTCCGCAGCAATTACAGCTTCATGTACATGTTTGCCGTACATACCCGGGCCACCATAAGCCGGCAACAATGCAGGATGAATATTTACGATTTTTCCGGGGAAAGCAGTTGTAATTTCTTTGGGTAACTTCTTTAAATAGCCTGCAAGTACAATAAAATCCACCTCATACTTTTCAAGTATTTCAAAATATAATTTGGCTTGCTGGAAATCGGTTTTATTTTTTAGCGAAACAGTTTCGCAGGGTATTTTATAAAATGATGCAACATTTATTACCCCTGCTTTTTCATTATTGGAAATTACAACTGTTATTGCTGCGGTTTCCTTCTCCATATAAGTCGGGAGGGTTTTAATAATAACTTCTGCATTACTGCCTCCACCACCGGCAAATATGGCAATTTTCATTTAAAGTGTTTTTGTGTTTTTAACTTCTAGCTTTTTTTACCAATAATTTTGTCATATGTATTGTGAAGGTATTTTTTAAAAAAAAAGAATTGTCCTAAAGGAATCCTTACCATTATAACGGTAATTGGCCGCAAGAAGCTAATGGTTAATACGTAAAGCAATATCCAAAGAAATCTTTTTTCAATATTTGTTAATGCTTATAATTTTCTGCCTGTATAACCACACAAACTGCCGGCAATTGCAAATGTTGTAATAATAAGCAACAACTGTAAAGGCGCTACATGCCATTTTTTTTGCAGTCTATTAAGCATATAGTAAAAATGAATTAGAAACTACCAAAAAGGTATCAATAATGTTAAATAAAAAGGTATTAAAATCTATTACAATGCGATGACAATCAAAATTAAGCGAATCTTTCTAAATCGGGTAATTAGTGTAAAAAGACTATAAAAAAAATAAAGAATGTTGATAGTTTGTCAGTATCGTGTCTTATTTTTGCAGATGGAATAGCCATTTTATACAAAAAAACCCGGCTAAATTGTATGATCCGTTACAAAAAATTCATTTCTCGATTTATTATAAGTGTTACCCTTATTATTTTAGTTTCAAATAATAGTGTTTTTGCGCAAGGTGAGGCATTATTTAAAGCAAACTGTGCAAATTGCCATAAACCTAATCAAGATTACACAGGTCCAGCGTTAGCGGGGGCAAGGAACAGAGAACCCTCTAAAGACTGGGTATACAAATGGGTTGCAAATCCTTCTGCAATGATTTCTTCAGATCCTTATGCAAAAACTTTATTTGAAAAGTGGAAACCAACCGTAATGACGGCTTTCCCTGCATTAAAAAAAGCAGAAATAGATGCCATTTTAGATTATGTGGATGCTTATAAGGATCCAGCTCCCCCGTCAGGTACAGCAGCTGGTGCCACTTCCGAAAGCACCGATAACAATTCACTTCTTTTTGGAATACTTACCCTCATACTGGCAGTTGTTGCCTTTATACTATTACAGGTAAATAGCAATCTTCGCAAATTATCTGACGATAAAGAAGGTGTATTGCGTGGTGAGCCGGTACCTTTTTACAGGAACAAAACTTATTTAATGGCTGCTGTATTGCTCCTGTTTGGCTTGGGCGGCTATACAACTATTAATGCTGCCTATGGCTTAGGTCGTATGAAAAATTACCAGCCGGTGCAACCAATTTACTATTCTCATAAAGTACATGCGGGTACAAACCAAATTTCTTGTTTGTATTGCCATGGTGGCACACAGGATAGTAAGAGTGGAAGTATACCATCTGTAAATGTTTGTATGAATTGCCACATGGCGATTAAAGAATACAAAGGAGAAGCGATTACAAGAGAAGATGGTACATCTGTAAATGGAACTGCAGAAATACAGAAATTATACGCTTATGCAGGTTGGAATCCTGAAAAGAAAGAATATAACCCGGATAATAACAAAGATGGTTTGCCCGATGGTGCACATCCTATAGAATGGATTAAAATACATAATCTTCCGGATCATGTTTATTTTAACCACAGCCAGCACGTAAAGGTTGGTAAACAAAACTGTCAGACTTGTCACGGCAACATACAGGAAATGCCTGAGGTATATCAATACTCTGACTTAAGTATGGGATGGTGTATAAATTGCCACAGAGAATCTAAAGTTGATTTTTATAACAAGGATGACAGTACAGGAAATAAGTTTTACAGCATTTATGAAAAATTTCATGAGCAAATGAAGGATTCTGTTTTAGATAAGTCAGGTAGAAAAATACCTAACCCACATAAAATGGATAGTGTAACTGTTGAAAAAATTGGTGGTACTGAATGTCAGAAATGTCACTATTAAAAAATGAAAATGTGCAGATTTGCAAAAAAGTGTGCTAAGCACAAGAACATTTAAAGGAATATAAAAAGATTCGATTTTAAAATATTAGCACATTTGCATATTTGCATGTCTGCACATTTCATAAAAGTATGAGTAATAACAAACAGTATTGGCAAAATTTCGGAGACCTTACACAATCAGACAGATTTAAAAAATCTACTGAAAAAGAATTTCAGGAAGAATTACTTCCGTTGGAAGACCTAGATGATAAGGGTTTGCTTGATATTAAAACCCCAAGAAGAGACTTTTTAAAATATCTGGGTTTTAGTACTGCTGCTGCAGCAATAGCTGCAAGTTGCGAAATGCCGGTACGCAAAGCAGTTCCATATTTACAAAGACCGGATAATGTTATAATGGGTGTTCCCAACTATTATGCATCTACTTATGTAAATGGTGGAGATGCCATTAGTGTTGTTGTAAAGCAAAGAGATGGTCGTCCTATCAAAATAGAAGGTAATGAACTTTCTTCTATAACAAAAGGTGCTACCAGCGCACAATCTCAGGCATCAGTGTTAGATTTATACGATCCTACACGTTTGCGCCATCCTTTACAAAAAAGTGGCAACCAATTCAAAGAAATAACCAGTTTTGAAAATTTTGACAAAATAATATTATCCGCAATGGCGGGAATTGCAGGCAAGCCTATAGTATTGCTTACTTCCACCATACATTCTCCTTCTACATTACAAATCATCAGTGAGTTTCTTACAAAATATGCGGGAAGTCGCCATGTGCAGTACGATGCTGTAAGTTACAGTGGTATGTTATTGGCCAATGAAGCCAGCTATGGTAAGAAGGCATTGCCACAATATCGTTTCGATAAGGCAACTACGATCGTAAGCCTTGGAGCTGATTTTCTTGGTACTTGGTTAAGTGCTACAGAATACAGCAAACAATATTCTGAAACTAAAAAAGTAAAAGCCGGTAAGCCTGAGTTGAGTCGTCATATTCATTTTGAAAGTATGATGAGCATGACGGGTAGCAATGCAGATGATCGTTACACACATAAACCATCTGAGACAGGAAATGTAGCATTGGCAATACTAGCTAAATTAGGTGGCACAGTAGCAGCGCCTACATTTAAAAATGAAAGGCTCACAAAAGGGATTGAACAAACTGCAAAATTACTTGCTGCAAATAAAGGAACTTCTCTTATGGTTTGTGGCAGCAACGATGTAAACATTCAGTTAATTGTAAATGCAATAAACGAAGTAATTGGTGCCAACGGCACAACCATTAACTGGAGCAAAACATCAAACATAAGAAAAGGGATTGATACTGAAATGGTAACTCTTGCAGCGGATATGAATGCCGGTAAAATAGGTGCACTTTTGTTGTACGATTGTAACCCGGTTTATTCTTATGTAGATGGTAAAAAGTTTGCTGAATACTTATTAAGGGTACCGGTGAGTATTTCGTTTAATTCAACAATGGATGAAACAGCGGAACTGTGTAAATATATTTTACCTAGCAACCATTGGTTAGAAAGCTGGGGAGATACGGAAGCTGTTTCAGGATATGTAAGTATTATACAACCAATCATCAACCCGTTATTTAAAACAAGGTCCTTTCAAACCTCATTGCTTAACTGGAGCGGCGGTGCTTTGGTAGCATCCGTTGTAGTTAAAGACAGTGTACAAAAAGGATACGTACAGGGTACAATACCAGAAATTACAGATGCTTACGAAAGCTATCTAAAAAAATATTGGACCAATAAACTTGCCTCTGTTGAGTTGTGGGATAAGGCATTACAAGATGGTGTAATTGAAACAACCGGTACAGCAATCTTTACAGGTGCTGCTTACAACGGAGCAAATGTTACAGCGGCTTCTGCAAAAATTGCAGCAGTAAAAACAGGTGAATACGAAGTAGTACTTTACCAAAAAATAGGAATGGGTACAGGCAGCCAGGCTAATAATCCTTGGTTGCAGGAACTTCCTGACCCTATTACCAAAGTTACCTGGGATAATTACGCTATGGTTGCGCCATCTATGGCCAAGACCTTGTTTAATTTTGATGTAACAAACCCTAATAAAAAAGACGCAGATAAATACGAAGTTCATCCTGAAAAACCGGTAATGAAAATTACGGTTAATGGCAAGGTTTTAAGTTTACCTGTATTAATTATCCCTGGTTTAAATGCAAACACCATCGCAATCGCTGTTGGTTACGGGCGTGGAAATGCAGCTGCAGATAAAGAAATAAATTTAGAAAGAATCGGTCGTGCAGCTTATGGTTCAGGGCAAAACGCATACATATTTGCGGGTTGGGACGGGACAACATTTTCTTATTCATCTCCTGCAACAATTGAAAAAACAGGAGATACATACCCGCTTGCACAAACGCAGGTACATGGTTTTACAGAAGGTCGCCCGGTTATTTACGAAACCAACCTTGCTGCTTTCAAGAAAAATCCTGAAGATGTTTTAGCAGAACCGAGGCACGAAAGAATGCTGATAACACCTGATGGTAAAACTGATTTTGTAAAAGACGCTACACAATATCCTGATTTTATAAAACCTGGTATTAAGTGGGGCATGAGTATTGATTTAAATACTTGTACAGGCTGTAGTGCCTGCGTGGTGGCTTGTAATGCAGAAAACAATGTTAGTGTTGTTGGAAAAATTCAGGTACAGCGTGCACACGAAATGCATTGGTTGCGTATCGATAGATATTTTACAGGAGACCTTGAAAATCCTGATGTTATATTCCAACCAATGCTTTGTCAGCATTGTGATAACGCACCTTGCGAAAATGTTTGCCCGGTTGCTGCAACAAACCACAGCAGCGAAGGCTTAAACCAAATGACTTATAACCGTTGTATTGGCACAAGATATTGTGCAAACAACTGTCCGTATAAAGTACGTCGTTTTAACTGGCTCGATTACAATGGAGCTGATAGTTTCAAAGACAACCAAAATAGTTTGGTAGGGGTAGATACAAATGAAGTGATGTATCAAATGAACGACGACCTTACAAGAATGGTATTGAATCCTGATGTAACAGTTCGTGCCCGTGGTGTGATAGAAAAATGTTCTTTCTGTGTACAACGTTTACAGGATAGTAAGCTTGAAGCAAAAAAACAACAGGATCCGACAATGGTTCGTAATGTGAAAGTTGCCTGTGCACAGGCTTGTCCTGCAAATGCCATTAGTTTTGGTAATGTAAACGATAAATTAAGTGATATTTATAAAATAAGAAATGTTGAACAGGTAAATCGTAATTTTTATGTGTTGGAGCAATTACACGTTCTACCAAATGTGAGTTATCTAGCTAAAGTTAGAAATACTGACAGAGAGGTTAATAATGGAAACGAAAGAGAACATTTTGAGGCAGGAAATAACGAAGGGAAAGGAAAAGAAGCAGGGCAGAAAGAAGAAAAGACTGTG
>JAYUZL010000152.1:0-2138 GCA_043751875.1 Ferruginibacter sp.
GTGGCTTACATTAACTCTGATAGTTATAGCCGTGGCTTTTTAGATGCTGGCGGCTCGCATGCGTTAGAGACATTGATGGATGAAATTAGTAAAGACGTAATAGACCCGCAAACCAATGTGAGTGTTTTTGAAAGACAAAAAGCTGAAAAAATTACAGCAGCCAAAGTGGTAAAAACTAAGAAGGATTTAATGTCTAAAAAAGTATTAACGTTAGATGCTTTAGGTTCGGGTTCTGATTATTCATCTTTTTTACAGCACCTTGGTATTACTTCATTAGACCTTGGCTATGGTGGTGAAGGCAATGGCGGTGAATACCATTCAATTTATGATAGTTACGATAATTATGTTCGGTTTAAAGACCCAACATTTGAGTATGGTGTTACCTTATCAAAAACTGCTGGTAGGGCCGCATTACGGTTAGCAAATGCAGATGCGTTGCCCTTTGATTTTAGAAGCTTGTACAAAACCATTAACGGCTATGTAACCGACCTAATGGAAATGACCGACGCTTTAAGAGAATCAACCGAAGTTGACAACCAACTGGTACAAAACAAAACCTATGTTTTAGCTGCCGATCCTAAAGAGCATTTAAAAGCCCCAACTACTAAAGCTGCGGTGCCTTTTATAGATTTTTCAGCTTTGCAAAATGCATTAAAACTTTTAGAAAAAAGTACTGACGAATTAGCAAAATCTTGGACTAAAATTTCAATGGCAGAGGGCGATAAAGACATGATGAACAAGGCTTTGTACCAAGCAGAACAACAATTATTATCGCCAACAGGTTTGCCAAGAAGGGCGTGGTTTAAGCACACTATTTATGCCCCGGGTTTTTACACAGGGTATGGTGTAAAAACAATGCCCGGCATAAGAGAAGCTATTGAACAAAGAGATTGGAAAGAAGCACAGGAACAAATTAAAATTGCCGCTAATGCAATAACTAAATTAAGTAATAATTTAGGTGAGATTGGGAAGTAAAATAAACTCAAGCATACGTTTACAGGTTTAAAAAATGCCAGTTGCTGATTCAACTGGCATTTTTTACGTATTTAATTAAGGGCAATCTGGCTAAAATAAATAAGCAATAATAACATACACCTAACGGCTTGTTTTAATTATCCTATTGTATTGCTGCCTCATACGTTTACCCTACGTGGCATGCTAAATAGATATCCATCTGCTTAAAGGCTGCGGGATTGAAGCCAAGTAGCCCGCAACGTAGTGAGGACTACTGGCGAAAAGCCCGAACAAAAGATGAATAATATTTTACTTCTGACAGCCCATAAAATAAAAAATCTACCCCATTGTTTCATTCTTTGTGTATTTTAGGATTAAAATACTAAAACCAACCACGCTTTCTAAAAACACTCAACATCCACATTGGTATCACCAACATGATACCTACTGCCAAAAAAAAGCCATATCTGTTGTGCAAGTAAGGAATGGTATCAAAGTTCATCCCAAAAATGCCGCCTATAACCGTTGCAGGTGCCAATAAACAAGTTACAATAGTCATCACTTTCATCACTTCGTTCATTTTTAAATTCACTTGATTAATATATAAATCTTGCATATTTATCATTACATCTCTGTAGTTTTCTACCAAGTCGCTGGCTTGCATTACATGATCGTAAATATCTTTAAAGTACTTGTTGGTATTCTCATTAATTAAATCGCTATCCGTTTTTATAAAGCCATTTATTAATTCTCGAACGGGCGAAATACTTCTTTTTAAAACAATAATTTCTTTGCGTAGCTGATTAACTTTTTCCAAGCTTTTGGTACTTGGTTTATGAATAATTTCCTCTTCTAGATTTTCAATTTTATCGCCCAACTGCTCCATTACAATAAAATAATTATCCACTATCATATCTATTAATGCATAGCATAAATAATCGGCCCCACTTTGCCGCAATTTTGTATTGGGCACTTTTAATTTTTCACGCAATGCATTAAATACATCTCTTTCGGCATCTTCTTGAAAAGAAATAACATAATGGCTGCCCAATACAAAGCTTATCTGTTCACTCTCTACGGCCGATGTTTGTTTGTTAAAATATAGCATGTTCAACAAGCAAAAAAGGTGGTTATCTATCTCATCCATTTTTGGGCGCAAACCCACGCTCTGTATATCTTCTGCC
>JAYUZL010000153.1:0-2607 GCA_043751875.1 Ferruginibacter sp.
GATAAGGAAAAAAATATTCATTAAACTGGCAATAATTTTTTACCACTACCTCTGAAAATTTGTGCATGCTTAGCCATTGCAAAGCGTACACCGGTTAACGCTTCGGATGTTGGTCAAAAAAATACAACATCGGCTTTCGTAAATTGTAATTTATTGAGATGGAAAGAGGGCACCAACGAGGGCGAAGCTTGTACAATAAATGGGTAAATTGATTTACGCACTTTAGCAATAAAAAAAGGAACAGTTGCGTTATGATAAATCAGTCGTTTACGGAAGAAGCAATGTGCGCCTTTTACTTACTTACAAATCCAGAATTTTTTTTTGTTAAAATGACCTATCTTCAAAATAACTAACTAAACTTTTAACAAGTATATTAACCCAGAATTTCATGAAAAATCTTTTTTTGCTTTTTATTCTCTTGTTTGTTAAGGAAGTTTTAGTAGCACAAGACTACTATATAAACAATTCAGGTGATACTATTAAAGGCACCGTGACCAATTATAGACAATGGGATAAAAATCCATCCACCGTAAGCTTTCATACAAATAATAGCGAAATTGTTTTAAATCCAGTAAACTGTAAAGAAATAGGAATAAATCAAAATGACAGGTATATAAGTTATGCAGGAACAAGAATAATCAATCCTGAAAAAGTTACAAAAGTTAGCGATGGCCCGGAAAACGGTATTGTAAAAAAAGATACTGTTAGCATTTTTTTAAGGGATATCTATCATTTTAAAAATTATGTTCTTTATAAACTCTTTGACAGCAAGAGAAATAACTTTTATTTAAGTAAAAATGGAGAGATCACAGAACTGGAATATTATGAAACAATAATGGACAATCATGTGTCAACTTATGATGGCTATAAAGCTCTTCTAAATGAAGATCTTTCGGTAGAAGGGATTGCTAATTTGAATAAAAAACTTGAAAAAATTACCTACAACGAAACCGAGCTCATTAATTTTATATCAGGTACGTTAAAAGACAATGAAAATAGTTCTGAAAGAAAAAGAAATAAATACCCTAATGAATATCTTATTGGTACAGGTGCTATAGCAAATATTTCCTCACTTAATTTCAGCAACTCTTCTTTTATATCTGATAAAACATCAATTTCCCCTTTTTTTGAAATCGGTGCAAGGTTATACAATCAAAGAAAATTCGGGAGAACTTTTTTTCAATCTGTTATTGGCTTTAGTCCGATAAAAAGCAGTTTTTTAAATAATGTGGGAACGAAATATGATATAAGTCTTTTTCTTATTTCTGCTTATTTATCTCCCGGCTATATGTTTATAAAAAATGATAAGCTATCAGTATATGGAGCTGCCGGGCTGGGAATACTCGTTGGCGCTAACTTAAAAAATGAATATCAAAATACAACAACGAATAATGGAACGTACACAAAAATCGGGATTCGGCCCGAGTTAGGTATTTTAATAAGCCATAAGTTGAATGTAAGTTTATTTGCAACGGCTCCCTTTAAATTTCCTGCCGGACCAGGAACAGATGAAAGTAACATTTATAAAATAACGCAAGCGGGATTAGCTGTAAGATATATAATTTTATAGTTAAACTGTTGGTGTCGCATGATCAAAGAATCAACCCCAATGGTGCAGGTGTGTAGCATAAAAATAAAAAAGTTGCATTATTTGCCGAGGCCCAATACTAAAGGGTTAGGTGCAGAAATGAGGGGCGGGCAAGCAGCAAAAGTTTCCTGTGCCTGACTGTCTCTCTAACAGAAGTGACACTTTTCGCAAACACTTATGTAATAATGATGTTGCCACAAAAGTTGTCACCTCTTATGAAGGCTTCACGAAATCAGACGGAAGAATCAGCTGCAGAAAAATAGCGATGTTTTCCTATGCCAGTCGTTTACAAAAGCTTGATAATAAAAACTGCTACGTTTTTTTATTCCGGAATATACTTTAGCCATTCATCAAGTTCCTTATCTGTGAGGTTTTCTTTTTCGGATTTATCATAGATGGAGAGCAGGTAAACAATACTATTGGTATCCACTTCTGCCGGTGCTGGTAGCATATTGAAAGGATCAACCTGTTCCGGAGGCAGCCGTGGTTTATTATAACCAACGACCGAAACGTTGCCCCGCAGAGGTAACACCTTTTGCAAATGGTTTCGCACCAATGATGTCTCTATAAAAAGGCTGCACCTGTTGAGATTAATTCAGGCATAAGCCGGAATAAAACGAGAAGTACAAAAAGGCTATAATTGCTGTGCATCCCACATATCTTTTTAGTTAAGGCGAGAAAAAATATTTATCACAAACAAACGTTATAATCCAGTATCATCAAATATCATGTTCTAATCCACCTAAATTCCTGGCAAAGTAATTGCCTTCATTAGTAAAAAAAAAACCTCTAATATGAACAGCCACGCAACACAATTTAAAAGAGCCGGTATGGCTGCAATTTTTTCTTTTTTATTATTGGGTTCAATCAATGCGGCAGCACAAAAAAGTGTCTACGATGTAATTCCCGGATCGGGACCTAAGAAACCGAAGCAAACCACCGGCAACACAAGCCTTCCCACTGTTATATACGGCGATAACAGGAGAGGTGATGATGATGACAGGCGGGACGACGACCGG
>JAYUZL010000154.1:0-15119 GCA_043751875.1 Ferruginibacter sp.
GTTAGTGGATCTGTTATTATTTTAGTAACCTTTTTATTGTACAGAAAAGTTGAAAGTATTGGTAAGATAGGTGTGTTACTTTGGGTTGGTGTTGTTGCAACACTTGGGTGGATAATATTTGGAGGCATCACGCACGGTAATTTTATGCATCCAATATTTGAATCTAAAAATGCATTCAGCATTAATACCGTTGCTTCTTTTCTTTTTGGGCAGGCATGCGTAAAAACAATTTACAGTTACCTCGGTTATTACAATGTTTGTCATTTGGGCGGCGAAATAAAAAATCCGGGAAAGAACATTCCAAAAAGTATGCTTATTTCAATATGTAGCATTGCTGTTTTGTATTTAGCAATGAACATAAGTGTAACAAGTGTAATTCCATGGCAGGAAATAAAAGGTTGGCAGGATGCGGGTACAAATAATTTTGTAATCAGTACTTTTATTGAAAGATTGTATGGCAACACCGCAGCTAAAATTGCTACCGTTATGATTTTGTGGGTTGCTCTGGCTTCTTTATTTGCGGTAATGCTTGGCTACAGTCGTGTGCCATACGCTGCTGCACTGGATGGTGCATTTTTTAAAATATTCGCAAAGCTTCATCCTACAAAAAACTTCCCTTATGTTTCATTGCTTGTACTTGCTGCATTTGCATTTGTGTTTAGTTTATTATTTAGAATGGGCGATGTAATTAGTGGTATTCTTGCCATGCGTATTATGGTACAGTTTATTGGGCAGGGTGTTGGATTAATGTTGCTGAGAAAAAGAAAAGGAACAACCAATCTCCCTTTTAAAATGCCCCTTTATCCTATACCGGTTATTCTGGCAATTTTAATGTGGCTTTTTGTTTTTTATGCAACGGGGCTTGCAATTATTTTAAGTTTTGCTGTCGTTTTAATAAGTGGAATAATTGTCTATTTAATAAAAGCAAAACTTAAAAATGAATGGCCTTTTGAACTAAAAAAATCAACGCTCTAATTCCATCAGTAAGTTTTTTAGATCCAAATGTTCGGAAAACATTTCAAGAGAGCCATCGGGTCTTTGCGGCCACAATTTTTTTGGCCTGTCCCAATACAATTCAACCCCATTCCCATCAGGATCATTCAGGTACAATGCTTCTGAAACACCATGATCTGCAAAGCCTGTAAATGGATATTCTGCTTCAATAACTCTTTTGTAAATGGCAGCAAGGTCTTTTCTTTCTGCATATAAAATGGCAGTATGAAACAACCCTGCGGTATGCAACGGTGCAGGTCCGCCATTTTTACTATACCAGGTATTTAAACCTATGTGATGATGATATCCTCCAGCCGAGATAAACGCTGCATCTTCTCCATACATGGTTGTTATTTCAAAGCCCAACAAATCGCAATAAAAAGTCAATGCTCTTTTTAAATCAGCAACTTTTAAATGTACATGACCAATGAGTGTTTGCGAAGGTATTTTGTAAGGTACTTTCATCATAATAATATTATTATTCATAAAGATAAGAAGCTGCATTTATTCAATATCTATAAAACTTATCAAATGAAAAAACCCCTGCCAAAGCAAGGGTTCTCTGTTATATTTTAAAGTGTTTTATCATACTCCAACATCTGCCATATCAGGAATGTCAACTGCTTTATATAAACCGGCATCTAATTTTTTCTTTGTTTCCTCAAACGCCTTTAAGGTAATATCAACTTCTTCAAAACTGTGCGAAGCGGTTGGTATCAATCGGTAAATAATATCACCTTTTGGAATAACAGGATATACAACTATTGAACAAAAAATTCCATAATTCTCTCTAAGATCCATCACCATCTGTGTAGCTTCCGGCACATCACCTTTCATGTAAATGGGGGTAACGGGGCTATTTGTATGGCCAATGTCAAAACCCTTTTCTTTTAAACCGTTTTGTAATCTTTCAACATTACTCCACAGTTTTTCCCGCAACTCAGGCATTGTCATTACCATTTCCATACGTTTCAACATTCCCTCTACAATCAGCAATGGCAAGCTTTTCGCAAATATTTGAGAACGGGTATTGTAGCGCAAATATTTAAGAACCGATTTCGGACCACTAATAAAAGCACCAATGCTGCCCATACTTTTTACAAACGTGCTAAAATATAAATCGACATCACCCTGTACGCCCTGTGCCTCATCAGCACCTGCACCCGTTGGACCCATATAACCAAAACCATGCGCATCATCAATCAATAATCTAAAACTATATTGCTTTTTTAACGCTACAATTGCCTTTAAAATTCCCTGCTCCCCATCCATACCAAAAACACCTTCGGTAATAACCAATACACCACCACCATTTTTTTCAGCCAATGCATTTGCCCTTACAAGTTGCTTTTCGCAATCTTCAATATCGTTGTGTTTAAATGCAAACCTGTTTCCCATATGTAATCGTACGCCATCAACAATACATGCATGCGCTTCCGCATCATATACAATAACATCTCTCCTATTTACAAGCGCATCTATGCAACTCATTATTCCCTGATATCCAAAATTCAGCAACATGGTATCTTCCCTGCTTACATATTTACTGATAACTTTTTCCAGCTCCTCATGTTTAGCTGTATTTCCACTCATCATACGAGCTCCCATTGGATTACCCATACCATAAGCTGCCGCAGCTTCTGCATCTATTTTACGAACATCTGGATGGTTAACCAACCCCAAATAATTATTTAAACTCCATACAATTACCTCTTTGCCTCTAAACTGCATTCTTGGCCCAAGCTCGCCTTCCAGTTTAGGGAAAGCAAAATATCCATGCGCCCTGTCCATATGCTGACCAATCGGTCCACCGTCCTTAATCAATTTCTCAAAAACATCCTTCATAAACTACATTTATTTAAGAGTTGCGAAGATAAATAATAAATTATAAAATGTTTTTCATAATTAGAAAATGATTTTATGCTTTTTATTAAAAAAAGGAAACTTTGGGGCTCTCATCATTATACCTACATGTACAGGTGTTCCGGCTTTGCGCTGTACCTCCGCTTTGCTCCGGTGCCGCACCAATCCGGCAGCCATTCATCTTTAGTTTTACAATTTAACAATAATAGAACGTTTATGCTTTAATGCGAACTGCAAATGTTCTCATTTACTTAATCTACCATAAACCCATATTTAATAACTTCGCAAAAATTAAAAATTCATGCGAAAATTAGCTTTTATATTCTTTATAAGTTTAAGCGTACTTGCTTTAAATTCTTTAGCACAACCCAAAATAAAAACGGTTATTGAAACTGAAATATCAAGACCAAAACTGGTAGTAGGTATTGTAATTGACCAAATGCGTTGGGATTATTTATATAGATATTATAACCGTTACAGTAGCAATGGATTTAAAAAATTAATAACGCAGGGTTACAGTTTCGAAAATACATTTATACCAATGGTACCAACTTACACTGCAGTTGGTCACAGTTGTATTTACACAGGTGCAACACCTTCTACAAACGGTATTGTAGGCAACAACTGGTACGAAAGAAATACAAAAAAAAGTATGTACTGCACAGATGACAGTACTGTGCAGGGTGTGGGCAACAACGACAATGCAGGTAAAATGAGCCCTAAAAATTTATGGACAACAACTATTACAGATGAGCTGAGGCTCAGCAATAATTTTGAAAGCAAGGTAATAGGGATAGCTTTAAAAGATAGAGGAGCAATTTTACCGGCAGGACATAGTGCAAATGCTGCTTATTGGTACGATGATAAAAACGGCAAATGGATAACCAGTAATTATTACATGCAGCAGTTGCCTGAGTGGGTTAATACATTTAACCAAAAAGATATTCCTGCTAACTACATGAAGCAGGATTGGAACACACGCTATCCAATAAATACATACACACAAAGTACAGCAGATGATCAGGAATATGAGTTGGCATTACCAGGATTACAATCGCCAACATTTCCTCACAAACTTTCCGGCATTACTTCATCCTTAAAGTACAGCACTTTTAAGTATACACCTGCTGCAGCCACTTTTACTTTTGACTTTGCTAAAGCGGCTATAGCAAACGAAAAAATGGGCGCAGGTAAAGCAACAGATTTTCTCACAGTAAGTATTTCATCAACAGATTATATGGGGCATAGTTTTGGCCCAAATTCTATAGAAGCAGAAGATACTTATTTGCGCTTGGATAAAGATATAGCCGACTTCATTAATTACCTGGATATGGATTTGGGTAAGAATAATTACCTTGTTTTTTTAAGCGCCGATCATGGTGCAGCGCATATTCCTGGCTTTTTAAAAATCCATCATATTGAGGCCGGTGTTTTTAGTGACAACAGTATTTTTCAACAATTAAATAAATTGATAGAAGATAATTTTAATATAAAGAGTGCTGTTTTATCTGTTCAAAATTATCAGATATATGTTGATCAAATAAAAATAAAAACAGAGGGAAAAGATGTAAATGCTATTAAAAATATGATCATAGAAAGTTTAAAAACTTATCCATTTATTATCAATGCATTTGAAACAGAAAAATTGAACAGCACAACTTTGAGCGAGCCAATAAAAACAATGCTTTCAAATGGTTTTACACCATCAAGAAGTGGCGACATTCAATTTATTGTAAAGCCCGGTTATTTTGATGGTGGCATAAAAGGTACAACACATGGTTTATGGAATCCCTACGATGCGCATATTCCTTTATTGTTTTATGGGTGGAATATAAAACCTGGTAAAACAAACCGAGAAACCTATATGATAGATATTTCTCCAACACTTGCAGCACTCCTGCATATTCAAATGCCATCAGGCAGTGTGGGAAAGGTTTTGACAGAAGTTGTTAGGTAAAGTGGGTAATATGTTAAACAGTAAATTTTAGAAAATAACTAAATTTTAAATACAGAAAAGCCCCGATGAAAATCGAGGCTTTTCTGTATTCTTACATTAAGTTTATAACTGTACAGTCATTTTTTCCTTACTGTTTTTTATAACCGTAGTTTGCGTTTTGCTGCCTTCTGTAGCCTTGCCGCTTCCCTGCGGATCAAACTGAGAAATAGCATCTATTAATGAAGTAAAAGTTTGTTGTAAAGCAACGCTTGTGCCGTTTGACTTTAATGATTCTGCATTTGCAAAACCATGCAATACAATAGCAATATTTTTAAACTTAGAGTTCATCTGCCCCTCTTGATTTTCAAATGTTATTTGATTCGCTGCAGGATTGTATACAATGCTTCTTTTATAAAACATCCCTTTTTCGTAATCAAAACTTTTACCATCGTCTTCATAATAAACAAAACTGTTGGCAGTTGTTCCTTTGTAAACATGTATTATTAGTGTATCTGTGGGTGCAATAGACGTTGATTGTACAAGCGATTGCATAGGGATAATGCTACTTGCTTTTACATAAACAGGCAGTTTTGCCATACCAATTTGCAACATGTTTTCCTTACCACCCATCTTCATTTCATCATTGTACAAATCGTACCATCCACCTGCCGGTAAGTACACCTTCATAAAATCTTTACCACTTTCTACAGGGCAAACCATCAAAGATTGCCCAAACAAAAACTGGTTTTGAAAAGCACCATTGTAAATATTATTATCAAAAGTATTTTCAAAAACAAGCGATCTGTTTACAGGTAATCCACTTTGGGTAGATTCATAAAAACTACTGTATAAATAAGGCATTAATTTGTACCGCAATGAAATATAATTTCGGGCAATTTCTGTTACTTCTTCACCATAAGCCCATGGTTCAGATGACTTAGTATTTACGCCGGTATGGTTTCTAAAATAAGGGATAAATGCACCAAGCTGTATCCATCTTGCATACAAACCAATAGATGGATTTCCAGTAAAGCCACCAATATCCATTCCTGTAAATGATACACCACTTAACCCCAGACTGTTTATTAGTCTTACGCCTGCCATCATGTGACTATCTTCTGAGCGGTTATCGCCCGTCCACAAAGCGCTAAACCTTTGCAGGCCTGCATATCCTGCACGGGTGAGTACAAAAGGTCTTTCGGTACTGTGTTCTCTAAAACCTTCGTAACTTGTTTTTGCCATTAATGATCCGTAAACATTGTGCGCTTCTAAATGGGAAGCTTTTCTACCTTCAAAATCAAACACAACGTTGTTCGGCATTTTTTGCCCCCATGTGGCTATTTCATTCATATCGTTCCACACACCGCTTACGCCATTATCAGGAAAAAATTTCATTTCATTTCTCCAGTATTTTCTTCCAATTTCTGAAGAGTAATCTGTGAAATGACACCATCCCGGCCATACCTGCCCAGTATAATATTTACCATCTGCATATTTTATAAACGCATCTGCTTTGACCCCTCGGTCAAATGCCGGTGCGCCGGGTGCAACTTTAATACCGGGGTCGACAATTACAGTAGTTTTAAATCCCATTTCCTTCAACTTATCTGTAAGGCCACGAGGGTTAGGAAAACGTTCTTTATTCCAGGTAAACAACTGGTATTTATCCATGTAATGTATATCCAGCGTTATTCCATCTGCAGGTATTTTTTTCTCACGCAAAGTTTGTGCAATGCGCAATACCTCTGTATCAGGATAATAACTGTACCTGTTTTGCTGGTAGCCCAAACTCCACAATGGCGGCATTTTCATACGACCAGTAAGAGATGTGTAAGACTTAATAATATCAGCAACCGTTTTATGATAAATAAAATAATAATTCATTTCTCCGCCTCTTGCACCAAAAGAAAAAAAACGATCATTGCTTGCGCCAAAATTAAAATCAGATTGAAAAGTATTGTCCATAAAAATACCATAGTTCATATTGTGGTGTATGCCAATAAAAAATGGAATGGTTGTATAAATCGGATCTTGCCCGGTGCTGTAGCCATATGCATCCGTATTCCAATTGGTGTAGCCATTTCCTTTTCTATCGAGATCACCGGTTTTTTCACCAAGACCAACAAAGCGTTCTCCGTCCTGCATTTTCTTATAAGTAGTAACCTCTTCACCTACCCATGATGTAGTGAGACCGCTTTCATCTTCACTTATTACAATGCCCTCGTTGTTATAAAAGCTTACACGGTATGGTTTTTTTTGAATGACAACTTTTAAAGAATCCGTTATTATTATAACATCAGTTGAGGTTTGGTTAATGGATGCTTTTGTTTGTATAGGCGCTGCAATTACTGCGTATGAGAAATCTTTTTTAAGTGGTTGTTTATCCATCCGGATGCGTATGATGGATGGACTGTAAACCATTGCTTCTACAAATGCTGCATCTGTAATGATGCTTACATTTTGTCCGCTGATTTTTACTGATTTTACGTTACCGATTTCTTTGATGTTGGTTTGTGCATTGGCACTAACATTTAATAACAGCCCAAAAGCAAGCAGGCATTTATTGATAAAAAATGAATTTAATTTTTGATTCATAACAGTTTTTTAGTTAAAAAGATACGTACAATTTACAGAATAGATTTTAAAAAAGCCGAGCAATGAAAGCCCGGCTTTTAAATAAATTTTTAAAAATTACTGCACAATAAATTTACCTGTAACAAAATTTACAGTTAAAGTGTAATTGCCTGATACTGCAGGACCGGGAAAATTTTGTGCAAAATTATAGCCGAATTTTCCACCTGCTGATAAGCCGGGCAAAGAATTATCTGCTACTGCATATTTATTGGACCAATCACCATTTACAGGTAAAAGTAAATATTGTTTGCCTCCAATCATTGTCAATGCTGTCGCTTTAAATACTGAAGAATTTACTTGTACTAATTGCTGAGTAGGTACAGGTACAGGATTATTCCAACCTCCATTTGTAGCATCGCCAACAATAAAAAGGTTAGTTGGTAAATTCCCGGTAAAAGGTGTTACCGCAAATTTTCCGGTTTGAAAATCCATTGTGATTATATAGTAACCACTAGTTACAGGGCTATTAAAGTTTGTTGAAAGGTCGTACCCAAAGTCGCCGCCCGCCGCAGGTATAGAAAGGCTGTTTACAGAAAACTTGTGACTCCAATCGCCATTTACAGGCAAAATAAGATATTGTTTTCCGCCATTTAAATTGAAAACTCCAGCATACGTTGTTTCATCAATTTGTGCAAATTCCTGTGTTGGTACCGGTACGGGATTATTCCAGCCACCTTGTGATGCATCGCCCACTAAAAATAATTTATTTGAAGTAGGTAATGCCACTTTTGGTGGAATTTTGTAAGGCGAATATTTAAACTTTATGGTGTTTGACATGTATTGCTCGTTGTTATTTCCATAAGAAGAAATTACCCTTACGTCCATGTCATAAGCTGTGTTAGAATTAAAACCATAACCTAATGCAATTAAATTAATGTCTTTAGCCGTGTAAGAAATAGTAAGTGCAGCTGTAATTGTTTTGGATACTGCTTTGCTAAAATTTCTACCTGAAGAATCTATTTGAATTACATATTTGTATAATGCAGGATCCTGAGAATATTTAGGCGTTGTCCAGCTAAAACTTACAGCTACATTATTCGAATCTGCAGGTGCTGGTGTAAGCGTTGTGGCAGAAGCGCTTAATGTTACTGCGCTTCCATTTGTGAAGGTATTTAAATCATCTTTTTTATCACATGCAGTAATAGTAACTGCGAGAAATAAAAATGCTAAAAAGTTCTTTATAAAAATTTTCATTTTATTAAATTTTAATATTAAAGTAGAGTTACAGTAAACTTACCGGTTTGAAAATTGACTACAATTTTATACATTCCACTTGCTAATGGACCGGGGAAATTATCATTCTGATTTGCTCCAAAATCACCGCCGGCATTTAGGCCAGTAATCGTATTATTTGCAACAGCATATTTATTACCCCAATCTCCATTTTTTGGAAGCATTAAGTATTGCTTACCGCCCACAAGTGGTAGCGTTATTTCGTATGTAACAGAAGATGTACGTGTAAATTTTTGAGTTGGTACCGGCACAGGGTTATTCCAACCACCATTTGTTGCATCTCCTACCAAAAACAAGTCACCATTATTAGCACCTTGCGAAGGAAGGTTTTCAGGCAAGGTTACGGCAACATCTAAATACGGCACCAATATAAACTTTAATACATTTGAGTACAATAATCCACTGTTGTTTGCAAGTGACGATTTTACCCTCACTTCAATGTTATGAGGAGTGTTTTCTTTAAGTAATAATTTTGCAAGAGCAGAATTTACCTGCTTCACGGTTAAAGCATTGGTTAAATCTTTCGACACGACAATTTCCTGAATATTAGGATTTGTAAAATTCGCCCCCAACGTATCAAACTGCAAAGTGTAAGTAACATCCTGCGAACTTATACCAGTGTTAAATTTGTAGTTTGGGTTTGTCCATGTAAAATTACTCCACGTATTTGCTTCATTAACTTTTGTAAGTGTGAGCAATGTAGATGATGCCGATGATGATAGAGTAGGATTCGTACCACCATTTAACGTAACCTGATTTTCTTCTTTTTTACAGGAAACAAATAAAAGCGTAAGTATTGAAAATACCACCATTAATTTTAGAAAATTTTTCATTTTTATTAATTTTTATTTTGATGGATTAATATCCGGCGTTTTGCGTGAGGTTTACATTTGAATTTCTGTTTTCCTGTGGTATAGGGTAAATATTGTATTTATTGTCAACACCTGTACCATTAATTATTCCACCCTTCCATTGCCATACATACGTTGAAGTGGTTAATAAATTGTAACGGATTAAATCCGTGCGACGATGTCCTTCCCAATATAATTCCCTTCCTCTTTCATCCAGTACAAATTGAAGATCTAATGCAGTGGCAGCTATTGGCGTTGCACCAGCTCTTGTTCTGATGGCATTAATATAATTTACCGCAGTTGCAGCATTAGCCCCGGCACCACCTCTTAACATTGCTTCAGCATAAATTAAATACATTTCAGATAAACGGAATACAGGAAAATCAACATCAGAAAAACCTAAGGTAATATCAGATACCGCGCCCCCATCTGAACGAATATTTTTAAATTTATTTACATGAAGACCATTTTTAAAATCTGAAATATCTGAAATGTTTACTTGAGCAGAAGAGGTGTTAAAAACGGAAGTTGTAAATGCTGCACGTTTATCTGTATTACCAGAAAGATCTGAAAAAAGATCTGCCAAGCCTTTTGTTGCTCTGTAACCGCCCCATCCAGAACTAGCTCCAAACTCGTTGTGATCATCACCAGCAGCTGCATGAATTAAAAATGTAGTATTGCCGTAAGCTTGTGTTCGTGCACCATCGCAATTAATAGCAAACATAAATTCGTTTTTACGTTTATCATTATCTGCCATAAATAACTGTCGGTAATCTGGCTGAAGACTATAACCACCTGCAATAACCTTGTTAGCATAGGTAATGGCATCAGTATTTCTTTCCGCACCGGTATATACTTTTGCATTTAAATAAATTCTTGCAAGCAAAGCCCATGCAGCACCCTGGTCAACCCTGCCATATTCTATAGTTTTCACTATAGCCAATTCTGTTTCTATACCTTTCAATTCTGTTTCTATATAAGTAAAAATTTCGCCCCTGCTTTTTTCTTTGGGTAAAAAAGTGCCAATACCATCTGCCTCAGTAATAAATGTAGATTTACCAAACAGATCCATCATTACCCAGTAGTTAAAAGCTCTTAAAAATCTTCCTTCAGCCCTTGATTTTTTAATATCAACTGCATCAGCACCTGCAATGCCTCTTTGTGCTAGTTTAGCATCAGTAGATTCCCTTAGGTATTCGTTTATAAGAGTAACATTGTAAATACATCTGGCATACATGCCTTTAAGAAATGGATCTGCAGCAGTCCATTTTAAATTATGGAAATCTTTTACTGTCTGGTCATTCCATGCGCAAACTGCCTCATCTGTGGGCAGTTCTTCACAATTAAATACTCCTCTAATAAATGCAACTTGGCCACCTTCATCTAGTCCGCCGCTAATATCGGGTGAACCTGCAGGGCCTGAGTTTCCGGTGATGGCAAGCGTTCCATATATTTTAGCCAACACGCTTTTGTAGCCTGCAGCATTAGAATAAGTTGTTTCTGGTGTAAGATCATTTACTGGCAATAAATCCAGTTTTTTTGCACAAGATGAGACCATTAAGCTCACCACACTTAATGCCATTAATATTTTTATAGTATTTTTTTTCATTTTTATTTTTTTGAATTTTAAATTAAAAATCTAGGCTTGCTCCTATCGTATAAATTCGCGGACGTGGATATATATTATTATCAACTCCTGTTGAATTAGCATTTTCAGGATCGGAACCGGAATATTTGGTAATTACAAAAACGTTTTGCACACTCGCATTTAAACGAAGTACCGCTTTTGAGTTTTTAATTTTACCAACATTATAACCTGCATTAATATTATCAATTCTTAAAAAAGAAGCATTCTCTAAATAATAATCAGAGAGATAATTAGACGTTTTAAATTTTGTTTCGTTGTAATTTGCTGAGGCGTTGCCTATAAAACCAAGTGTATTTTGGATAGAAGAAAGAGTTCCGGTATTTGAATTAAAATTATTATACAAATAATTACCCACCATACCATGAGCAGCCATTCCAACATAAAACTTATAAATATTAAACTGGGTACTGAAACCAAACAAAAAGTCAGGCGCAGGTTTTTTACTTAGTTGGCGGTCGTTATCATCTATAACACCATTACGGTTTACATCTTCATACAATCCCTCTAATGGTTTTCCGGTAGATGCATCATAAACCTGTTTAAATAAGAAATAAGAATAAGGAGCATAACCAATATAATGTTTACCAACATTGTTGCCCGTTCCGCCACTTATACCACTTGTTGTAACACCTTTAAATGTTGGATCGGTATTTTTCAGAAGGTTGGTTATTTTCGTTTTATTGTAAGATCCATTCACGTTTAAATCCCATGAAAAATTATTTAATTTAATAGGCACTAAATTTAAGGATGCTTCAATACCTCTGTTGGTAATATTTCCAACATTTGTAAGTAATTCTATATTAAAGTTTGAGCCTGGGGCTATATTGATTGTACTTAAAAGATCTTTTGTTTTCTTTTCATATACTTCTACAGATCCCGAAATTCTATTATCCATAAAACCAAAATCCAACCCTATGTTTGTTGTAGCAGTAGTTTCCCATTTCAGGTTTTTGTCATATGCTGATGGGCGAAGAAATGAGTAATAATTATCTCCAAACTGGTATTGCGCAGTTGTAGAACTTCTGTTATAAATAGGTAAGTACGAATAATAAGCAATACCATCCTGCTGGCCGGTTATTCCATATCCACCCCTTAGTTTTAATTCATTAATAAACTGAGTATTTTTGAAAAAATCATTTTTTAATTTCCAGGCAACTGCTACCGCGGGAAAATAACCAACTCTGTTTTCTTTAGAAAATTTTGAAGTTGCATCTCTCCTTATAGAAGCAGTTAATAAATACCTATCATTATACGAATAATTTAGTCTGCTTAAATATGATTCAATTCTATATTGAGGCCTGTTGGTAACAAAGGTTGGGATAGTGGTAGAATCAATTTTTCCGTCTACACCGTATACAGCGTAATTATGAGTATCAGTATAAAAATCCTGGTAAGTATGCCCCACCAATAAATCTACCTTGCTTTTTATACTTTTTAAATCTTTAGCATAAAAAAGAGATATATCTGCCAATAAATTTCTTTTACTTTCATTATAGGTAGAAACCCTACCCAGTTTTTGATAGCTGGTTGCTGCATTAGAATCAACTCTTGAATTGCTTTTACCGTTAGCATTATCAATACCAAAATTAGCCATCAAATGAAGGTCTGGTAAAAAGTGAAATTTATAATCAAGTTGTACATTACTTAACAAACGAGTTGTCTTACCTCTGTTGTCTTGCTGTTCCAATAATGCTAATGGATTTCTTGTAGCGAGGTCAAAAGGTTTTCCATCAGCCTGCAAGGTTTCGTAATAACCACCCCAGTTTTTTTGACCGCTGTAAACCGGCACTGTTGGATTCATTGAAACTGCTGCACCTACGGCACCTTCATTCGCAAATCGTGTTTTTGTATTTACCAGCCTAAGCGAAAAATTTACTGCAAGGTGATCGTCAAGAAATTTTGGGCTTAAGTTTATTGCTCCTGATAAACGTTCAAATTTATTGGTTTTTAAAACCCCTTCCTGTGTAAGGTACCCACCTGAAAATCTGAATGGTAATTTGATTTTTGAACCTGCTGTTAAAGTACCTGAAGCACTTAAGTTGTTATCAAAACCCTGTGCATTCTGGTAAATAACTTTTTGCCAGTTGGTATTTTCATTTCCTAATTTATTTTTGAAATTTGTTGATCCAGATTTTGTAGCTTCTGCATTTATGATAGTTCTTACCTCATCACCAGAAAGTACCGATATAAAATCTTCCACTTTACTCAAAGAATATTTCGAGTTAAAATTAAATACAGTTTTACCTGATCCACCCTTTTTTGTTGTGATAATTAAAACACCGTTAGATGCACGAGAACCATATAAAGCAGTAGCAGATGCATCTTTTAATACACTGATAGACTCAATATCATTTGGATTAATGGTACTTAAATAATTGGGAGACCCTGCAACACCATTGCCTTCAATAGGCACACCGTCTATAACAACTAATGGATCGTTGCTGGCCGTTAAAGATGCGCCACCTCTAATCCTTATTTTACTACCACCGCCGGCAGAGCCACCACCTGTTGTAACTTCTAAACCTGCAACTTTACCCTGCAATAATTGTTCAGAAGAATTGATGGTTCCTTTTTGAAAGTCTTTTGTGCCAATAGAAACAACAGAACCTGTGAGATCTGTTTTTCTTCGGGTGCCATAAGCCACAACTACCACTTCCTGCAATTGTGCACTTACCTGCACTAAATTAATAGTAAGGTTCGATGAATTTGCTGTCACCTGTTGTGTTTGGTAACCAACTGAACTAATTAATAGTACTGACTTTGAAGAAGGTACATTAACTAAAAATGTGCCATCAGCATTGGTTTTTACTGATGTGGTACTCCCTTTTAATGATACTGTTGCATTGATGACAGCGCTACCATCTTTAGCATTTTTTACAGTACCATTTATACCCGTTTGGGCATAGGTAATTGATGATATTACAGAAAATAACAGCAGCAAGCATGCTTTGCCGTACCTCGCCGGGTAAAATTTTTTCATACAAAAATTTTTAATTTTTTAATTAATAAAGCAATCGAAAATGCATTTGTGAGAAAATACATCGCATATCAAAAATAACAATTTATTAATTAAGCGCAAACGTTTGCGTAAAATATTTATTTCTTTTTTTTAATTAGTTTGAAGTACTAAAGTTACACATATGTAGTGTTGTATAAAACATTGATTATAAATTAATTAGATTATTTTATTAACCTGTATATCAACATTTCCATTGGTTTAATGTTGAACAGCAAAGCTGACTTATTTTTCGTAATGATGTTTTCTATACCTGAAAACCCTTTAGCCATTTCAGCATATTTATCAGCAACATTAATTTTTTTTTCCGCATTACTTACATTAATCGTACACATAATTGTTTCCTTGTCATCGTATCTAAAATATGTGTAAACGTCATTATCAGGTATGTACTGCATCATTTTACCCGTTTTAATTGCTGACGATTGTTTCCTGAAATTTGAAAGTATTTTGACAAAATTGAAAACAATGTTTTCTGAATCAGTTCTTCCCTCTTCAGTAAATTTATTTATACGATCACTTTTCCATCCACCTAAAAAATCGGAACGTACCAGTCCATCAGGATTACTGTAACCTTTCATCATTATTTCATCGCCATAATATAATTGTGGAATGCCTCGGTAGGTAAGCAACCAACCAAGTGCAATTTTATATTTTTTTATATCCTCATTTACAACTGAAAAGAATCGTGGAAGGTCATGATTGTCCAAAAAAATAACTTCCCCCATTGGGTTTTTGTACATAATATCCTGCGAAGCGGTGTTGTAGAGTTTTATTATTCCGTCTGTCCAACCCGATTTTTCATTTAAGGCAGGTTGAATACCATAAAATAACATTTGAAAATCGGTCGTATTAGGGAGGTTACTTTTAAATTTTGTTTGAATATTATTTTCGCAAAAATAACTTTGGTTTACGACGCCGTGCACCCAAGTTTCACCAAACATT
>JAYUZL010000155.1:0-2515 GCA_043751875.1 Ferruginibacter sp.
CATCAATAAATGGGTGATTTATTATTAAACTTTCTCCCAAAGCCGCAGCTTTCTCTATTGGGTTTTTATATAAATCTTCTCCATCAAATGTTTGATAAGATCTGGCGATGGCACTTTCTAAAAGCCCCAAATCCCTTATGCCAATAGCTCCTCCATAATCTTAAACTGAAAATTCGTGAAGCTTTAAAAGATCTTCTATCAATATCATTGCGCTAATTTTTGGAGGGTATTCCCAAATTGACTTTTAACCGCTTCATAATGCTGCGAAAGATTAAGCACCTTAGATTCATCGCTAGCTGATTGAAATTTTGATAGATGATCTAAAATTTCTTTTAATGCACTCTCGTTCTCAAGATTAGTATTTTCTTTTATTGCAACAACTTTCATTTCTGCTATACTCATAGAATCAAATTTTATATATCAAATTTACAATTTTTATCATTGATGAATGATTATTTAATACTTGTTCCGGCATTACCATTTATGATCTCGTTGAGTGCTAAACCATGCCCAATTACAACGGTT
The DNA here is from genome assembly GCA_043751875.1 of Ferruginibacter sp. Taxonomy (GTDB): domain Bacteria; phylum Bacteroidota; class Bacteroidia; order Chitinophagales; family Chitinophagaceae; genus Ferruginibacter. Next base: position 526 of record JAYUZL010000155.1, read on the forward strand.
TGCACCCCAGACTGCACTGCCAAGAGTGCATTATCAATTTTCGGAATCATACCCTCATGTATAATTTTATTAGCTTTGAGCGTTTCAATATTTTCTTTCGTAATTAATTTTATTACTGAAGTTTCATCATTGATATTTTCTAACACGCCTTTCTTATCAAAACAATAAATAAGTTGTACTTCGTAATGTTCCGACATTGCTTTTGCTATTTCATTTGCAATTGTATCAGCATTGGTATTTAATAGTTGCCCATTTCCATCGTGGGTTAATGGTGCAACTACGGGTGTGAAATTATTTGTAATAAAAACTCTAATATTATTTGTATTTATTCCATTTAAAATAATATCCCCCACAAACCCATAATCAATAGATTTTACCAATCTTTTTTTTGCTGAAATAATATTGGCATCTGCACCAGTCAACCCAATTGCATTGCATGCATTTGCTTGTAGTTTTGCTACAATATTTTTATTAATAAAACCTGCATAAACCATCGTTACAACTTTTAATGTTTGCTCATCTGTAATGCGTCGGCCTTCAACCATTTTCTGTGGAATATCTAATGTAGCAGCCATTTCTGTTGCTGATTTTCCACCACCATGTACTAATATTTTATGTTCCTGTATGCTTGCAAATATTTCCAAAAATTTATTCAATGCTGTAGAGTCGTCTATAATATTCCCACCAATTTTTACAACAACTAATTTCTCCATTTTATTATTTTATAGAACGTAAGATTTTTGAAAGTACCGCTTGTGCAGCCCAAACCCTGTTGCTTGCTTGTTGCGTAACCATACTATTTTCACTGTCCAAAACTTCATCGCTTAATTCCACATTTCTTCTTACTGGAAGACAATGCATAATTTTTGCATTGTTGGTTACTTTTAATTTTTCAGGCGTAAGCATCCACGAAGGATCATTGTTGTAAATTTTACCGTAATCATTATAAGTACTCCAGTTTTTTACGTAGACAAAGTCTGCATCTTTCAATGCATCTTGCTGATTGTGGGTAATGGTAGCTCCATTTGTAAACCTTTCATTTAACTCGTAATCTTCAGGATGCGTTATTACAAATTCAATTCCCTCATTTTTGGAAACGGTTAGGCTAAGGTTCCAGGCGTTCATCCATTGTGCAAAACTATTGGCAACGCACTGTGGCAAGGGCTTTATATGTGGCGCCCATGTTAAAACTATTTTCAACCTCCTCCCAACATCCGCCGAAGGAGGAGCTACCTGCAGTTGCTCTTTTATGGTAATGAGATCTGTAAAACTTTGAAAAGGATGCAGTGTTGAACTTTCTAAACTCACCACAGGCACGCCTGAATATTTAATAAATTGTTTGATTACATGTTCACTGTAATCATCTTCTTTGTTTACCAATCCAGGGAAACTTCTTATACCAATAATATCAAAATAATTTCCGAGAATTGGCGCTGCATCTTTTACATGTTCTACAGTAGTACCGCTCATAATGGCTTCTTCTTCAAATTCTAATTTCCAACCATCTTTATCTACATTAAAAGTGAGCACCTGCAAACCTAAATTTTCTGCAGCAATTTGTGTGCTCATGCGTGTGCGTAAACTAGGGTTCAAAAATAACAGCCCAATTCTTTTATTGATTCCCAAATGCTTATCAGCAAAAGGATTTTGTTTGTACGCAAGTGCTTTTTGGGAGAGTCTATCAATATCCGTTACATCATCTACAGAAATAAAATTTTTCATTTTTATGAATTTAAAATTGCAGCAAATGAATCTAAAAATAAATCAGCTTCCGTTTTTGTAATGTTTAAAGCAGGTAAAAGACGGATTGTATTTGGCTTTGCTTCACCTGTAAAGATTTTATACTTTTGCAGTAAGTCTTTTTTTACGTGCGCCCATTCTTCCGGCATTTCTATACCGATCATTAAACCTCGGCCTCTCAATTCTTTTATTTGCGGAAACTTTTTTAACCCTTCCAACAAATAATCGCCAATATGTTTTGCATTCATCA
>JAYUZL010000156.1:0-2210 GCA_043751875.1 Ferruginibacter sp.
GCACTAACCATACTTGGCACCTGAGGTTTCGGTGCCTGAATGTCTAATGTTAATCCCGCTTCTTCGGCTGCCTTGAAAGTGTTGGCTCCAAAAACGCCAATTTTAGTACCATTTTGTTTAAATTTCGGAAAATTTTCCAGCAAGCTTTTAACGCCACCAGGTGTGAAGAAGCAAATGACATCGTAGTTTCTTGCGATTATTTCCCTGATATCGTTACTGATAATTTTATACATAACCGGAGTGGCATATTCACAATGGTTATTTTTTAACCAGTTGGTAATTTCGTTATCAAAGGATTGGGAGCAAGGATAAAGAAACTTCTCATTGTCTTTATGCTTATTAATTACATCAAATAAACTTTTATTGGTGCCATCTGCGCCATAAAAAACTTTACGCTTACGGTAGAGAATAAATTTTTGCAGGTAAAGAGCTACTGATTCTGTAATACAAAAATATTTTGTATCCTGAGATACATTAATTTTCATTTCGTCGCATGCACGAAAAAAATGATCTATAGCATTGCGGCTGGTAAAAATAACAGCCGTGTAATTAGTTATTTCTATTTTTTGTTTTCGAAATTCTTTCGCTGGAATGCCATCAATAATAATAAAGGGATGAAAATGCAATTCTATATCATACTTTTTTGCCAAGTCAAAATAAGGTGATTTTTCTCCTTCCGGTTTTGGCTGGGTAATTAGTACTTTTTTAACCACCTGGGTTTTGTGTTCTATTTTTTTATCGCCGCTTTTAACCATAATTAAATGATAATATTAATGGTGATACAAAGTTATAGATTTTTGCTTAATAAAAGTACCAACCCCTTATAAATCAACAAAACCGGCACTATTTCGATACCAACAATATACATAATAAAATGTGCATGGCTAATTTTTAATTGGTTTTGTAATAATCCATAAGATCTGAAAAAACGCAACAAAAACATTAAAACCGTAAACAAAATAGCGGTTAGTGCTGATACTTTTATTAATACAGGAACAGAAAAAGCCATCACCACAATAAATGGAAGTAAAACTATTCCTAATATTTTATTGATTAAAAAAATAATGAAAATATAAGTATTGGTTACTTCTTTATAACCTGTAACCCAACCCGTAAATTTTAATGTTATAAATTTAAGAAGATAAATTGCCCCCATGCATAGAGAGCACACAATAATTGTTGTGAATGGGTTGCTTTGTAAAAACACACCAGCATATTTAAGTAAAAAATAAGAAAACAGTCCGCCGGAAATTACAGCGACAATGTTAAAAAACAAAGAAGGTAGCTTTGCCTGCAATAATTGATCAGTTAACTGGCTTTGCCTTAAGGAAGTATTAAAGAAAACCCTGAATAAATTATTAAAATAGCGCAGATAAAAAAATCGAAGAAAAGATAGTGCCGCAATTACAACTAACAGGATATAAAATATAACATCCTCCGACACATTTTTTCGGGGGTGAACACTCATTGCCAAGGGCTTACCTTTTGAGTTAAGAAAACTATTTTCTTTTAAAATATTTTGAAAGGTTGTTTGATAAGAAGCAATGAAATTTTTAACAGTATCTCTTTTAACCACAGAACTATCTGCATCTTTTTTTACCAACAAACTATCTGCATCTTGTGCAGATAGTAAAACAGGAAAAGCGATAAAAAATAAAAACTGTAAAACCTGTTTCAAACGGATAATTTATGCCACAAAAATAAATTGAAATTATTTAAAAATAATTAATATATCCAAAATGTATTTTAGATGATTGGCTTAAATTAAAATTTACATCGTTTCGTTTGCCAATAGCGAAACTAAAATTCAATAGTCCCAGCTTTGTTTCAAAAAGTATACCGAGGCCCGCACTAATAAAATTATTGGAAATATTTACCAACTGGTATTTATTAGTAGCCCAGCCTGCATCCATAAAACCAAATAAATATGAATTGAGACCAACAAGATACCGATACTCCGCTGTTGCAACTCCATAACGGGTTGCGTAAATACTTTCTTCATCAAAACCCCGCAGTAATTTATAACCTCCAATCTGAAATAATTCGTTCCTAAAAATACTGGGGCTGTTAAAAAGGCCTGCGTTTAGGATAGTTTTTAAGGTACTTCTTTTACCCGTAGCAAAATAATGGGCCGCACTTGCTTTAAACCTAAACTGATATGCTTTTAGTTTTAGCGTATCATACAGGGATGCATAATTAAAGGATGGGTC
>JAYUZL010000157.1:0-14175 GCA_043751875.1 Ferruginibacter sp.
CAATAACATCATTGCTATCAATCCAAATGCAGTGGCCGAGGCCCGCAAAAAAGACCGCAATAAAAAAAGCGGAGATCATCCCATTTATGGAATGCCCATTCTGCTAAAAGACAATATCAATACCGAAGGCATGGCTACCACGGCTGGTGCACAGGTTTTTTTAAACAACAACACCCACAATGCTTTTATAGTAGACAGGTTGCTGGAAAATGGCGCCATCATATTGGGCAAAGCCAACCTGAGTGAGTGGGCAAATTACCTTTGCCTCGAGTGCCCCAATGGGTATAGTGCTGTGGGTGGACAAACACTAAACCCTTACGGCAGAAAAATATTTGATACGGGTGGTTCCAGCGCCGGTAGCGGCTCCACTATGGCAGCAAACTATGCAGTAGCCGCTGTCGGTACAGAAACTTCGGGCTCCATACTTTCTCCTTCCAGCTCTAATTCTGTTGTGGGGCTAAAGCCTACCACCGGCTTACTCAGCCGCAGTGGTATCGTTCCTATTTCCAGCACGTTTGATACACCCGGTCCTATGACAAGAAATGTAACTGACAATGCCATCATGCTCTCTGCAATGGCAGGCGAAGACAAAGCTGATGTAGCCACCAAAGACAATCCGAAAAATAAAAATTACCAAAACGATTTTAAAAATGGCAGTTTGAAAGGACTTCGGTTTGGTGTTTATAAATCTTATCTAAAAGATTCCTTGTATAAAATAAATGTAGAAAAAATAAGTTCCCTTGGCGGAATTGTGGTGGAAATGGAACCCGAACAAATGAACATGGAAGGCTTTGGTACCATCCTTAGTGCAGACATGAAAAACGACTTACCGGCTTATATAAAAGAGTATGGCAGCCCCAACTTGCAATACCGTTCTGTAGCAGAAATAATGGATTTCAACAACAAAGATTCATTAACAAGCATTCCTTATGGTCATGGTCGTTTTGCAGGCATTGTAAAAACCAACACAACGCCGGAAGATTTAGCGGCACTTAAATTAAAAGTGCGAAAAGGCGGCATCAGTTATTTTGAAAAACCGATGGAACAATACCAACTCGATATGATTGTGTCCATAGCGAACTATAACGCAGGTCAGGCTGCTTCTGCTAATTATCCCTGCATTACAGTGCCAATGGGTTACAAAAAAAGCGGCGAGCCATTAGGTATTACTTTTATAGCCCGACCATACCGGGAAGATAAATTGTTGCAGGCAGGGTATGCATTTGAACAGGCTACAAAGCGTAGAAAAATACCCGAAGCTTACCGATAAAAGCTGTACTGGTGTAGAAAAATGTAAAGGATAAAAATTTTTTTGGAGTTGTTGGTAAGAGACAACGATGCGCTTGTCTGTGTTTCAGCTACGGAAAGATGCGGCAGCATATTAAAATCTTCCACACAATTAGGAGAAGATTTGCAAAGGAATGTTTATAGATTAAGGATATGTTTAGCCGTCTTTAAAATTCAACGGGCACAGATAGGCAACATAGAAAAGGCAGCGTTGCGTATCTGTTTCAAATAAAGCGTTTCTGATAATAGTATTATCCGGCGGCCAAAAGAGTCGTTATAGTTTGCCGCAAATCTTGTAGATGCGTACACCAACTTTTATACTTTTCTCGCTAAAATATTCTCCTGGGCTGAGCCTTTGCTAACAGCTGGCTTTACCTATGCTGAAAAACTCAAACTCGTAACACTAAAGTTCGTTACCGCAAAATAAAATGTAAAACAAAAACGAATCATTGACTTTTTATACAATAACTTCAATTAATAATAGTTGTGTAGAATTTCCAAAACCTTCTAATAACTAAAAAGTAAAGCTGTGATTTATAAATACATAGCCCCAGATCCAGCCTTACAGGAATTTGTAAAAGATTTTTTAATTGCTCATTTTAGGTTCGATAAAGATCAAGAGATTCCTTTAAAACCTTATTCTCCTAAGCCTGAACAGACTATAACCTTTTTGCCAAGAGGGAATCTCACTATTAATAATCCATTAACGGGAGAAACACAGCTAGCGCCGGTAACTTCGATCTGTGGGCAGCAGGTATCGAGATATAATTTTCATTTAACATCCGAATACCTGATGTTGAGAGTACACTTTCAGCCGGGTGCACTTTTCCGTTTGTTGGGGATTCCTCTCTCCGAATTTACTGATTGCTGGTTTGATGCACAATCGGTTCTTGGCAGGGAAATAGCTGATGTAAATGAACGCCTTGCTAATTGCCTGAACTATACTCAAATGATTGGCCATGTAGAGGAGTATTTGCTAAGCAAGCTTAAAAATTCACAAGCGGACACACATCCTCTGGATCAGGTTGCCTCCTGCCTCTTTAAAAATCCATCGAAATTTTCGTTGGACTGGCTGGCCAGACAATCTTTTTTATGCCAAAGACAGTTTAACCGCAAGTTTATTGAAAGAATGGGAGTTGGCCCAAAACTCTACAGCCGTATTGTGCGTTTTTATAAAGCCTATCAATATAAAGAAACTTATCCCCGGGAAGACTGGCTGACCATTGCATTACTCTTTGGCTACGCTGATTATCAGCATATGGTAAAAGATTTTAAGGAATTTGCACATGTTACGCCTAACCTTTGGATCAATCAGGACAACCAATCTCCCGAGAGAGTTTTGTATCTCGAATAAATGTGTTTATTTACTGTTTTTAAAAGGCTGTGCACAGCACAGGTTTTAGCTTATGATAAGTGGAGGACCTACAACCTTCATACCATGGGCAGCAAATAACTGTTCGGCTTCTGGCGGTGTTGGCGGCTTTGTCATGGCGCAACTCTTCATAAAAAATTCCTCAAACGACCCTGCCGGCTGAATAGCTATCAGCAAAGTGCCCAGTTTATCTCCAACATAAGCCCAGGCGTGCGGCACCATACGGGGAGCAAAAAGCGAATCTCCGGGGTGAAGTACAAATTTTTCACTGCCTACCTCAAAGGCAAATTCGCCTTCTATAGCATAAAACCATTCATCCTGCTCATAATGTAAATGTCGTGGTGGCCCACCTTTGGTCATATTGGCGTGTTCAAAAGAAAACAAAGCATTATCGGTGTCCTTACTAGACACCTTAATTTGTAGTGGAATAATGCCCCAAATCATTAGTTTCTCCTGAAACCGGTTTTTACCTTGGGCTACAAAAACAGCTTTCTCCGCCCTTGCACCTTTAACAGCTGCAGGCGCTGATTTAGTAGCAATTCTGTTGCTGCATCCAACCATTCCAGCGGTTGCTGCTACAGCCGCACCTAAACCGGCAAGTTTTACAAAATTTTTCCTGTCCATAATTTTAAATTTTATTTGTTATAGCCAATGACAGCTACAAAACAAACTTACTCCTTTGTTTAAAGGGGCTAGTGGTATAAAAAAGACATTTTATGTAAGTAAGAAAATTGTTCACTTACATAAAATGTAAAGCGAACAAAATGCAGACTGCCTCGGCACGCAACTAACAGAAATTTTATACAATTAGGGAGAATAAAGTAAAATCATTCGGAGTGGATAACAGCCTATATTGGCAGGTCAAAATTTCTACAGGCAAGTATCATTCATAAAAATGATTAATCATTATAGTTAATGCTAAATTAGGTAACTGGTAAACTTAAGAAGGGGGAACATTTATATTTATATACCCAATAATTAATAACAGAATTATTTAAACTTCTACAGCCATACTTTTCTTTCACTCTTAAAACGCATTCTTTTTAACTCGTTTAAATTAATGATAATACCTGCCTGCAATTTGTCTTCCAACATATTTGCAAACGTTTCAAAGTATAAAATAGCATCTTCTTTTTTGTTTCGTTTAAGCCATCTAAAACCATTTGGTAATTTTCTGCCTTTGTTGGCGTCACTTAAAATTGAATACCTCAAACTAACAGTTTGGCGTGTTGAAGCGTGGCTGTTGTTTGTGTGATGGGAAGGTATGCATTGATAAGCACCAACAAATCATGCATATCTGCTTAATATATAAAACGCTCCTTCTTATAATGAGTTTCTGCAATCGTCGGTAACAAATCCAATATTCACCGATATTTTTCCTGTAGGAAATAAAAATAATTGGTTAAATTTAAATTATTAAATGACTTGGGGATTTTTATGTAAGTATAAGCAGGCATCGTAAAAGCTGACAATATTGTCGACATATATAAAAGAAAAAATATTTGGTTACGTTTGAACGCTTAGTTTTTACAAACTAATATAAACAGTTATTATGATGCCTATCGGAAGAAGCCCCTTAACCTTTTTATTTTTGCTAACGGGAGCGATAAGTATGTTTTTATGTGCCTGCAGAAAAAATGACATTTCATCCGTTGTTACACCGATGACTTATAAACTTGCCTATTCTGATTCGGTTTTATATCCAATAGGGGAAGTATCGGAACTGCAAGTTATAAGCCCGCTTATAACCAGAAATGGCAATTATACAGCTTTTCCTGAAGGCCTTAATATTGATGCTACAAACGGCAATATTAAAATACACGAAAGTGAAACGGGAATAAAGTACCGTGTATATTTTACTTCTGGAGACGGCTCTGTAAAAGATTCAACAATTATTGCAATATCGGGGGTGAACTTTCTTGATGGCGTGTATAAAATAAACACCGTTGATTCTATTGTTAACCCTGTTTACAATGCAATCATCGGCAATATATTGCCCGGTTCTAACTCCGGATCTCTTTTTGACGAAGGCGGTGGATGCAATGGGGGAGGATGCGCTGTAAATATAAATAATGCAAAAATCAATTTAGCGCAGACTGTAAGGAATGGTGTTTTTGGTACCATACCGGTAAATGGTGTAAATAAAGAGTTTACGCTCAATTATCGAATTAACGACAACAGTCATAAAGGAGGAAATAAAATAAAATTTAAAGTTTTCTATTTTAAAAAATTAAGTGATGTTACCCAACAGGTATGGGATCTGTTAAATGGCCGAAATGGGACAGTAATCACCAGCTTTAATAACAACAATAATATACCTATTCAGGGTTTTACCGCAGGCAACATTGTCGCAAATACATTAACGGGTACTGGTAGAAGGCCACCTTGTGTAATAATCCTCAGTCAGTAACAGACGATAATATAGAGTAAACAAATGCTATCTTTGAAAACAATGGTTTAGCATGAACAAAACGCTGATTCTTTCATTGTGTTTATTTTTTTTTGGCGTTGTGTTGATCTTTGCTCAGCAACAAAAAAGGGCATCGTCTTATCTTGTATTTTACAAACAAGCAGAAATTTATTATAATTCCGGTAAACCTACAGACCGCACCGACAGCCTCGCACTTATAAATTATCAAAAAGTAATATCGTTACTTGTGCAACAAAAGCGTTATGAACCTGCACTGGTTGAATGTTATACAAAGGCGGGTATTATTTACCAGATGAAAAATAATCATCCCCTTGCGATAGAAAATTTTTCTAAAGCAATCCTGCTCCGACAAACCTCATCTTCTTTGCCTGACTCTTTGTTTTTTCGATCTTTTTTGTTTGAAGGGGATAGTTATTATAACCTGAATATCTATGACTCGGCCTTATATTTTTTTAAAAAGGCGGAAGAAATAGCCAATCAATACAAGCATATCCCGGAGCTGGAACGGCTATATAATAAAATGGGGGCTTTGTATTACCAAACGGGTAATTACAGGCAAAGTATCAACTACTTTAACAGGTCGATCAATTTATTGGATACTGCGGCTGTCGGCTACACCGATTTCCTGGTTCAGTACAAAACAAACCTGGGTGCCGCATATTTTAAGTTGAAGGAATATGACAAGGCTATGGAAATTTATCAAAGCCTGCTACTACTTAAAACAGCTTCACGGCCTTTTGTTCTGCACAATATAGGCAGCATTTATTTGGAGAAAGGCGACTATGCAAAAGCATTGCAATGCCTGCTACCATTACAGTATAACCGGCAGTTTAAACTTACCGATATTGCCCGCGTATATATTAACCTAAGGAAAACAGACTCCGCTAAATATTACCTGGATAGCGCCCTGGCCGAAAATAAAAAAATGAACGGCACACACAAAAATATTACCCAGGGGCTGGCACTAAGGTTTTATGGAGATCTACAGGTTGCACAAAACAATATTCCACAGGCTCTAAATTATTACCAGCAGTCAATTATACAGTTTGACCCAGATTTTTTTGAAGAAGATTTTAATAAAAATCCAACACAGTTCAAGGGCCTGCATTCTTCATTCAATTTATTTGCAGTACTTATTGCAAAAGCCGAAGCCTTTAAACTTTTATACGAAAAAGAAAAAGACAACAGTAAGCTTACCGCAGCTTTAGCAACATATGAGGCCGCCTTTAATCTTGCGCAGCATGTAGAGCGTTTTTTGGATACCGATGAAGCCCGCCTGTTTTTAAAGGAGAATGTAGAGGAGGCCTTTTCAGGTGCTGTTGAAACCGCTTTTAAAGCATATGAGATAACAGGAAAAAAGGAATATCTGCAACAGGCATTTGCATTTAGCGAAGCAAATAAAGCATCCATATTGCAGGTAAACAGGCAACAACTGCAAATTGAACAGATACCGGAAATACCACAGGATCTGGTGCACGAAGAAAGAAACATCAAAGCTAATATTGCAAAGTTAACACTACAGTCTGTTGCAAGTGGAGATAGTGAAGATCTTGTAAAGATCAGGCAACAAATAAGCGACTTTGAGATCAAATTATCCAAAGTACAGGAAAAACTGAATGAAAACCCTCGGTACAGTCAATTGAGATATCATTACGAACCTGTTTCCGTTAAAAAAATACAGGATTATTTCCTTGATAAAAATACAGCATTGCTCAGTTATTATTTTACTAAGCAACACCTTATTACTTTTGTTATTACTTCGGCTGATTTTACTGCTGTCAAAGAGGTAATTGACAGTTCTCTTACACCAAAGCTAATAGCCGCAAAAGCCATGCTGGAGTCAAACGGTAACTATGATAAAACAACAGCAACAAGTACAGCACATCTTCTTTTTAACCTGTTAATACAGCCGGTATACTCAGCCATAAAAAATAAAACCCACCTTGTAATTATTCCCCACAACGAGCTGCACTATATTCCTTTTGAAATTTTAAAGGATCCGGCAACGGAAAATTTGCTACTGAGAGACTTTGCGATCAGCTATAATTATGCGGCTTCTTTTCTTACGGAGAAAGAAAATAAAAATGGCAAGCACGAGGTACTTGCATTTGCACCTTTTACAAAAGCCTTGCCTTTTCAGAATGATTCAACCGATAAAGAGTTTACACCATTAACGGCATCAAAAACCGAAGTAGGCTCTTTAGATGGTAAAATACTGACAGATACAGCGGCCACTAAAAGTAATTTTATGCTTTATGCCCGGCAGTATGGTATTATACATCTGGCAACGCACGCCTATGCAAACGACAGTAATCCTTTTACTTCTTACATAGCTTTTTATCCTCAAAAAGATAGCACGGCTTTGGAAACCAGGCTTTATGAGCCGGAAATTTATAACCTTAATCTTTCCCAATCTTCACTGGTAATTTTAAGTGCCTGCGAAACCGGAAAAGGCCGCTTAATCAGTGGGGAAGGAGTTATGAGTTTATCAAGGGCATTCTCTTATGCAGGCTGTCCAAGTGTAATAACATCCTTATGGAAGGCTGAGGATAATGCAACCGCATTTATTATGCAACAGTTGTACAAGTACCTGCAACAGGGTTTAAATAAAGACGAGGCGCTGCAAAAAGCAAAACTCGCTTACCTGGAAAGCGACCAGGTGGAAACTCGCTTTAAAACGCCGGGTTTTTGGGCAAATCTTATTTTAGTGGGCGATCCGTCAGGAATTTATAAAAGCAAAAGCCAGTTAATTTACTGGCTTGTTGCTGTTATGCTGGTTTTTCTCGGGGGTATGTTTTTCTATCGTAAATCGGAAAGAAAAAAGTTTATTGCTTCCATTTAAGCAGTTGCAGCTTCAATAAAAACAAACCACTTACATTGTCATGATACAAATGTTCTTTGTTGTGGTAAATTTTTTTGAACAGCCGCATTGCATCATTTATTTCATTGTTCTTTAAAAAAGATAATGCAAGATAATATTCAGCATCATCAAATAATAAACCTGAATTGGTGAGGGTGTTTTTCTTCAGTACTGTTTTAAAAGAACTGATAGCGGAAGTATAATTTTCTTTTATAAGATATGCTTGCCCGGTTAAAAAATAATCTTTTACCGATGCATCCGATAACCTATTAAAATCTGCAATTACTTCATCATATTTTTTTTCCAGGAAAGCTTTCTCTATTGCAGATATTGTTTCAGATCCCCTGAATTGAGCAACCGTATATTGGCTATATTCTTTCAGGTATAAATTATTTGCCGATACACTAAAGTATTGGTAAAGGCCAAACATGACTACCAATAAAATAATACCTGCAGCATATTTCATGATGCGTTTGGCTAAATGCCTTACCGGAGCAGATTGTTTAACTGCTGCAGCGGCTATTTCATTCATCATCTCTTTATGAATGCCGGCTACCTTGCCTCTCAAGCCATAGTTTTTTACTACTTCAGTGGCCAGTAAAAGATTGTCCAGTTCCTGTTGCAAAGACTTATCAGCTTTTAAATCTTTTTGTAATAAATCTTTTTCATCGCCGTTCATTTCACCATCTAAATAGCCAATGAGCCTTTCGGTTTGTGTTATATTATTGCTCATACAGCAAAGCGGATTTTAAGGTTTTTGCCAAAACCGGATCAGCATTTAAGATCTGCTCCAGTTGTTTAAGGCATTTATATTTTTTATTTCTCAATACCTGTTCGTTTTCGTAATCCATGGTCTGCACTATTTCCTTCATTGATTGATTGTTGTAATAAAATGCCAGCAATATTGTTTTACAGATGTCGCCCAATTTATCCATCACGTCTAATACCTGCTGCCGGGCTTCTCCTCCTGCAATCCGATCGCCGGTATCACCATCCACTGTTTCCTTAGTTGTTTCAAATTTTCGTTCTCTTACCACAGACCGGTCTCTCCTTTTGAGTTCATTGAGCCACATATTTTTATTTATAGAAAATAAAAAAGTTTTTATGCTGGATTCTCCCCTGAATTTATCTTTTTGTACCAGTTCTATGAAAACGATGATTACTTCCTGGAAAATGTCTTCTGCATCCTGTCGGCTTCCTTGGTTTATTTGTATATACCCACTCAAGGTTTCAAAATGAGTTCTGTAAATATATTCAATGGCTTTATCGGGTGTTGTGTCATTTTTTATCATTCCGATAATTTCCGGATCTATATAATTACTGGTGAATTTCATTCAGTACACATTAATAGTAAACAATGAGGTCGTTTTTGTAACCTGTTTTTAAAAAAATAAGTTTTTGCAACATGAGCTATGCCAATTTAACAATAATATACTGATAAAGAGCGCACCAATGTGAAACTCCAAACTAAATGCTGAACTGCTGTTTTATAATATTTATAAAGGATGTTCAAAAAAATTATAATCCGGGGTTACATTTTTAAACTTTGAATTTACCAAAATGTATAACAATCATTTTTTACACTTAAAAAAAATAACATGAAAAAGACCATCGCAGTAGTAACAGTTTTTAGTTTCCTTTTTTTTGTATCCTGCAAAAAAGTGGATGTTACGGGGGCTTTGCAAACCCCGACGGAAGCTATCGCAGTAATTCCTCTAAGTGCTGTTCCGGCAGTTGTACTTACAGCGTTTACAGCCAATTTTGCCGGAGCAACGGAAGTGGAGTGGCACAAAAGCAGCAACTTATTTCAGGCAGAGTTTAATCGTACGAGTCAACGTCATTCTGCCAGCTTTGATGACCGTGGTAATGAGAGCGAACACCACGTTATTTGTATAAACTCGGCAGTTCCTCAGAGTGTATTAACTGCATTTAGGAACAGAAATCCTAATGATGATGTAACAGAATGGAAGTTAACGAGTAATGGTACATGGAAAGCACATTTTTCTCGTAATGCTGTGCAATGGGAAACTATTTTCAGTGCTACAGGTGTTTTTATTTCAGAAGAACATGCTTGAGTTAAATATTTCTGATCTCATGCTAGATGAAATTTTAGTTACCGGGTTTGTCAACTCTTCAATACTATATCTAACAGCGGTGTAAATTACTGTCGCATAAAAATTATAGATAATGCAGAACCGCAAAATTCAGTAATGAGGTAAGTAACCATCAGTAAAAACCAAACGGTTACAACTGCCTTACCCAGGCCTATTACCGGCAATACTTTTGGGCTGAAGATAAATAATACGTAGAAGGGCATTTACAACGCAGTAGGTATTGATCATGTTAGCAATGTTGGAGAAGGCTTAAATGTTACCGGGGAAATTATAAGAAGATAATATTTTGAATATTTTAAAAGGCTACTCTACATGGTAGCCTTTTTTTTTGCTGATGTTAGAAAAGAAATGATCAAAATTTTCCCGCAAGGATTGAAACGCTTGACTGACCTGGCTTCGGCAAAGAATTAGCAATGGACAAGGGCAAACACCAAAAAAAGTTGACAACGAAATGACCAGGTACGTTCTAGATTCAAAAGAGGTTAACACTATATTTTTAGTTGAACAAAGCTGATTGAGATAGAAATAATTTTTTACTCAATATGGCTTATTTCCAATCACAAGGTTACAAATGAGTTTTAGTCTCCCATAATTAATTATGAATAACAATATTTCATACATCAAACTTTAATTGAACTTAATATTGAGAAGAGTATCAAGTAATTTTAAAAAAAAGTAAAGAAACGGTTAACTACCACAAAAAATAAACCTGAGGCATTAATTGCTTCAAGTTTCCACCACAAAGGTTTTGTGGTCCCGCCAAGAATCGAACTTGGATCTAAAGTTTAGGAAACTTCTATTCTATCCATTGAACTACGGGACCTAAAATATTTACCCTCAATACTGGGAATTTCAAGAACAATTTGTTGCCAAAAATACCCCTTTTCATTTTAAAGAACCGCAAATCTAAGACATTCCATAAAAAATGCCGTTCAAAATTTAAACTTGTTAAATTTTGGCGGGGTAGTTGAATATACATTTTTTGAATATCTAAAAATATTGACACAGTATGAAATTTATTTTACAATTACCTGCTATCCCACCATAAAAGTTAATTAACAAAATCAAAACCATCCACAACTTATCCACGTAAGTGTGATTTAACAACTTAAATATTAATTCAAATAATTTATTCAATCATGATTTTAAGATTTACAAAAGTAATCTTACCGGTAATGTTGCTCATAATGAACGTTAGTTTATTATCAGCCCAAACAACAACAGCTAAGGAAAATCCTATTACCACAGCTGTACCGTTTTTAAGATTAGCCGCAGATGCAAGAACCGCAGCAATGGGTGATGCAGCTGTTGCCACCAATCCCGACGCCAACTCATCTTTTTACAACGGAGGAAAAACAGCCTTTAATGAGGCTAAATTTGGTATAGGTGCAACTTATACACCTTGGCTGAATGAGTTACAGGTAAAGAATCTTTTTCAGCTGGCTTTATCCGGGTACTACAAACTGGACAAAAACCAGGCAATAAGTTTTGGCGTAAGAGATTTTAGCCAGGGAGAATTTTATTTTACAGACGATAATGGTCAGAACATCAAAAGCTTTAAACCAAATGATGTGGCATTGGAAATAGGTTACTCCCGTAAATTATCTGAAAGTTTTGGTTTGGGAATAACAGGACGTTATATAAACAGCAAAATTGCTAGTAATGTAGGTTCTTATAGTTCTTACAAGAATGGTAGTGCAGTAGCTGCAGATATTTCTGCGTTTTACAAAGGTAAAAGCGGTTTGAACTTCGGCCTTGCGCTTACCAATCTTGGCAGCAAAATGAATTATGGCAGCACAGACAGCTATATACCTGCAAATATTTCATTGGGTACGTCTTACAATGCAACGCTTAATACCGATAATAAATTGACTTTTACCGTAGAGGCCAACAAATTACTGGTTCCTACACCACCAGACCCTACAGATGCAGCAAGAGTTGCGGCATACAACAACGAGGGCGTAGTTAGCAGCTGGTTTAAAAGCTATGGCTATGCACCGGGTGGTAGCAGAGAAAAGTTAAGAGAGGTACAACTTGGTTTTGGTACTGAATATTCTTACAAAGACCAGTTTTATCTGCGTGGGGGTTATTTTTATGAAAATAAATACAAAGGCAACAGAAACTATGCTACAGTAGGTGCAGGTGTTGTCTATAAATCTACAGGATTTAATTTTTCTTATCTTATACCCACAGGCAACAATATCAACAACAATGCATTAAGAAACACTTTCAGGTTATCACTATTATTTGCCTGCAATAAAACTAAATAACAAATCTAAACATTACAATAATGAAAAAATCTATTTTAAAAATTAAGCAAATGATGATGGTGCTTGCCCTGCTTGCGGGGAGCTTTTCATCTTTTGCATCAAGCCACAGGGAGGCGCCTCTTATTTCAAACGACCCGCTGGCAGATAATACCGACGTATATGCTTTTAGAAGTCCGGATGATCCAAATACAGTTACTATTATTTGTAATTATATCCCTTTTCAGTTGCCTGAGGGTGGTCCAAACTATGATAATTTTGGTACCAACATACGTTACGAAATACATATAAAAAACAAAACCACCAGCAATGCAGATGATATTTTATATCGTTTCACTTTTGCTCAGGTAAATGAAGACCCTACTACTTTTTTTAACATTCGTTTAGGCAAACAAAACCTTAAAACAACTTACACTTGTCAAAAAAGTGTAAATGGTGGAGCTTTCGTCTCAATTGTAACAAATGGTATTGTGCCACCAAATAATATTGGTCCACGCTCTATCAACAGTGCTGTTGGTTTAAATTCTCCTACTTACGATGCATTAATGACCGCTGCAATTGCTACAGCTACAACCGGTGAAAAAGTGTTTTGTGGTCCTGTAGATGATCCTTTCTTTGTAGATCTTGCAGGTGCATTTGATGTGGGCAATTTTCGCCCTGAAGGTAATACTACCAATCCTCCAATTGATGGGTTGAACAGATTTAACGTTCACAGCATTGCATTAAAAATTCCAATCAACCTTTTGCAGAAAGATGGTAAGACAGCTGCACAGGCAACAAGTATTTTAGATGGTGATTATGTAATTGGTGTATGGGCAAGCGCAAGCAGACAACAAATTAAAACACTTACTGCAAATAGTGACGTTGTAGGTTTTTCAGGCCCATGGGTACAGGTTTCACGCCTGGGCATGCCATTGGTTAATGAAGCTATTATACCTGTCGGTTTAAAAGATAAATGGAATGCAACCACACCTGCAAACGATTTACAGTTTGCTAAATACTTTACGAATCCTGAATTGGCTTTGTACATGGATGACAGCCAGTTTGGTACAGCTGTTCCTTCATTGAATGCACTAAGAATCCAGGCCCGTTCATTAGGCAGTTTTGATTTTAGAAACGGAAAACCTGGGTTGTACAATTTAAAAGGAAATCCTGCCCTAAACGGTACAGCATTATCCGAAGCTGCGTTTGGTGCTGTTTTATTACCTGATAATATGAGCCCAAGAGCAGTAGATATTTTACCTATATTTTATACAGGTGTTCCAAATCTTGCACCTTATCAGTTGGCAACTGGAAAAACAGGTGGACCACTTTCAGTAGGTAAACCTTTTATAAATAACTTTTTACCAACCCTTGGCGACATGCTTCGTTTAAACATGGCTGTACCGGTTACTCCACGCAACGATCCTAAATTCAGTAGTCTTGGTATTGTAAACGCAGCTGTACTTGGTCTAACTGACCCTGCTTATAATGGCAGCAATGCATTACAGTTTATACCTAACATGGATGGTTTCCCTAATGGTAGAAGATTGGAAGATGATGTAACAACCATCGAGCTTCAGGCAGTCGGCGGTGTAGCTTTAGCTGCTATCGGATTGTTTTACGATGATTACATCCCCGGCCAGTCACCTGTTACAAAAAACCTGGTTAACACACTAACGTTTAATGCAGGGCCTACCAAAAACGATACCACGTTTAAGCCTGCTTTTCCTTACGTACAAACACCATGGAGCGGATATAATTACACCATCAAACCAAGATTCTAAGCATTTTTTAAATCATTATAAATACAAGTTAATATGAAACAATATTTTAAAAAACTTACTGCAATGTTGCTGTGTGCT
>JAYUZL010000158.1:0-21733 GCA_043751875.1 Ferruginibacter sp.
TCTAAGCTGTGTTATATCTGTACATACAATTTCTATAAACATACTATAGTTTCCGGTTATGTAATTAAGGCGCACAATCTCCGGAATTTTTTCAAGCTCCTTTGCGACAGTATCATACAAAGAGCTTTTTTCGAGATAAATGCCAACAAATGCAGTACAGTCATAACCAAGTAGTTTTGTATTGATGGTCATTCGGATACCTGTAATAATATTCAAATCCTGAAGCTTTTTTATTCTTACATGTATTGTGCCCGCACTAACAAATAATTTTTTGCCAAGTTCTGCATATGAGATCCCTGCATCGTTCATCATAACATTTATTATTTGTGAATCCAGTTTGTCAAAATTTAATTTGTTGGTCATTTTAGGTTCGATTTTAATTATTTATCAAACAACATAAGATTTTTTTTGAACATTACTTAAAATATTTTAAAATAGCTTAAAATATATTTAAGATAAAGTGCTTTTACTTATCTTTGATTTATCAAATCTATCGATATAGATCGAATAATGTGGGGTGATGAAATTTTTGGCAGACATGCCCCCTTGTCTCGGGGGTGAGGATAACAGGATAAACGTAGCATAGAGCCAAACTTATAGCAATATACGTTTGACCGGGGTCGACCACCGAACTTTGTACTACAGCTAACTGCCTCGTGAAGGTTCGAACCCTTCCCCTACAGCGAAATAAAACAGCTAAACCTCTACTAGTATAAACTTGTAGGGGTTTTTGTTATTAGCTAGGGTACACATTTAGGGTACACTTTTAAAATTCTGCTATCTTTTTTTATCTAATTATTGAGTTATGATTTCTTTTTTTAGGTGTTCGATTAGTCCAACTATATAGGCATCCTATGCGTATTGAAGTCCATTCAGGCATTTATAACTTTAAACATACACATGAACAGATAGTGCAATAGGGTATTTTAGTGCCTTCAACTTTTTGCAACTTTATACAACTTTATACAACTTTATACAACTTATTAAAAATTTTGAAAGATAAAAGTTTTTCTTACGTGCGTATAGATAGTGGGATATTAAAAAAAAGATGGTGAGCTGTATTCCTTACGTGCGAACAGATAGGGGCATATTAAGTGTATTACTTTGAAAAAACTTAATTAATCAAAAATTCGGTGGGAGTAAATCTATTGTATGTATTGGTATATTTTGGTATGGTTTACAACTGTTATTTCACTGTCATTTACCTGTTATTTACCTATTATATGTCTGCTATATTTCTGCTATATTTCTGTTATTAGCAATATAACCCAACATTATTTTTGAATAACGTTGTACTTACTATCACAATAGAAATTCAAAACACTTACTTCCTTTGGGGAATGCATTTGTAAAGAGTTCGTTTTTATTCCGGTGGCAGAATCGGTGACATTTTTTTTAATTCGCTATCCTGATTAATTTTTTTATCTCTTAAATTCATAAAGGGTTTTTCTACCAATTTGAACAACAAAAAAGAGCTGACAAACACCCATCCATAAAAACAAATGAATCCCACTATATTTCCTATTTGGCTATCTGAATGTATATGGAGATAAGTCCGCAATGGAGGATAAATAAAATCGCTGAGGGGTATAATAATATTGCCTGTGATTGCAGGATAAATAACTTCATAAAATGGTTGCCCATTTAGAAGATAAAGTGAGTATGAAATAATACTGATAAAAGTAACAACCTTAAAAACAATACCCTTTCCTGTTTTTATGGTATTTAATTTTGGAAGTAAACATAACGTACCTATACTTTCCGCAGTCAAAACTAGATAATAGCGATATGGAATTTTTTGAAATTCTATTAGAAGGAAAATGAGCATTCCAACTACAAACCAAAAATTCTTCCACTCCCATATTTTTAGTTTATAATAGTACATATATGCTCCAAACATACCAAACATTATACTATCAATTCTCAGAAAAACAGGCTTTCTTGTTGCTAAGTCCCAGGTTTGAAGATCATGGTAATTTATTTGATGAGTTTTTATAACTCTTGAAATGGTTACAACAATTATCAAAGAAATAGTTGCAAATAAAAATATTTTTTTCTTGCTAATATTTGAAAACAACTTAAAAAATCCATACAGAGCAAAAGGTATTAAAAGGTAAAACCATTCCTCTACTGCCAAACTCCAACTTTCAAAATAAAATGTTGATTTTACCCTAAATAGATTTTGGGTAAAAGTTAGACATCTTATTATTGTTTCGGTAGCCGGAAGATTATTTGTGATAGAATGAAATATCAAAAGAGAGATAGCTACCAAATAGAATGCAGGTAGTGTCCTTAACCACCGTCTTCCCCAAAAATTCAGTAGTTCTCTAAAACTGAACTGTGAATTAGTAATAATTTTTAAAATTATTTGCCCTATCAAGAACCCACTCAAAACAAAAAAGAGAGTCACACCATCTATATTATATTTTGCAATAAAATTTATAAAGGGCTCGGGTGTAAACTGTACCGAATGACCAATAAGGACAGTAAAAATTGCACATGCCCTTAATATGTCAAGACCATAAATTCGGTTTTTCATGATTTAAGTTTCTTTTTAAAACTTAATATAATACAAACAATTATAAGATGCGAAATATTTTATTTCAATTGCCATAAATACTAAAATCTTAAAAGGGGGTTTTAATTAGATTTAATGTTTACCATTTTATATTCTAGCAAATGGCGCCTTTGATTAAAATTGATTACTCAATTTATAAGGGATTGTAATAAAATCTTTTAGAAATTGAATTTCAATTTACATTTTTGATTAAGTTTTGATTATTCAAAATTTGATAGTCAATATCGAAGTATGGCAGTATATCAAATAAAATACCCCTCCTACTAATTACATCAACTTTTTTTTTGAAATTGTTTCTAGGGTTGCTGTTTGCGTTCCTGCAATGGTGAGCTAACTTTTCACCTACTATTTTAGAGCTGCAGTATTTACTTTCTTTCTTTTGGTCCGGGTGTAACTCTTTATTACAGGTTAGACAATACCTTTTGTTAGGGGTATTAATTTTTTCCCCGTTCTTACCCTTTATCTTAATGGTAAATTCGGGTAATATTATACTTTCGCCCATTGGTAAATTCGGGTAATAATTTGAAAGAGTTTCCCACTCATTTGCAATTAACCCAGCTGCAATTAGCTGCAAATTACTGCCAAAATTAAGTACTGTTTTTTTAAATTTATTTCGGAGGTATTTGAACTGATCGGAGTTTTTTTCTTTTTTTAGGCGTTCCCAAAATTTACCATTTCGCCCGTCTCTTAGTAAATCCTTTTGGTTTTGTTTTATTTGTAGTTTGTTTATTGGCTGTAGTATGTCGTAAATTAATACTTCATTCCATGCTGCAAATAATAATGCACTTAATTTATTAACCTTATCAAAGTTTTGCAGGTCCGATAAGGTATAAATACCATAAGGTTTTAATGGTTGCATTTTAAAATATTTCAGCTCATACCTTATTAAGTTTTGGGAAAGTTTATATTGCAATCCTTTATTATAAATTTTTACAGAATATTGGCTATTGTCGCAAACCTTCCCTAAACATATACCATTTGCATCTTTACGGTATCTAATAAATGGATCCCCTTTATAATCAATAATATTTTGCATAATAAATGGGTGTACCTGGAACGGGGTCCAAACATTAACCCCTATCTCTAAACCGTTAATTTTAGCCTCTAATGGGTCAATATGAAGGGTTTCACATACATACTTAATTTGCGACTGTAGGTGCTGCCATGTAAAGGGTAAATAATTGGTCCCTCCGAAATAATTTTTATGTAAACTGCCTTTTAAATTGAGGTAGTAAATATTTTGTCCTTTGTATGTTACTTGTTTAACCAATACCTTAAATGTTTCCCAAACTGATCGGTAAAGAGTGATTGTTTTTTCCCCTCTCTTTTTAGTAGATATTAACCCCGTTTCAAAGGTTTCTACTGATGCAAGTAAATGAAAGGGGACCGCCTGCCTCCAAACTTCAAAATTTGGTATTGTATAATTTATGTTGATACCATCAATCATTTTTATTATATATTTGTGGTAAGAGCGTTACAGCAATGTTATGCGGCAAATGAACATATTAGGGCAGGGTGTAAACCCTGCCTTTGTATTTAATTAAGTTTCTGTAATGTGGGAATGATGCCAATAATAAAACGTTCTCTTTCTGCTCTATTCTCTTTGTAAAACCTACCAAAATAATAAACGGTTAATCTTGTTTTATCATTGTTGAAATGGAACAAACAAAGAGAAAGTACTTTTCCCGTTTTTAAAATTTCATAATCATTGCCGGCAAACCATTCTTTAAAATCGGTTTCCTGCATACCTGTAAAGAACTTAAAACTCCCACTCTTAAATTTTTCCTTACCCCTAATTATTACGGTTGCATTGCATTTAATTTGGTGTAATATGGCAGGTTCGGTTTTTAATTGGTATGGTAAACGCATTACAGGCGTTTCTTGGGCGTTTTCTAATGTTTTGATATACTCACCTGTTTGTGGATCGTAGTGGTAAAAAACCCTTTTATATTGCGGCAAATGAATAGGTTTACACATGAGCTGCCCTCCCTGTAGATGTTCTTTGAAGTGTAGATTCTATTTCGGTAAGTTTATACAATACTCTTACCCCAAACCTGTAGGCATTTATTTTGCCTGTTTTGGTATATTTATTTAACGTAGGTAAGGAAACGTTTAAAAGTTTACTTGTTTCTTTACGTGTTAAATACTTTTCAGACGGTGGGACCGCTGCAGTATGTTTAGAATGATTTTGCAGGGCATTGTTTACGCTGTTGTTAATTACGTTTTGCCAATCCTGCAGGGAGTAATTTGAAAGAATGATATTTTCCATTTGTATATATTTTATACAAATGTTGTTTTTACTTAACTTTTACAAGGGTACTTTAAGGGGTTTTGTAGGGGTAAATTTTATTTGTTCTTATTGTAGTTATCTGATAGAGGTATTTTTAAATATCCATTCGGATATTCTTTCTCTTTTTCTCCGAAACATTTATACAAATATTTGGGGTTAACTGGTTCCGATTTTTCATTTCTTATTTCAAATAATTCACTCAATACCCTTACCATGTTTGCCTTATCTTTTACTACTTCAATAAACCCATTATCAAACAATTTATTAAATATTGCACCAAACTCTCCCGGTGTACCATTCCATTTAATTTTTGACTTTACATTACTTTCTTGGTGCGTAATTGTTGCAATAATTTTTGCCTGTTCATTTATATTTAATGATTTTAATGCGAACAAGGGTTCAATCTTTTCTTTGTCGTCAGCAAATTTATTTTTAATAAACTTATAAAATTCTCCAACAGTTAACTCATCAATATTTACTTCAAAAAGCAAATATCCTGTTAGTCCTTTACATTCATTTTGGATAAAACTTAATGACTTCTTATTTATTATTTCATTGACTAATACAATATCAAAAGTCTGTATAATGTTTTCAATTTCCTTAATTTTTATATCAATAATATTATACAGTTTTTGATTTTCTGTAATATCCCCGTTTAAAAGATTTTCCTCTAATAATGGAATTATCATTTTACAATCAACCTTTTCTATAAAAAATTGATTAAAATAATAATCATCATAAAATAACCGCCAATTTTCTTTAGAAAATAAACTGCAATAATTCATTAATATTTTGTAATTATTAAAATATTGATTTATTTGATATACCATATTTAATTAAAAGTTTAACTCAATTAAAGAGCATAATAAAAGGAATTGATAACAGTTTAAATAATGCAATAAGTATATCTAATCTTTGGTTTTTGGATTTATAGTCCTTTCACAGTTAATTCACAGTAATTCACCGTTATTTCTTATTTATTTCTTATTTAATTGCGTTTCTTTTGCGTATAACACGGTTCCTACACAGCCTTTAAATGTGAAATTATTGCTGCCTGTTTTGCCTCTCTAAGAATAAACTTTTCCTTTATTCTTTCTGCCTTTTCCTTTGGGGTTTCCCGTATGTATTTATAAAATGATTTTTCTGTTTTATGTCCGGTTAGTGTCATTATTTCGCCAGTATCTAAATCCCCTGCAGCATTTTCATTTGTTGCAAAACTCCTGCGTCCGCAATGGCTACTGATTAAAGTATATTTTGGTACTGTTGATTGTACTTTCTTACCTCCTTTAATAGAGTTAATGGTTATTTCTTTTTTTAATAAGTCGCATTTTTGCGCAACTAGGCTCAAATACTCATTAAACTTTTGATTACTGATTTTAGGCATTGTGTAATTATACCTTTCTAATATTTGGAGTACATTATTTGTAAATGGTATTACAACCGGGTTCCCTGTTTTTGCCTGTACAATTTCTATCATGCCATTCTCAATATTTTCAGGTTTTATATTGGTGAGGTCGCTATATCTTAAACCCGTAAAACAACCTATTATAAACATATCTCTTACACGTTCTAAACGGGGTGAGCTGTTTAAATTAAGGTCCTGCATCTCTTTAATTTCAGTAAGATTTAAGTAAACGGTATCACTTTTAAAATTGATCGTTTTAAACTTTCTATAAGTAAAAGTGTTATTTGTAGTAACCCGGTCCTCATATGCCTCTCTTAAAAATACTTTGAGGTTCGTTATTAATTTACCGATTGTGTTAGGGGACAGTTTAAGAGTAATGGTGAGGTAATCAACAAACTTTTTATAAAATACCATGTCGATATTTTCAAAGGTTAGTTTAAACCCTGTCTTTGTTTCAAAGTTTTGTAAGTGCCTTTTGAGGTTATGGAATTGGAAAATGGTTCCTTTTGCCAATGGAGTACCTTTTTCATTGTGGACTCGTGTACCGTTTTCCATTCGCATTAAAAATGTGGCATTGTAACCCCAAAAAGATGTTTTTTCTTTTGCCTCTCTCTCTTCTTTGGTTTCCTTAGACAGATATTTACGCAAACGTTCTTTAAGAATGTAACCGGGTAAAGGTGCAATCACTTCTTTCGAGCTGTTCTCATTACTCCAATCCGTTTCAATTTGGCTAACATAGGCATCAACATCTTTTATCCATTTATTAAAAGTACCGTAACCTGCAAAATTTTGCCGTACTTTTTGTGTTTCCGGGTTCCAATGTTTTGGGTGAATTTTACGGTTAGTGTATATTTTTTCCCGTTTATTTCGATAACTGATTAAACAGTATATCCATGTCTCGTAGTCCCCTGTAGGGTCCTTTAGATAGAAGTTAACTCTCATTATGTTGGCATTTGAACAATGCAAACATATTACAAAAAAAGTTAGGGTACACTTTTAGGGTACACTTTTTTTTAATTTCTCTTAATTTCTCTTAATTTCTCTTAATTAGACGGGTAAAGGGTTTACACGTAATTTATACTTAAATGAGGTAAAATAAAACAGGCAAAATAAGGAGGGTGTCAGCCCTTCCCCTACAGCAAAAGCCGTTTATCACATACGATAAACGGCCTTTTTATAAGAATTATTTTTAAGATTCTACAATTTTAGTTGTGCTTCACTTCCACTTCTCCTGTTCTTGTATCAACCTTTTTTTTAGTCTTGTGTCCGTTACTGTATCTTTTTTTTACTTTATAACCTTTGTAATGTTTATGACGATGTACCGCATTATGTACTTTTTGTACGGGTGTTGTTGTTTTTTTGACCTTAACTTCAGTTTGTGCATTTGCTCCAAATACGAAAGCAAATGAAAATAACATAAGAACTAATAGCTTTTTCATTTTAAGTTTTTTTTAAATTTATAATTAACAAGGTCTGCAAATCATATGCCGCTTCAAGTTAATACAATTATAAGTAATCATCTCTTTTACTTAATATATTTGCTGCAAAATGGCACAAAAAAAATTAGTTCGCTTTGCTCAAATAAAGGCTTTTGAAAATGTTTTCGAATATCCACAAAACATCAAGGGCATGTGGCATGTGCATTTTAAAAATAAGCAACCAATTATTTTGGAGCTTGCCTGCGGAAGAGGTGAATATACTGTCGGCCTTGCAAAACTTCACCCCAATAAAAACTTTATAGGTATAGATATTAAAGGAAACAGAATGTATATCGGTGCAAAAAAAGCACTTGATGAAAATATAATAAATGCAGCATTTCTACGGACGCAGATAGAAAAACTCCCTGATTATTTTATAAAAGATGAAGTGGATGAAATTTGGATAACATTCCCCGATCCGCACTTGCGCTTATCAAAAGCAAAAAAAAGATTAACGCACCCACGTTTTTTAAGGTTATACCAACAGGTGTTAAAAGATGAAGGCAGTATTCATTTAAAAACAGATTCACCCGACCTTTATTCATTTACTAAAAAAGCGGCAGCAATGCTAGGTATAAATATGATGGAGGATTTGGATGATGCTTACAGCAAAGAAACAATTTCGGAAGAACTAAAAATAAAAACACATTACGAAAACCTCGATATTGCCGGCAGTAAAAAAATATATTATCTAAGATTTCAACTACCTCATGTGATAGCCAATATTGACAGGCAATTGCAAAAAGAAATTGAACAGAGTGCGTTAACCGAGCAAATTACTTAAATGCCTAAAGCCACTCATAAAACAGCATCAAAAAATAAAAAAGAAAGCTTTACTTTTTTTGAAGATGTATATGCCGTAGTTCGCCAAATACCGAAAGGCAGGGTAACATCTTATGGAGCTATTGCAAAATTTTTAGGTACAAAACTTTCTGCCCGCATGGTAGGTTGGGCAATGAATGCAGCTCACCAGCAAATAAAAAAAGTACCTGCACACAGGGTTGTTAACAGAAATGGTATGCTTACAGGCAAACATCATTTTGCTACGCCAACATTAATGGAAGAATTATTATTAAAAGAAAAAATAAAAATACAGGAAGAAACCATTATTGATTTTGATAAATATTTTTGGGATCCTTCAATTGAATTATCTCTTTAATTTATCTTAATTAAGCACAACTTTAATTGAACAAAATGAACAAGCGCACTGAAGGAAAAATATCTTTTATCAACCATGAGAAGAAATATGCCATGATTGAATATGAAGAAGGAAATAAAAAGAAAACTGTACGTGCAGTTGTAGATGAGAAAATACAGAAGGAATTAAAAGAAAAAAAAGTTATTAAAAAGACACACCATTTTATGGTGGGTGATGTGGTAAGTTTTCAGGTTAAATTATCTGATCGTGGCGACAGAATGATGGCAACAGGTGTTGAATTTTTATACAACAATGCGCTGGATGTACTTATTAACAAAAGTATGCTCAACAATAAATTTATTGGTTATTTAAAAATGGTTGACGATAAATATTTTGTAAAAGAAATAGACAGTTATCTCTTTTTTCCCGTACCATTTTCACCCTGGCAAATTATACCTGAAGAACTGGATTTGAATGAACAGGTAAGTTTTTCTTTGGAAAATACTGGGCGTAAAGAAAAGATATTTGCAGCCTTGTTTAACAACAAATACATACCTGAATTTGAACAGGCTGTAAAACTATTTAAAAGTAAAACTGTTATAAATGCAGAAGTTTATAAAATTACAGCGCACAGTATATATTTAAATATTGTAGGCAATAAGATTCAAAGCAAAATAGATTTTGAAAAAGGAGTAAACGTGAGTGATAAAATAAATTTATTGATTTCTTACCTGGGCAAAAATAAAATTGCCGTTGTAAAAGCTAATGCATCAATAGCAGATTAATTATAATAAGGGCTGATCATTAAATAAACCACCACCCCACTAACCGCAACAAAAAACCAAACAGGCCAGGTTATGCGGACAAGTTTCCGGTGCTTTTCGTACTCACCTGTTAGAGCACGGTATGCGGTAAAAAGTATAAAAGGAAGGATTATTGCCGCAAGAGGAATGTGCGTCAGCAAAAGAATATAATAAAATACTCTTGCGCCACCTGCCATAGCTGTTTCATTTAAACTAAGCACTCCATCATGATTAAGATCGCCATATTTAGTCTCTCCGGCAAGTAAATGATGGCAGATATAACTTACCAAAAAAAGTACTGAAAGGGAAATTGCAGAGAGCATTATTTTTTTATGTATTGCATATTTTTTGCTTTTTGCTGTAATTAGGCCTGCTACAAGTAAAACAGCCACCATTGAATTTAAAACAGCATTTATTGTGGCAAAAACATGCACATTAAAAGGCAGGTTTAAAACCAATTTTACTTTGCTTAATATAACAACAGCAACAAAAACAATTATAGAAACTGTCCATATTAAAATTTTAGCTTTACTGTCGTTTTTTACAAGCGTTGGTTGTAACATTAATATTGCGGTTTTAATTTTTTATTTCGGTTAAGTATTGCCATTAACAATATAACTAATCCAAGACCTACAAAAATAACGGGTAATATGGGAATAAAATCTCTGAATACAGAAGGTGCTTTTTTATCTCTTTCCAACATTATCGTTGGAATATCTTTTGCAAGTTTTGCAAGTTTAACAGTATCAAAACCATTGTACCAACCCCTTATAATTCTATTGGTGTCCAGTAAAAAAAAGTTTTCTGTATGAGGGAATGCAGTATCTGCGCCTACATCAGCTACGCTTGCTTTCATTTCTTTTAACGCAAAATCATAAATCTCTTTTTTGTCGCCGGTTACAAACCACCAGCTATCGTGGTTGGCATTGTATTTATCAGCGAATGCTCTCAACCTTGGTACACTATCTCGAATTGGATCTATACTTACAGATAAAAATTGTACAATGCTATCGTTTTGTTTATACGAATCCTGCAGCCGTTTCATATTACGTGCAAGGCCCGGGCAAATACTTGGACAACTTGTAAAAAAGAAATCTACCACAATTATCTTTCCATGCAAATCATCTAATGAAACTTTTTTACCAAGCTGGTTGGTGAAATGGATGTTTTTAACTTTATGCCACACCGTATCGGTTGATATTTTTCCGCTTTTTGCTGAAGAAACAACATCATCGAAAAAATACCTTGGAGGCATATGTACAGCATCTTTACTATAAAATTTCACTAACCAATACCCCGTAAGGGGAAGTAAAATTGCCAGAAGTAGCGCAAGAAAAGCTTTTTTGTTCACTATATTATTTTAAGTTAGTGCATCATAAAAGATCACTTTCAATAAGTAAAGGTATATCATAAACGATTTTTAATTCGTTGAAATACGAAATAAAAAAAAGCCATCATTTTCATCTGATGGCTTGTATAATATGTTCTAAAATATTATTTTCTTATGCCTTCTTTAATAGGTACAGGTTGTACTTTTTCGATGTTTGGTCTACTGCCTGCATTAGTATTTCTCAAATTTTTCCAGCTGTCACCATCAAATAAAAATGCGATAATAAACCAAATAAAAAGCACCAATGGAACTGTAATCGTCATAATCATATTTCTAACCTCATCGCCCAAATGCATAAAAACGGAAACAATGTAGTATGCCTTCAGCAGCGTCAGAACACCAATTACTATTTTAGTACCTAATACAGCTATGTGAGCAATATTCTCTCCTTTAAAATAAAGAAAGTAACCCAGCGCAAG
Source organism: Ferruginibacter sp. (assembly GCA_043751875.1). GTDB lineage: Bacteria > Bacteroidota > Bacteroidia > Chitinophagales > Chitinophagaceae > Ferruginibacter. Next base: position 11,502 of record JAYUZL010000158.1, read on the forward strand.
CTCAAACATTGTGAGCAGTGATAGTACCCAGAATATTTTCCAAATTCTTCCTGTACCCTCTGAGTGCTCTTGATCATGTGTAATTTCCGGCGATATTGTATGTTGACTCATATAATTTAGATGTTATATTTAACGGTAACCAACTTTAAATTTTAATATTTTTATACAAGATAGAAACAAAGAAATACGAATACCCAAACAAGATCTACAAAATGCCAGTATAATCCTGCTTTCTCTATCATTTCATAATGCCCTCTCTGCTCAAAGTGTCCAAGTTTTGTTTTTGAGTACATAATAATATTTATAACCACACCACTTAAAACGTGAAAACCGTGAAAACCTGTAATACCGAAGAAGTAACTGCCAAATGCGGGGCGGCCAAGATGTGTGGCATGCAATTCTGAACTGCTGATCATATTAATTAATTCAGGGTTGGACATCGCATAGGTGTTATGTGCAACTTCCGCACCTGTATGGTGGAGTGTTGAAGCTATATCTGCCAATTGATCGTGCGGAGTCTTTTGTAACGCTGCTATCATTGATTGATGTTCCAATGGCAACCCCCATGGGTTTGAACTTGCAGTAGTAGGCAATACAGACAAAGTACCATCGTGTAATAAAGTAATGTGCTCTCCTGTTAGTAAATGCGACCACTCCCAGGCCTGACAACTTAAAAATGCGGCCCCCCCAATGATAGTGAGAATCATATATTTTTCAACACCTTTTTTGTTCATGTTGTGACCTTCGTGTACAGCCAATACCATTGTTACAGAACTGAAAATCAAAATAAAAGTCATTAAACTTACAAACGCAAGTGGTAAATTAGTATGTCCTGCAAAAGGAAATGAATTAAAAACTTTGTTAGGATCTGCCCAATCATTTACACTAAAACGAATGGTACCATAACTAATAAGAAATGCACCAAAAGTAAAAGCATCACTCATTAAAAAGTACCACATCATAACTTTTCCATAACTGGCGTTAAACGGGCTTCTGCCGCCGTTCCACCATTTTGTTCCTGCAGGTATAGCTGTTGTCGACATAATAGTTTTTAGTGTTTTAAAAGGCAATCAGGTCAGATTATCCTCAAACTATTCAAAATTAATATTCTTTATTCATTTTTTATCAATTTCTCTCTTGGTAATAATCCGCAGCATTAAAACATTGTCGCAGACGACTTATTTAATCATCAACAAAAAAACCAATAAATAAATCCATAAGATATCTACAAAATGCCAGTAGGTGTTCATTAATTCTACCGGTATTATACTGTAATTTCTAACACTGCTTCTAAAAGCCTGCAGGCACATTACTATTAACGCAATGACCCCTCCAACCACATGCGCCGCATGTAAACCTACAATTACATACAAAAATGAATAAGAAACGTTGCCTTGTAATGTAATGCCCAAGCCCCACAATTGTTGAAAGCCTACAATTTGTAAACAAATAAATACAGATCCTAATAAAAGCGTAGCGCCCATCAGTAATCTATAACGGCTCATCATTCTTTTTTTAAAAAAGCTGACTGCCATCATTAAAGTAAAGCTGCTTAATACAATTACTGCTGTACTATACCAAAATGCAACAGGCAAATCAAATGTTTGCCAGTTAGCCTGATTTCGCTTAACAATGTACGCACTTGTCAGCCCTGCAAACATCATTAATATACTACCAATACCTACCCATAAAGTAAATTTATGTGGATGTATTTTCGTTGATTTTTTTTCTATCGCTAGGGCATTCATATTGTATTATTTATTCTGTAACTAAAGCCTAATGAGGCTTTTAATTTTTTTTAGAGTGAATACTTTTTCAGAATGATTTTATCTTATTATTTTATCAGCCCATAGGCTTAAAAAAACCACCATCAAATAAAAGTAAGAACTAAACATTACTTTTCTGGCTGATGCCTTATCCATTTTTATAAACAAGTTTACACTCATGTACAACATCCACAAATTACAGCCTAACAATATCCACATACTTGTAACGCCGGCAAGCTGGTAAAAATAGGGCAGAACGCCTATCGGGATCATCATAGCGCTATACATGATTGTTTGCAGTGCTGTAAACTTTGTTGGTCCCTTATCACTTGGAAGTAATTTAAATCCTGCTTTGCTGTAATCTTCGTGCGCTAACCATGCAATTGCCCAAAAGTGTGGAAACTGCCAAATAAACTGAATCGCAAATAAAATCCACCCACCTATTTCAAAATTATCTGTGGCCGCAACCCAACCAATCAAACATGGTAAAGCTCCCGGTAATGCGCCAACCAATACAGCTATGGAATTTACTTTTTTTAATGGCGTATAAATAAAACCATAAATAAATAAACTGGCCAGCCCAACCATAGCACTGCTCAGATTAAAGAAGTACCACATCATGCCAACACCTAAAACACCAATAACGAAGGCAAATATAGATCCTTCATTTACGCTCATTCTTCCACTAGCAATCGGCCTTTTAGCCGTTCTAAACATTATAGCATCAGTATCTTTTTCCAATACCTGATTTATGGTGTTGGCAGAGCCTGTGATAAAAAGACCTGCAACAAAAAGTAAAAGAACTGAAATCAAAGGGTGCCTTGTATAAACCTGTTCGTAAGGCGCTATTAAAAAACTAACAACTGTACTAAACACAACCATAAAGCTTAAAGTAAACTTTATGAGTTGAAAATAATCTTTAACCTTGCTAGCCAACGCAAAGGACTTAGAATCTGCTATTCCTATATTTTCTATTTTGTTCATCTTAAAACCGAATAGCATTTTGGCTTCTGTATTAAGGAAATTAGCACAATAGCAAATTATAAAATATTAATGCTTTTCTTCCTCCTCTCCAACCGGCACGTTCTGCATAATAAAATCTTTTCCGTCTTTGCCCTCTTTTGCGTAATCGTATGGCCATCTATGTACCTCAGGTATTTCTCCTACCCAGTTACCATGACCCGGTCTGATCGGTGTTGTCCATTCCAATGTATTTGCATCCCATGGATTCATAGTAGTTACTTTTCTTCCTTTCCAAATACTGTAAAAGAAATTTATAACAAACAGCAACTGTGCAGCAAATACTACCATAGCAACGATACTTATAAATTCATTTAAACCGCCAAACATTTTAAATGATTCCCAGTTTGAAAAATCATAATATCTACGTGGCATACCTGCTAAACCTTCATAGTGCATTGGCCAGAAAATTAAATATGCACCTACTATTGTCATCCAAAAATGTATATAAGAAAGCGTATTATTCATAAATCTGCCAAACATTTTTGGAAACCAATGATAAACACCTGCAAACAGACCAAAGAAAGATGCAACACCCATTACTATATGAAAGTGAGCAATTACAAAGTAAGTATCATGAAGGTGGATATCCAATGCGGAGTTACCAAGAAATATCCCTGTAAGGCCACCACTGATAAATAAACTTACAAAACCTATTGCAAACAACATTGCCGGAGTAAACCGAATATTGCCTCTCCATAACGTAGTAAGCCAGTTGAATACTTTAATAGCTGAAGGAACAGCAATCAATAATGTTAGCAAGACGAAAAAGGCTCCTAAAAAAGGATTTAAACCTGTTACAAACATATGATGTGCCCATACCAAAAAAGCCAGAATAGTTATAGCGAACATGGACCCGACCATTGCCATATAACCAAAAATTGGTTTACGGCTGTTAACTGAAAGAACTTCAGATGACATACCCATTGCCGGTAATAATATAATATAAACTTCGGGATGACCTAGAAACCAAAATAAATGCTGGAATAAAATTGCACTTCCACCTTCGTTTGGTAGAACTTTTCCTGCAACAACAATGTCACTCAAAAAGAAACTTGTACCTAGATTTCTGTCAAATAACAATAAAATGGCTCCTGATAGCAATACAGGGAACGAAAGTACACCCAACACAGCTGTGAAGAAGAATGCCCAAATGGTTAATGGCATTCTGGTCATACTCATACCCTTCGTACGCATATTTAATACAGTAGTAATATAATTTAATCCACCTAAAAGCGAAGAAACAATAAATAGAGCCATACTTACCAACCAAAGATCCATTCCTATTTTACTACCTGCAGATGCGTCACCGAGTGCACTTAAAGGTGGATAAACCGTCCATCCTCCTGCTGCCGGTCCTGTCTGTACAAACAGAGAAGACATCATTACTACGGAAGCACCAAAAAAGAACCAGTAGCTCATACAGTTTAACAATGGAGAAGCCATGTCTCTCGCACCTATTTGCAACGGAATAAGAAAATTTGAAAATGTTCCGCTTAAACCTGCAGTTAACACAAAGAATACCAAAATTGTTCCATGCATAGTTACAAGTGCATAATAAAACTCGGGCTGAATTTTACCCCCTTTTGCCCAATGGCCAAGTAAATCTTCCAACCAAGGAAAAGTACTATTAGGATAACCAAGCTGTAAACGAAAAATTACAGAGAACAAACCTCCAACAATTGCCCATATAATTCCTGTAACCAAAAATTGTTTTGAAATTGTTTTATGATCCAAACTAAAAACGTATTTTGAAATAAACGTTTCCTTGTGATGGTGATCAATATATTCATCATGCTGGGTATCAAACTGAACCGCTGATTCTTTTAAAGTTATTACGTTGCTCATTGTGTTGTTTTTATACTTTTAATATTTTATTTACGAGGTAAGACCGCTGCCAATGTTTTTGTAGAATCAGTTGCCGCTTTAGTTGGATCTCTATCCGGAAACAAAGAGTAATATTCAGGTTTTTGCTCTGCCAGCCACTTTTTGTACTCCTCAGGTTTTTCGACTACTATTATTCCTCTCATAGAAAAATGCCCTGCACCACAAATTTGATCGCAACTTATTTCAAAGGTAAAATTAGGGTTACCTGTCCTCACTTTCATTTCTTCAGTTGTATATTTAGGAGTAAACCAGAGTGTTGTTGGTATACCAGGCACAGCATCCATCTTCATTCTAAAATGCACAAGACCTACATCATGTATTACGTCCATTGATCCAATTACCAGTTTTACAGGAATGCCTACCGGTAAATGCATTTGTTGTGTATGAATGTCATCTAAACTGTTTATATCTTCGAAATCAACTCCAAGTATATTACCAGATGGTTTATTAAATAAGCGATAATTCTTTTTACCAAGAATACCATCTTTACCCGGATACCTCATTTCCCATGCAAACTGGTGTCCTGTAATTTCGACTGTTATAGCATTATCCGGAGGAGCTCCTGTTATTTTAAACCAGTTAATTAAGCCAAAAACGACCAATATTGTAAGAAAGATGGCCGGTACTGTTGTCCAAAGTAGTTCCAACTTAGTATTGTGAGGAAAGAAAAAAGCTTTCTTACCTTCTTTTTCCTGGTATTTAAAAGCAAATGAGAAAAGAAGTATTTGAGTGATGATGAAAATAACACCCGTTACACCAATAGTCAGGTACAACATGAAATCAATTTTTTCTCCTTCAACAGATGCAGAACCCTGTGGAAATAATGTTTTATGAAAAAACCATTCATTACAAACATAAACACCAATCAACCCGAATATCAAAAAAGTTATTAATAAAAACCCGTTTATTTTGTTATTCTGTTTGCGTGTTTTTTCTTCCCCTTTTAATACACTTACGTACTCACTTGCTTTTGCAATTTGAAAAATGACCACAAAGACCATAATTACTATTGCCAATAAAAATAATTCTTTCATTATACGCTTTACTTTTAAAATTGAAATATTTTATTTCAACCAATCTTTTTCTTAAAAACCTTTAATTTCTACTAAAAACCAATCTTCTTATAATTATTAAACCTACGATTATTCTATGTATGGTGTATCATACTTTCCTTTAGGAAAGGGTGATTTTTCGCAATTAGAGAGTGCTTGGTTAAATAACCTCCAACTCCCCACATTATCACACCTATAAAAAGACAAGCGATTCCAAATTCAAAAGGCATTAGTTCAAAATTTGGTCCTACTGTACCTGGCATCACCATCTGGAAAAAATCTATCCAGTGTCCAAATATGATCAAAACTGCGACGAATGTCACTACTGTCCAGTTTCTTTTAGAACTTTTTCTCATTAATATCAGTAAAGGAGCCAGAAAGTTTACCACAAGGTTAAAAAAGAAAATTCCGTAATATGGACCTGTTTTTGTTGCAGTACCAATTCTGTCAATAAAATAACGGGTTTCTTCCGGCTGGTTACTGTACCAGATCAGCATATATTGATCAAACCAAAGGTACGTCCAGAACACAGAAAAGGCAAACATGAATTTGCCAATATCATGCAAATGTTCCTCTGTTACGTATTCTAACTGCCCTCTGTTCTTTAAAAATATTACGAATATCGCAATCAAAGAAAGACCAGAAACAAATGTACTTGCAAAAGTGTACCAGCTGTACATGGTGCTGTACCAATGTGGATCGATACTCATTAACCAAAGCCATGGAACGGTAGATGCAACACTTAATCCAAAAAATACAATAAAGTAAGAAGAATATGTAAAATTGGAATCAATCCATTTTTTGGCCTGGATATGATCCATTGGACCATCTTCATCAGACTTTAAACTTAACGACCGCATTTTACGACCCAGCAAAATCCATAATGCAATTGAAACAGCAGACCATACCAGAAAAAAAGTAGGATTTAAAAAGCCGTGTTTACCATTGAGAATTTTGTCGAAAGTCCCTGTTCCTTTTACATAAAGATTTGGGTCTAACCAATGGTATATGTCTGTACGGCCACCTAAAACAATGGCAAGTAATATTATAAAAGTAATAAGCCCTAAAACAGGCACCACACTTGATATAGCCTCCGGTACTCTGCGCATTGCTACCTGCCAGCCACCCATTGCCAAAGTGGTTATACATATAAAAAACATAGCTGCATTAGCAGTAAGCAACCAGTAAACGCTGTTTTGTAATAATACCGCCCAAAACCTTGTTCCGTTTACATCTGCATGGGCACCGCCTTCAGCATGTGTGGGATGTACAAATGGATGAAACATTATAAACCCATATAATACGGCTAATAAACCTACTACTATCAGGCCCCAAGTCCATTTTTTATAGCTTCCAGGTAATTCAAATTTACTGTTGTTCATCTAATACTTTTTTATACTGCTTGATATGCTGTTTTATTATATCTTTTTTGCTGTGGTATCTTTTGTTGCAGCAGAAGATGTCGAATCTGACTTAGGCTGCAAAGTGCGAATGTATTTCACTATCATCCAGCGCTGTGCTCTTGTAACTTGCGATGCATAACTACCCATGACTCCTTTACCATAGGTGATCGAATGAAACATAGTGCCATCAGCCATTTTTACATATGCATCTGCTGTTAAGTTTGCCACACCGCCAACATAGCCTCCTGCAGCTATAGGCCCATTTGCTACACCAGCTGCACCGTGGCAGATTGCACAGTTAATATTAAATAGCCTACCTGCTTCTGCCATCTGTGCTTTTGTGATAATTGCAGAATCATATGGATTTTTTACCATCTTACTCATTTTATAACCATTACTGTCATTTGGCAAAGTATAAGGAAATAATTCTCCTCTTTTTATCGTTCCAGAAGGTGGCACGTTATTAAAAAAAATCATTTCACCCCCTTTTTTAAACATGTCCATGGTAAATTTTGTACTGTCTCTTTTTGCAAAACTTTCGTAAGCCCTGCTGTAAACCATATCAGGCATGTAAATTTTACCCGGTTGACGCTTGCTGTCACAACCTGCAAAAATTACTGCAATTATTAACAACGTTATTTGTAAAAGGCATGTAAGTATTTTCATTATTCTTTTATTATCCATTTCAGGCCACAGATGACCATTAAAAAATATCAGTTACAGATTAATATCCCAGTTCTTCTCTGTAAAGCTTTTGCTCTTTATCATATCTACCAAGCCACCAGCCCGTTTCAGCTATCTGGACATTAATTTCTTTTGCTCCTGCATTTTGCAGAAAACTTTGAACTTCACTGTCATTTGTTTTATCTGTACATTCTATTACCATTACAAAATGATCGTCTGTTGAACGTGTGCTAAAATGATGCTTTTTAACGAACGGTGATAACTGACAGAGGTAACAAAAAGTAAGTACCATCCCAACGGCAGAAAATAATACCGTGAGTTCAAAAGTAATAGGAATCCATGCGGGCAACGCAAAATGTGGTTTCCCGCCAATATTTAACGGCCAGTCTTTTGTAAAGACCCAGCTAATAAATGTTAGCGCTGTTGTAGTACCTATAACTGCATAAATAAAACCTGCTGTATGTATGCTTGTTTCTCTTAAACCCATAGCATGATCTAACCCATGTACAGGAAATGGAGTGTAAACATCATGAATTTTATAACCGGCTTTTCTGACGTTTTTTACAGCCGGAAAGAGAACCGCTTCATCATCGAATGACCCTACCACAAATTTTTTAATTCCGCTCATAACTTATTTTTTTCCACTTACTAAAACCGTGTTATTTAAATTAAACCTGTCCGCGATTTGTATTCAATTTCTACTTTCTGTACAATTTTTATATTTCAACATAATAATACTTTTGCAGTTTTAGCAGTTTCCATAATTGTCCGTTGGTTTGTTAGTTCGCATGCTCTACCTCTTCTATATAAAACTTCTCTGCATCTGCTTTTTCAATGTCACTCATTTTCACTTTATAATTTTCACCGCTCGTTTTTAATATTGACTTAATTTCTGCCACAGCAATAACCGGGAAGTACTTTGCAAACAAAAAGAAGCAGGTAAAGAACAACCCAAACGTGCCAAGGTAAAAACCTATTTCATAAATACTTGGACTATAATAAGTACTCCAGCTGGATGGTAAGAAATCTCTGTAAACTGAAGTAACAATAATTACGAAACGCTCGTACCACATTCCAATATTTACAATTATACTCATGAAGAAAGTAACCGTGATATTCCTTCTTAATTTTTTGCTCCAGAACAACTGTGGAGAAACAACGTTACAGAACATCATTAAATAATAACTCCAACCGTAAGGACTAAAGATATTTCCTCTGTTTTCAAAGAAAGCATGTATTTCATACGGATTTTGACCGTACCATGCAATGAACAATTCTGTTAGATAAGCAATACCTACAATGCTTCCTGTTAGTACGATTACTTTATTCATTGCCTCTATATGCCCTACTGTGATATAATCCTGTAGATTTAAAACTTTTCTTACAATGATCAATAAAGTCTGAACCATTGCAAAACCTGAGAAGATAGCTCCTGCTACGAAGTATGGCGGAAAAATTGTTGTGTGCCAGCCTGGAACAACCGATGTAGCAAAGTCAAAAGATACAATCGTGTGTACAGAAAGTACAAGTGGTGTACTTAAACCTGCTAACACCAATGACAGTGATTCAAAACGCTGCCAGTGTTTGGTACTTCCCGTCCACCCGAAAGCTGCAATACCATACATCATTTTGCGGAATTTTGTTTTAGCCCTGTCTCTTACGGTGGCAAAATCAGGCAATAAACCTGAATACCAAAATAGTAATGATACCGTAAAATACGTTGATATCGCAAACACATCCCACAAAAGCGGAGAATTAAAATTTACCCACAATGGACCACGGGTATTAGGGTAAGGCAATACAAAAAACGCCATCCATACACGACCCATGTGCCATATTGGAAATTGACCTGCACACATTACAGCAAAAATCGTCATCGCCTCTGCTGCTCGGTTTACACCTGTTCTCCAACCTTGTCTAAATAATAAAAGAATGGCAGAAATAAGCGTACCTGCGTGACCAATACCTACCCACCATACGAAGTTGGTAATATCCCAACCCCAACCAATGGTTTTATTTAGGTTCCATTGACCAATACCATAAGTAACCTCTCTGTAAATGCTGTAAACACCAAGCATAAGCAGTGCAACACTGATGTAAAAACCAATATACCAAAGCCTGCCCGGCTTCATCTCAATTGGGCTAATAATATCTTCCGTAACCTGGTGATAATCTTTGTTACCATTTACCAACGGCTCCCTTTGTTGTGATTCGTATTTAAGTAATGACATATAGTACTTTAAACTTTATTAGTAACCTTATTTTTTATGAGGAACACATTTTGGTGCTAACCTCTTATATAATTATTAATGAACTGCTTCCACAGTCTTTTCTTCTTTCTGCCCTGCTTCTTTTCCTTTCCCTTCGTTATTTCCTGCCTCAAAATGTTCTCTTTCGTTTCCATTATTAACCTCTCTGTC
>JAYUZL010000159.1:0-15891 GCA_043751875.1 Ferruginibacter sp.
CTTGGTATGATGTACACATTGCCTGATACTGAATAAGCCATTGGAATATATACTGCCACAAAATCTGCCAAACCAAAATCGCTCATATCTTCCTTTGTAATAAAACCCATCCGCCACACATCAGTATCATCAACATTTGCCAATACATTTTGTGTAAACTTTTTCTTATCTCCTGCAAATGCTTCAAAAAAATCTCGGGTAGTACCGTAGATATGTTTAATGCCCGGCGCTTTTTGCATGGCTTTATCTAAAAAACTAATGATACGGCTTGTTATAAAAAAAGAACTGAAGTAGCCAATCAATATTATGGCAGCCAGTATTATAATAAAACCTAGGCCATAATTCTGCACATGTGTAACACCTATCTCGTCTTTGTAACGAAAAATAGGTAACCACCCATCAATTGTAGATACTACAAAAAACAATGCATAAATCGTTATGGCTACAGGAGCCATGATCAATAATCCCTGTAAAAAATATTGCAGAAATTTTCTATAATTAAATGACTTTTCCATGGTAAGCTGAATTATGCTACAAATATAATTTTATTGTAGCCTTGGAATTTAAAAACTATTTAAATGAGTAAAATATGATAAGCGGTAATAATTTGATGACATGGAAACTTGTGTTACATAAAAAGTTTCCATAGTTTTGCGCTCTATTATGGAAGAATTTTTAACTACAGGAGAAAGAATAAAACAAAAAGCGCACGAACTGTTTATGCAGTTTGGATTGAAAAGCGTGAGTATGAATGATATTGCCACCAAACTAGGTATCAGTAAAAAAACCATTTATCAATTTTATGCCGATAAAGATGCATTGGTAGATGATGTTATAAAATCTGTATTGGAACACAGCGAAACATGCTGTAACAGAGATATCAATGCTGCAGAGAATGCGGTGCATGAAATTTTTCTGGCAATGGATTTTATTATGGAAGTCTTCAGGTCTATGAATCCTTCTTTGTTATTTGATATGCAAAAATATTATCCTGCAGCATATCAAAAATTTTCAAAACATAAGAATGATTACCTATTCGGTGTAATAAAGCAAAACCTACAAAGAGGCATTAAAGAAGAATTGTACCGAGAAGATTTAAAAGTAGAAGTGCTTGCCCGCTTTAGGGTAGAAAGTATGATGCTGCCATTTAACCCTGAGTTTCATACTAAAGTAAAGCAAAGCCTTGCAGTACTTGAGCAGGAAATAACCCTGCATTTCTTATTTGGCATGGTATCGCCAAAGGGTTACAAGCTTGCTACCAAATACCAGCAGGAAAGATTAAAAAAGATTAATAAAGATGAAAAGTAAAATGATGAAATTATTTACAGTATTTGTTTTAGTGTTATTTACAATAGTTGTTAACGCACAAAAAATAAACAGCTTCACTGTACAACAGGCAGTAGATTATGCTAAGCAAAACAGTGTACAGGTAAAAAATGCTTTGCTCGATTACCAGGTGCAAAAGCAAACCAACAGAGAAATAACTTCCGTGGCATACCCACAAATAAATGCGTCAGGCACTTTTAATGATTACCTCGTTATACCTACAAGTCTGTTGCCGGCAGAAATAGCCGGTGGTCCTGCCGGAACCTACTTCCCCGTAAGGTTTGGTACAAAATACAATGCATCAGGTGGTTTTGACGTGAACCAGCTATTGTTTGACGGGCAGGTTTTTATAGGCATTATTGCCAGAAGTGTTGCGTTGAGGTTTTACGAAAAACAAACGGAGATAACGGAAGAAATGATCAACGCAAACGTGCAGAAAATTTATTACCAGCTTGTAGTTGGTAAACAACAACTGACTTCAATTGATGCAAATATTATACGTTTTGAAAAACTGCTAAAAGATACTAAAGAAATATTTAAGCAGGGTTTTGCAGAAAGGCTCGATGTAGATAAAGTAAGTGTTCAGTTAAACAACCTTCAAACAGAAAAAATTAAAATACAAAGCCAGCTGGATGCAGGCAATGCCGGGCTTAAATTTTTAATGAACATGCCTCAAAAAGATTCATTACTCCTTACAGATTCAATAACAGAAGATAAAATAAAAAATAATATTCTGGCTGATAATTATAAGTACGAAGACCGTAAAGAATATCAGTTTTTAACCATTGCAAAACAATTGAATGAGTACAATGTAAGAAGGTATAAACTGAGCTACCTGCCTACGCTGTCTGCATTTGGAAACTACAGTAAGAATGCACAAAGACAAAAGTTTGACTTTTTTAAAGGGGGTCAATGGTTCACCACATCGCTTGTTGGATTAAGGTTATCAGTACCTATTTTTGATGGGTTTGCAAAAAGCTCGAGGGTGCAAAAGGCAAGAATAGAAGTGCAGCGTACCAACAATAACATAGAGCAGTTAAAAGCATCTATAGACAACGATGTGACACAGGCGAGGCTAAAAATTAATGCCGCTGTAGTAACAATGGATAACCAGAAAAGAAACATTGAGTTGGCAGAAAAAGTGTATAATACTACCAAAATAAAATATGATCAGGGGCTTGGCAATAATCAGGAAATATACAATGCACAGGCGGAACTGAAAGTTGCGCAAAATAATTATTACAGTGCTTTGTACGATGCCATTATTGCAAAAATAGATTACCAGAAAGCCATCGGAAAACTATAACATTTACAAAAAATACAATACCATATTATATGCAAAAGACAACTTTTTTTACCATGTTATTGATAGCTTCCATATTTTCGGTTTCTTGCGGAGGAAGCAAAAAAGAAAGTAACGCTACGCTTACAGATAAGCGTACACAACTGGAAAAATTGAAAGGCGAAAAAGTTAAAAAAGATGCAGAGATTATAAAACTGCAGGAAGAACTTTCAAAACTTGATACAACGAGTAGCAACCCATCAAAAATAAAACTAATTGCTTTTGCACCTGTCGTACTGGAAAATTTTGAACATTATATTGAACTCCAGGGAAAAATAGATGCAGAAAACAGTTCTTATATTTCGCCAAGAGGAATGGGCGGCCAGGTAAAAGCTGTGCTTGTAAAACAGGGGCAGTTGGTAAAAAAAGGGCAGCTTCTTTTAAGGCTCGATAATGCCGTACAAAGCCAGCAGGTGCAGGCCGCAAAACAACAGAGTGCAGGCATAAGAACACAACTGGCACTGGCGAAAAGTTTATACGAGCGTCAAAAAAACTTGTGGGATAAAGGGATTGGCACCGAAGTACAGTTACTTACTGCAAAAACAAATGTGACCGCATTAGAAAATAATTTATCGTTGATTGCAGAGCAGGTAAAAGTTGCACAGGAGCAAATGAACTCCGCAAATGTTTATAGCGATGTTACCGGTGTGGCAGATGTAGTAAATATAAGAGTAGGAGAAACTTTTAGTGGTGTAAATGCGGCAGGTCCGCAAATAAAAATAGTAAACAGAAGCAGTTTAAAAGTGATTGGAAATATTCCTGAAAATTATCTTGGCACAGTAGGCAGAGGAACAGCGGTTGTTGTAACAATGCCCGATACAAGAAAAATATACAATACCACTTTAAGTTTTATTGGCGCATCTATTGACCCCAGCAGCAGAGGATTTGTGGTAGAAGCAAAACTTCCCTCTGACCCTACATTAAATCCTAACCAAACAGCCCTCTTAAAAATCAGGGACTATTCTTCTCCAAATTCAATAGCCATCCCTTTAAAAACATTACAGAATGATGAGAAAGGAAAATTTGTAATGATTGCATCTTCTGAAAAAGGAAAATTATTTGCCCGCAAACGACCAGTAACCGTTGGAATGATAAATGATGCATTGATAGAAGTAAAGAGCGGTTTAAAAGCCGGCGACCAACTAATTGTTGATGGATATGCAGGCTTGTACGAAGGGCAGCAATTAAAAACAACATTGTAAAAAGAATTAACCGGTTGATTAAAATATTAATCTACAAAATAATTGTATGAGTGTATTAGAAAATATACAGAAAAAGTATAAGGAATTTAAACCCACATCGTGGAGCATCAATAACAAAACATCGATTTATCTTATCATGTTATTTGTTACACTAGCAGGGTTGTACCAATTTCTTACATTACCCAAAGAGCAGTTTCCGGACATTGTGATACCTACCATTTATGTGCAAACCATTTATGTAGGCAACTCACCAAAAGATATTGAAAACCTTGTAACACGCCCTATTGAAAAACAAATAAAAGGAATAACAGGGGCAAAAATTAAAAAGTTTACCAGCACATCTCTGCAGGATTATTCGGCCATACAGGTAGAATTTGATACAGAAGTAAAAGTGGATGTTGCACTGCAAAAAGTAAAAGATGCCATTGACAAAGCCAAGCAAGATCTGCCAAATGACCTAACGCAGGCGCCAACGGCGCTTGAAGTGAACCTGAGCGACCAGCCAATTATGTATGTGAACCTAAGTGGTGATTATGAAATGGCGAAGTTGAAAAAGTTTGCAGATGACATGAAGGATAAACTCGAAGAAATTCCACAAATAAACAGGATAGATATTGTAGGAGCACCGGAAAGAGAGTTTCAAATAAATGTTGATAATTATAAAATGCAGGCGGCTGGAATCACTTTCGATGATATTGGCAACGCAGTAGCAAGAGAAAATGCAGATATCTCCGGCGGCTTGCTGGATGTGGGGGATATGAAAAGAAACCTCCAATTAAAAGGCCAGTTTCATACAGCATTCGATATTGAAAGTGTTATTGTTAGAAACACCAGCGGAAACCCTATTTATTTAAAAGACATTGCTACCATAAAAGATACTACCAAAAATGTAGAAAGTTTTGCACGCCTAAATGGTAAAAACGTTGTGACACTAAATATTGTAAAACGCAGTGGTGAAAATCTTATTGAAACAAGTGATGCCGTGCAAAAGATGGTGAAGGAAAGCAGAGGCGTTATTTACCCTGAAAACTTAAACGCAGTTGTTACCGGTGACCAGAGTACAAAAACCAAAGCATCTTTTAATGAGCTTGTAAACTCCATTATCATAGGCTTTATACTGGTACTGATTGTACTTATGTTTTTTATGGGTGTCACAAATGCCTTTTTTGTAGCGCTCAGTGTGCCGCTGAGTATGTTTGTGGCATTTGTATTTTTGCCTGCGGCTGATTTAATTGTAGGCACTCATGTTACGCTCAACTTTATGGTGCTTTTTGCCTTACTGTTCGGGCTCGGTATTATTGTGGATGATGCCATTGTGGTAATAGAAAATACGCACCGGATATTTGTCGATGGCAAAGGAAAAATACCCATTAAGACCGCCACAAAAATGGCTGCAGGCGAAGTATTTGTACCGGTATTTGCAGGAACCTTAACGACACTTGCTCCTTTTTTTCCATTGCTTTTTTGGCCGGGAATAATAGGAAGGTTTATGGTGTATTTGCCCACCATGCTCATTTTTACACTGGCAGCATCGCTTGTTGTTGCGTTTATAATGAATCCTATTTTTGCGGTAGATTTTATGAACCATCCCGAAGGTGAGAAAGAAAAGAAATCGGCTATATTTAAAAAGCCTCTCTTCTGGATTATCATAGCACTTGGTATTTTACTGGATGTGCTGGGCACGTCATTCTTAGGCAACCTGATTATATTCTTTATGATATTAACTGTATTGCACAGGTATGTATTTGAAGATGCAATACATAGTTTTCAAAACAAAGTTTTGCCATGGATTATGAGCCATTACGAAAATTTAATTCGTTGGTCATTAAAAGGATGGAGACCTGTACACTTATTATTGGGTACAGTAGTGTTGCTGATTTTATCTGTAGCTATTTTTGGGATATCTGTTTCAACGGGCAGAATAGGTATCGCCTTCTTTCCCAAGGGCGATCCCAACCAGATTTATGTGTACTTAAAATTACCCGTTGGTTCGAGCGTACAACATACTGATTCAATCGTAAAAACACTGGAAGCCAAAGTAAACAAAGTATTGGAAATTGATAATGCAACCGGCAAAAAAAATCCGATTGTAGAAAGTGTTATCAGCAACGTAGCAATAGGGGCAAGTGATCCGGCATCCGGCGACAGAAGCACCCGCAGCGAATTGGGAAGAGTACAGGTTTCGTTTGTAGAATTTGAAAAACGACATGGCAAAAGTTCCAAGCCATATCTCGATAAGATACGAGCTGCAATCTCGGGCGTACCCGGTGCTGAAATAAGTGTAGACCAGGAAAGTGGTGGTCCGCCAACAGATCCACCAATTAATATTGAAGTAGCGAGCGAAGATTTTGACAACCTCGTAAAAACCTCTGTTAATCTAAAAAACTATTTAGACAGTATTCAGGTGCCCGGCGTGGAAGAATTAAAAATGGATGTTGATTTAAATAATCCAGAAATAACTTTAACGGTAGACAGGCAGCGGGCTTTGATAGAAGGTGTTTCATCTGCACAGGTTGGGTTACAAATTCGTACGGCGTTATTTGGTAAAGAAATTTCAAAAATAAAAGAAGGAAAAGACGAATATAAAATACAGTTGCGCAACAATGAACTGCAAAGAAAAAGTTTATCAGAGTTACTTAACATGCGTATTTCTTTCCGGGATTTTGCAGGGGGAGGAATAAAAAATATTCCTATAAGTTCGTTGGTAAAAGTAGAACCTACAAGTACTTTTGGAAGTGTAAAGCGTAAAAACCAAAAAAGATTAATACAGCTTCGCTCGAATGTTTTGACAACAAAGGGGTTTAATGCTACTGCTGTAAACCGGGTAATAGCAGTGTACCTTGCCTCGTTTACTAAAAAAGATGATGGCGTTACCATTAAACAAACCGGCGAAGGAGAGCAACAGGCAGAAACAGGCGCATTTTTAACGAAAGCCTTGTTTATTGCACTTGCTTTAATTTTATTAACGCTTGTACTGCAATTTAACTCTGTAAGTAAATCAGTTATTATTCTTACGGAAATTGTTTTTAGTGTAATTGGTGTGCTGCTGGGCTTCTCTATTTTTGGTATGGAAGCATCTGTACTAATGACTGGTTTGGGTATTGTAGGGTTGGCAGGTATTGTGGTTAAAAACGGTATTTTGGTAATTGAGTTTGCAGAAGAACTGCGCAGCCGTGGCATGAAAACAAGAGAAGCGGTTGTACAAGCCGGCAAAACAAGAATTATACCTGTATTGCTAACTGCCCTTGCAGCTATACTGGCATTTATACCTATTGCGGTTGGTTTTAATATAAATTTTGTAACCTTATTTTCAGAATTAAACCCGCATATATTCTTTGGTGGCGATAATGTTGCTTTCTGGAAACCACTTAGCTGGACCATTATTTTCGGGCTTGCATTTGCATTTTTTATGACACTTATTATTGTACCGGCCATGTATTTAATTGCTGAAAGATTGCGGAGCCCAATGCGCAAAACTTTTGGTGGTAAATGGATAAGTTTCTTAGGAATACCACCATTAATTTTATTGTTTATTCCTTTAATGATTGCGGCAGCATTTAAGCAAATTAGTAAAGTCCACAAAAGAAGATTGAGAATGAAGGATGCCGACAGAACCTTTACCGGAAGCTGGTTTTAGTCATCCTCAACTGATCTATTTAACCCAAACAGGCTGCCAAATAATTGGCAGCCTGTTTAGATTCTTTCTCATTGCAAAATATTGATTGGAGTTTAAATTGTTGCTTTTATTTTACTAGGGAATTACTGAATAAAATGTTTTTTTTAATTGCTGCGGTGTCAAATACTCTAATGTTTGCAGTACCCATAGTTAACATAGCTTAAATTTGTCTATGGATTTTTTAAACAAGACCAAGAAAGTATTAAAATCGAAATTTGACTTAATCAGGAATGAAAATCTTAAAAAGAACCTCCTTAATGCATTGCCTTTTTGGGCAGGTGCTTTAGTATCCGGTGGAGTTGCTGTGCTGTATGCAAAATTGTTTTCCCTTGCAGAATTAGGAACTCATCTTATATATGAAAAAACAAGCTGGACATTTTTCATCATTACACCTACCTGTTTTGTTTTAGCCTGGTGGATTGTTTCAAAATATGCACCCTATGCAAAAGGCAGCGGCATACCACAAGTAAGTGCGGCTATTGAATTATCTAATCCAAAACATGCTTACAAAGTAAATGTGTTGCTTAGTCTAAAAGTGATTTTTATAAAAATACTTTCCAGTCTAGTCATGGTTTTTGGCGGTGGTGTAATTGGCAGAGAAGGACCTACCATTCAAATTTCTGCTTCAATCTTTAAAAAAATAAATGACTTGCTGCCTGCATGGTATCCTAAAATATCTAAACGAAACATGATTGTAACAGGCGCAGCCGCAGGCCTTGCTGCTGCCTTTAATACGCCATTGGGAGGTATTGTTTTTGCCATTGAAGAGCTCACCAAAACACATTTCAGTTTTTTTAAATCTGCCTTGCTTACAGGAGTTATTATTGCGGGGCTTACAGCTTTAAACTTTTTGGGTCCTTATCTTTATTTGGGTTACCCAAGCCTGGATGGTTTGCCTACATGGATAATTCTTTTGACTATTCCGATTGCAATTATCACGGGCATTGCAGGAAGTGGAATGGGTAGCATAATACTTTATCTTTTTAAACTGAAAAGGTTACTAAAAAATAATTTACAAACAGTAATTTACGTGGCTATTTGTGGGCTTGTTGTTGCCACACTAGCTGTTTTTGTAGATGTTCAAACCTTTGGTTCAGGTAAAGAAATAATGGTAAAAAGTTTATTTACCAATCAAAAACATGTTGAATGGTATTTACCTATATTAAGAATTGTAGGGTCAATAGCCTCATTTTCAACAGGGGCATCAGGCGGTATTTTTGCGCCATCACTAAGTGCGGGCGCCAGCATTGGTGCAGTATTTTCAGGCTGGTTTCATTTGTCCAACACAGAAACCAATCTGATTATTTTATGCGGCATGACAGGCTTTTTAACAAGTATTACCAGAAGCCCTTTTACTTCTTCCATTCTTGTATTGGAAATGACAAACAGCCACAACGTTATTTTTTATATTATGATAACAGCATTAATATCTAACCTAATAGGAACAATGGTAAGCAGACATTCATTTTATGACCATTTAAAGGACCAATACATCAACGAAATTCATAAAAACGAAACACAAAAAACAGAAGAATAAAGAAACGGCATTACGGCAAATTACGCAACCAGATAGTATTCATCATTCATTGTAATTTGAATAACTGTATCTTTTATTTGCACTTTTTTTCTTTTAGTGTATACAAACAAAAGTAGTGGAAACAAAAAAGCAATTTTTGAAAGCGGTTTAGTTGCTGCCTGAAATAGCCCCGTGTAGGGAGCCTGTACTGCATTTATTTTCCCGTAACCTATATTTACGGGGTTACCAAATGCTAAGTCTATAAAATTGGGATTAGTTCTGGTTTGCTTAGCATAAGCAATGGCAAGCGAATCGTGGTTAAAAACCCACTTTTGGTTCGACCGCTGTTCAGGGAGAATTTGCGGCTCCAAATCGGGATCAAAATAATTCCATTTCCCATTTACAGAACATTGCATCACATAGTGACCGGGAAAATATACAGCCCTGCAATCAAAGTGTTTGCTTTCCAGTAATTCCATTAATACATCCGTTTGTTGACTACAAAGTGCATATGCTTTAATTAGAATATCATCGGCTTTAACTCTGGAAGAAAAGTAAATCCAGCTAAATTTTTCTAAAACTGCCGCAATCCAGTTTTCATTTAAATTGAATGCAGCATATTTATGATAAAATCTTTCAGACACCGCATTTTTAGCTTCTATAGCATATTCCAGAGTGCCTTGTTTAATCTGTTTTACGTCACAAGTGCTGTCTACATAATTTATCAGCTTATTAAGGGTATTTAATCTTATTAATTTGGGATCAAATTTTTCGTGTATTATAACTCTTCCGTGATCTTCATTAATGTTATAATTGATAAAGTTTAGTGTAAAAAATAATACAGATACGCAAAGCAATAATAAGGATAATGGTTTCATAAGTTTGGCAAATTAAAAATCAGCATAATTAAAGGCTGCTCTTCATCTCGTTTTCGAAAAAGGATTTAAATTTTGGACTGGTTCTCCTTTATGACCACTGATTTAATAAAAAGTTAAATATATAGTGAAATAAAAAAAATGTCATAATTCGGATGAGTGTCTGTTGCAAATCAAAGCTGTGGTTCGGCTTTGGTAAACATCTCAATACCAATATTCTTTCTAATAGATTCAACCAAATAAAATAGGCGCAGATTTTATCTGCGCCTATTTTATTTGTCATCCTAAATTAAGTTTACAGCCTTACACTAATCTGCCAGCAGCTCTTTCATCTTTTCTAAAAGTTCTGCTTTGGTAAATGGAATGCCCATTATCTTATTGTAAGCAATGGCATCTGTTAAATAAACATCCCTTATTATTTTAACTAGCTGGCCGTTGTTAAGTTCCGGTATGAGCACTTTATCGTAGTTCTTAATAATATCGCCCAGGTTTTTAGGGAAAGGCCTTATGTAACGGATATGTGCATGTGCTATAGATGCGCCGTCGGCCTGCAACTGAGCACAGGCACTTTTGAGTGAACCGTAAGTACTACCCCAGCCGAGTACCAATAACTTTCCTTTTTCAGGACCACTGTCTAACTTCTGCTCAGGAATATGTTCTGCAATTTTATCTACTTTCTCCTGACGAATTTTTACCATTAGCTGGTGGTTCTCGGGGTCGTAACTGATGTTTCCTGTAATGTTTTGTTTTTCTAACCCACCAATGCGATGCTCCATGCCGGGCGTACCCGGTATTACCCAAGGGCGCACCAGCTTTTCATCCCGCAAATAAGGTTGAAACTTTTCTTCATGGTCGCCCAATTGTGTTTTAAACTCCGTTTTTATTTCAGGCAAATCTGCCGATTGTGGAAACTTCCATGGCTCTGCACCATTGGCAATATAGCCATCGCTTAATAAAATAACGGGGGTCATGTGCTGTACAGAAATACGTACTGCTTCAAACGCTGCGGTGAAACAATCGCTCGGTGTGCTTGCTGCAACAATAGGCATAGGGCACTCACCATTACGACCATAATATGCCTGCATTAAATCACTTTGTTCTGTCTTGGTAGGCAACCCCGTACTTGGTCCGCCACGCTGTACGTTTATGATAAGCAAAGGTATTTCCAGCATCACTGCAAGCCCCATGGCTTCTGCTTTTAATGCCATACCCGGGCCGCTTGTTGTAGTAATCCCCAGCAACCCGCCATAGCTTGCGCCAATGGCAGCTGTAATAGCTGCAATTTCATCTTCTGCCTGAAAAGTTTTTACACCAAAAGCTTTGTGTCTGCTAAGCTCGTGCAGAATATCAGATGCAGGCGTAATAGGGTACGAACCCAAGAATAATTGTAAGCCGCTTTTTTGTGAAGCAGCAATGAGCCCGTAACTGAGTGCCTGGTTGCCCATCATGGAACGGTAAGTACCGGGGTCCATAATTGCTTTTTGCACAGAGTACCGTGCAGAAAAAGTTTCGGTCGTATCGCCAAAATTATAACCGCTTTGAAGGGCTTTTATATTGCTCTCCAATATCTCGGGTTTTTTACCAAATTTTTCAGTAAGAAACTGTATCGTATTATCCATACTGCGGTTGTACATCCAATATAAAAAACCAAGCACAAACATATTTTTTGCACGGTCTTTTTCTTTGGTACCCATAGTAAAGTCCTTCAATGCCTCCCGGGTCATTTTGGTAACATCCAATTTTATGAGTTCGTAGCCATCAAGACTATGATCTTCGAGTGGGTTAATACCATCGGGATAATTTGCCAGTCTTAAATTTTTCGTATCAAACCCATCGGTATTGGCAAGTATTTTACCGCCTTTTTTAAGACCTTTTAAATTTACTTTTAGTGCTGCGGCATTCATTGCTACAAGTACATCGCAATCATCGCCGGGAGTAAATATTCTATCGCTGCTAAAGCGTAACTGAAAACCACTTACCCCTGGTAAAGTACCTATGGGTGCACGAATCTCCGCCGGAAAATCGGGAAAGGTTGCAAGATCTAACCCAAGCATGGCGCTGTTGTTTGTAAACTGAGTTCCCGTAAGCTGCATACCGTCGCCACTGTCACCGGCAAATTTTATTACTACCTCCTGTAATACTTCCTGTGTATCTGCCATGGTTATTTGTTCTATTTATTTGAGGGGGCAAAGGTAAGAAACTGTAAATGTAAAGGATGAATTACGAATTGCGACTTAAGGAAGATGGGTAATAAACTGTTCTTTAATCATTTCCTTTTTTCATAAACGCCTGGTTTTAATAATGAACTTCACTGCTACAATTTTACAGCCTAAAATATAAACGATGAATGAAGTAGTAAATGAGTTTAATGATTACCGCACGAAGATGAACGAAGTAATTTTAAGTAAAGAAAATCTTGTAATAAAAAGATTGTGGTACCTTAATATTAACACATACGCTGCAGGTGCGTTAGATGTAAAAGTAAAAGAATTGCTTGGGCTTTTGGCCTGAGTGGTGCTCCGTTACGACGACTGCATCAAATACTATTTAGGTAACGCTCATGAACTAAAAGTGAATACTGAAGAAATGATATGAAGTGTTTGCTGTAGCCAATATTGTAGTTGATACTATTGTAATACCTCACACCCGCCGTGCTGCCGAATATTGGGAAGCATTGCACGGGGAAAAAATAACAGTGAATGAAGAGTTATGAATGATGAATGTGAATGATTATTTTTGTAATTCATTTATCATCACCCATCATTTAAATCACTCATCATCTGCATTGTCAGTGCCTGGCTCCAGGTCGTTGTGGGTGGTTGCCGCTTGGTTTAGCCCTGGTTCTTCGGCAGTATTTTTTACGGCATCATTTTGTTTGTTCTTTACAGGAATTTCAGGATGTATATTTTCTCTACTTTCATCCTTTAAATGAACATCGGTTTTTACTACGTTTGGCATACAAATATTTATTTAAAATAAAGCAAATGCTGCGCCAGAGCTCTCTTGTTCTAAATGTCTGCTTGATTGGAATACGGCTTACTCTGCAGGAATGAGCCACAATTATTTATTAAAATTGACAAGATTATCAAACATTATAACCAAATTTCTGTCACTTAAATTATATACATTTGTCTTCAAAAATGTATCAGTATATGAAGTGTTTTCAAAAGATAATGGTGCTTGGTTTTTTTGTGTATATGCCGTTTACCGGTAGTGCTTGGGGTGTAACCGGTCACCGTATTGTTGGGCAAATAGCTGATGGGTATTTGACCAAAAAAGCTAAAAGCGAACTTGAGAAAATACTGGGGTTTGAAAGTATTGCCATGGCAAGCAACTGGCCTGACTTTATTAAAAGCGATCCTGCATATAATTATTTATCTACCTGGCATTATGTAAATTTAAAAAGCGGTTTATCATTTGATGAAGTAACCAAATTTCTTACTGCTGATACTGCAACAGATGCTTACACAAGGATTAATTTTTTAGTGAAGGAATTTAAAACCAACAGGCTTTTATCTGCTGAAACAAAACAGTTGTACGTGCGATTGCTCATACATATTATTGGAGATATACACCAGCCTATGCATCTTGGCAGGTCCGATGATCGTGGTGGTAATGCAGTTAAAGTAAGATGGTTTAGCGATGAGGCAAATCTTCATTCTGTGTGGGATAGTAAGCTCATTGATTTTCAGCAATTAAGTTACACAGAATATGCAACTGCTATTAACCATACAACTCTTGCGCAAAGAAAAGCATGGCAGAAACAAACACTGGTTCAATGGATATATGATACTTATGGCATTACTGAAAAAGTATATGCGGATGTAAAGCCTGACCAGCGATTGGATTACCTCTATAATTTTAAATTTATAGCGCCGCTAAATGAACAGCTTGTAAAAGGAGGAGTGCATTTAGCAGGGGTGTTTAATGATATATTTAGGTAGAAATTTTTCTTTATAACCACGATGCGATCTTTTTAAAAAGTTGGCATCAAACGCCAAACCTATGAGGGTTCTAAAACCTTATAGGTCTTCTGCATCTTATTTATCCTCCTCAACACTTAATAAAAAATCTTTAATCCCTGCAACAATCTTATCTGCCATTTTTTGCTGAAATGTAGGATCAACTATCAACTCTTCCTCTGCAGGATTGCTTAGGAACAAGGTTTCTACCAGTGCATTTGGATATTCGGTAGGGCTGTTAAGCATAAAATTAAAAGAGCCAATATTACCATATTCTTTTAAGCCCAACTGTATCATTCTTTTATTTATTGCAGCACTTAGCGGCCTAAAACCAACATACCTATATAAAGAACTTGTGCCGCCTGCAAGAAAAGGATCGGCAGATGAATTTAAATGAATACTTATTAAAAGATTCGGTTCATTGTCTCTAAAAAGCAGAATACGTTCTTTGTTATCTACAAACTTTTCAGTTGTTCTCGTCGTGAGAACTTTTGCACCTTCGTTTTGCAAAGCCTGTTGCAGTTTTAATGAAACTGCGAGCGCAAGATCTTTTTCAGCAACACCTGTTGGGCCGCCGGCACCGGTATTGCTGCCGCCATGCCCTGCGTCTACTGCAATGGTAAAATTGTGCAGCGATAAACTTTTCGGTTGCTGTTTTATTCTTATCACAAGACTATTGCCTTTGTAATAAATACTATGTCCCCAATGTTGTTTGTGTTTAAGAAAAATGCTGATGCGAAAAATACCATCCTGGATTTGCTCATATTGTACATTTTTTATTTCCTGTACATTTTGCAGTTGAGTTATCCAGTTGGTGTTATTGGTTGCACCAAAAACATCTACAACAATTTTTGATGGCTCTATTTCCTGCATAGACTGGTAGGGTAATTTTGCTGTGAGACCAATCGATACATAATCATACACACTGTCCCCATAAACCTGCCAGCGGTCAGTAAGTGCATAGCCGGCAAATGTACCTTTGGGGGCAAGGGTTACTACATCTTCAGGTATGTAAGCAGTTCGATTTGGCGATAACAATATTTTGTAGTGTTCGCCCACTTTGCCAATTATTTTAAGTGGAATGAGGCTATCCAGATATCCAATCTTCGCACCGCCCAGCCTGTCATCTCCAAGTCCATATTCTAGATGTGCCAGCATGCCTTTTGTAACAGCCACATCAGAGCTTAACGGCGACATTACAGAAAAAATGTTACCTGTTTCTTTGGTTATTTTTGTACCGTCGGTGCCGGTAATTGTAACCGGTATTTTTAATGCAGAAAAATTATCTGCTTCTTTAACTGAGTACTCACCCTGGTAAATACCGGCCATATCTTTCGTTTGTGAGATGGGCATTTCGTACAAAGTCGTATTGTTGAATGTCTGCACATTTGCACCGGGAAAAGCCTTTACTTTAAACTGTATTTTATCGCCGGGCATTAGTATTAAATTTCCTTCGGGAAAGGTTTGTATGGTTTCTATACCCAATTTTTTTACTGCCTCGGGAGTTTTGGGAATGCCGTAAGAAAAACTGATTGTTTTTGTTGCTGTCTTGCCTGTGGTATTTGTTGCGTTAATGAGGAAGCTGGTATCGCCTTCTTTTAGATTTACTTCGTACGCTATGGCTCCTGTAGAAAATACTTTTACGGGATTGTTATTGATAATTACAGTGCAGGTTTTACAAGTGCTGCCGATAATAAACTGGCGAGAGGTTGAAACAGTGTTATTAAGTTTTGTTGGGTTTACTAATTTTATGAAGGAAGCTTGCTGTGCGCAAACATTTGCAGAAAATAAAACTATTATGGAAAGGGTTAATAATTTATGCATTGTGGAACTGCTATTTAATTTGTGATCTCAATTTGATATTTATGAAGTAGACCGCCAACTCCATTCAAAGAAAACTTAGCTTTCTTTATCCTGTTTATTTCAGGATCTAATGAATAATTATATGCTGTTGTGAAATCGGCTTTCTCTAAAATGCTGTGCTCGAATATA
>JAYUZL010000160.1:0-2922 GCA_043751875.1 Ferruginibacter sp.
CTTTTGCTGTAACTGTTGCTTTTATCAGGCATGCTTATTTCTACATTATTATCAAAAAACTTTGCAACCTGCAATGCATTGCCGGTTTTCATTGCCGCGATTACGTCATCAATACCTAAACGAACTGAGAACGAGGATGATAATGTAATGAAGGCGATAGATACAATCGTAAAAAAAAATTTCATATAAACTGTTTTATATTTCTAGAATTTGCTAAAAACGTGCCAACCTAAGTTTTTATTATTACTTGAAAGATATGTGATATAATACAATGACAAGAAGCTATTTACAAAAGCTGCAAAAAAGTTAACTTTGATTCATGAATAACAAAAAAACTATACTTATAATAATGGACGGTTGGGGACTTGGCAAAATAAAAAGCAGTGATGCTATCCAAAATGCCCATACGCCATTTGTTACGTCACTATACAAAAAATATCCAAATGCCACCCTGGTTACCTGTGGAGAAGAAGTTGGTTTGCCTGATGGACAAATGGGCAACAGTGAAGTAGGCCATCTTAATTTAGGTGCCGGCAGAATTGTTTATCAGGAATTACAAAGAATAAATGTGGCCATCCGCAGTGGTGAGTTTCAAACGAACCCTGTTATCATAAACGCTATCCGTTTCGCCAAAGAAAATAATAAAACATTGCATTTATTAGGTTTGGTAAGTGATGGTGGTGTTCATTCTCACATAAATCATGTTAAGGCACTTACTTCACTTTGTGCTGCTGAAGATTTGCAAAATGTATTGATTCATGCTTTTACTGATGGCCGAGATACAGACCCTAAAAGCGGGTTGCGTTTTATTACAGAATTGCACGAACATTTACAAAAGAGCACCGGAAATATTGCAACAATTACTGGTAGATATTATGCAATGGATAGAGATAAAAGATGGGAAAGGGTAAAGTTAGCTTACGATGGAATGGTGAATGCTACTGGGTTTGAGACGAACGATATTTTGGGAGCCATAAAAAAATCGTACCTGGATGGAACAACGGATGAGTTTATAACTCCAATCATCAATGCCAGCATTGCTAAAACAAAAATTCAAGATGGGGATGTGGTGATAAGTTTTAATTTTAGAACAGACCGGTGCAGGGAAATAACCGAAGTGCTTACACAAATAGATATGCCCGCCTTTGGTATGCATGCATTAAATCTACATTACACCACTATGACGCAGTATGACCAATCGTTTAAAAAAATAAACGTGGTTTTTCAAAATGACGATCTTAAAAATACTTTAGGTGAAATATTAGAACAAAGCAAAAAAGTGCAATTACGTATTGCGGAAACTGAAAAATATCCACACGTATCTTTCTTTTTTAGCGGTGGCAGGGAAGTGCCTTTTAAAGGTGAAAAAAGAATTATGATTCCATCGCCCAAAGTGGCTACTTACAATTTGCAGCCAGAGATGAGTGCTTATGAACTTACCGCCGCTATTATTCCTGAAATAGAAAATAACACAGCCGACTTTATATGTTTAAATTTTGCCAACGCAGATATGGTAGGCCATACCGGTATTTGGAATGCTGTGATAAAAGCTGTGGAAACAGTTGATGCCTGTGTGGAAAAAGTAGTGACTGCTGCTTTGGCCAATGACTATGCCGTTTTCCTTTTGGCAGATCATGGCAATGCCGATTATGAAATTAATGAAGATGGCACGCCCAATACTGCACACTCTTTAAACCTGGTACCATTTTTTGTTATTGATAAAGAATATAAGGGCATAGTAAAAAATGGCAAATTGGGCGATATTGCTCCTACTATTTTGTCAATGATGGGTTTGCCTATTCCAAAAGAAATGACTGGTACTATTTTAATTTAATATAATTTTTTAAACAGGTGTTCATATCAGTAATAATATGCTGATAGAATATTTCCTGAATTATTTTTGTAAAAAATAAAAAAAGTTTCAGCGCTAAACATAAAAATTTGCTGATAAAAAAAATTGAAAGGATATTTTGCTGATACTGCTTACAGCATTTATTATTATTTAATTTTTCCGACTTCATAAAATATTAGCCCTTCATCTTTACTCGCAAATGACATTGGCAAACAATATCTTGTTCCTGATGATGTTCACCAAATTTGACAAAGAAGCTGCGATGATTGCAATAGTAATAATACGCTGTATCCATGAAACTCAAAAGTACAGCCTATTGCCTGGTGATCAGATAACCATATTGCAGAAGGAAAGAAGGAAATTAATATTTTTGAATTTGCCAATAACAGAATTGGAAGACAATATAAAAATTGGAAGAAATTATTAAACAAGTAAAAGAAGATGAAATGCCCCTGTCCATCTTACTCATTGATACACAAAAATGTCCAGCTTACAACTGTTCAAAAATTCAAGATTACCAAGTGGGCTGCTTCATTAAAAGATACAATTAAGGCCAATAACCCACCTGAAAGCGTAAGTATTAAAAGATCGCCGCCCAAAGATTAAATTCATTTTTTGGAAAATATTGCTAAATAATCCATTTTGTTTGATGGGATTATTCCATGGTAATTATTTTATTTCAAAAGCAGCAACATATAGATGCAAATTGTCTATATTTATGATGTTAAACCAAGCACAACTATGACAGAAGAAACCATGCTTAATGGATGTCTTGAAAATAATGCAGCCGCTCAGGAAACATTGTACAATCGACTAAGCCCCAAAATGCTTGGCGTTTGTTATCGCTTTGCAAAAAACAGGGAAGATGCAGAAGATATGCTTCAGGAAGGATTTATTAAAGTGTTTGCTCAAATTCATCAATACAGAAATGAAGGGGCATTGGAAGGTTGGATAAGAAGGATTGTAGTGCACACTTGTATCAATACACTTAAAAAAAATAAAAAGTTTTCTGATAGTGTTGATATTACCTACGCCAGTGGCATTGGTATAAGAGAAGAAAATATTCCTTC
>JAYUZL010000161.1:0-2083 GCA_043751875.1 Ferruginibacter sp.
AACGAACAGGGCTTTGCGATGTTGGGGGATTTGAAAAACGTCAAGCCCGGAACCGCTGCCGATTGAAAAATAAATGTACAAGATAACAACCAAAAGCCCACCGATGCTTGTCCTGCCCGAACAACTGCTGCCATGTTGCTAATGATGAAGATTACTACGTTAAGCCCCAATATTGCAAAACCCCATGTTGGTGGCTGGCGTTCTTCGTCCACAATTTTAGATTATTCAAATATTCGGTTTTTAAAAAGTTCTTTCATTTTGCCAAAGTCCTGTCTAGGCTTTTTGCAAATATAAATTTTTTGACAAAGTTCTTCTTCTGTGTTTGCATAAGGGTTATATATTGTCCTTACTTGAATTACTTGCTCAAAATAAGGTTTAAAAAAATCTCCAACTTGATAACTTAAAGCAATTATAGTTTCTGGCATTTTCCCTTTTGGTGTCCAACTATAAAAACTACCGTGATATGAAAATGCTTTTGGTAAATTGTAGTTTGCTCCAAACAGATTTATTGCACCTGCTTGTGCATAGTGTTTCCCCCAAATAATACAATTCTGTTTTTCATTAATAGGTAAACTGTCATAAACTGATTTTAATTTTTGCATTGTATTTTCCCATTTCTCTTTGGTATAATACTCGTCATAACTTACAACTTGTTTTCCACCCTTTACTTCTTTCTTTTCGTATTTCTGAATACTATTTAGGTATTTGTTAAACGAATAAACGGGCATTCCAAATAGAATTAATACACAACCTAAAATTAAAAGCATTGATAGCGGATAAACTATCCATTTTCTTTTTTCTAAAATTGTTTGCTCCCAAAATATACCGCCAAAAGGTAAAATGGTTAGGATAATTGGGAAAAAATAATACGATTTTCCGTTGCTTAAAGATAAAAACAGAATTGATAAAATTATTGAAACTGCTAATGGATTACAAATACTTTTGTTCTTTGTAGTAATTAAAAATATGAATGCTGGAATTACCAATAATAAAGAAAGTGGATTGATAGCAAGAATTAATTGTCCTAAATTCCCAATACGTGAAATGTCGTTTAATTGTGTTTCGTAAAGTCTTCCAAACATTTGCAGTATAGGAAAGTCATTTGTGTATTGCCAAATTAAATTTGGTAATATTATTAAAAAGGAAAGCAAAGCAATGAGCCAAAAATTATTTTTTAAAACAGCTTGCCTTGTTATTTTGAATAATAGTAATGGTGAAAGTCCAACGATAAAAAATAAGCCATCATATTTTGTTGAAAAGCCCAACACAACAAAAAGTGCTAAATATAAAAGGCTTTTCTTGTCAAGGTATTTAACAAATTTTACTAATTGATAAAAACTTAAAACCCAAAACAATTGGCTAAAAACTACAGGTTGAAAAAGTTGTTGAGAACGTCCAAAACCGGGTGCAATTATAATACACAATAAAACTAAAAATATTGCTTTGTCTTTACCGCCTAATTCAATGGTTGTCTTTGCTACATAAATAAGAATAATTATGCTGGCAATATGTGAAAAAATATGATTTACAAATACAGAGTTGGAATGAAATAGATTTTGTATAAATGCTAAAATTCCAATAAATGGCGGAAATTCCATAAAGCCAAAAGCAAGATGATTACCTGTTTCAATGTGCAATAATTCGTCACCCTGAAAACCTGAATGAGTGTCTGCAATGATGTGTAACGCTAATTTTAAAATGCAGAAAATAAATATAATTAGTTTGGTCTGTTTAGTCATCTATTTTCTTGTTATTGCTTGTCCTGTACTATAAAATGTTATGATTTCGCAGGGTGTCGCTTTACGCTTGCCACCAACGGACAGGGCTTTATGCAGGTTGGGAATTAGTATTCCGTCTGCCCATAACCGCTGCTGATTGAAAATATATATGAAGTTATGTACAAAAGCTGATAGTCATTCGTCAGCTGGAACTGAAGCTGGGTTTTGCAAATAGCTGGTAGTACAATGTCGAACCCAACTTGCATAAAACCCAATCCTATGTTTGCAATTCAATAAATTTATACAGTATTTCAAAAGCAATAATATTGAAAGAACAGGAGCAGAATAAGGTAGTCAAACCCAAT
>JAYUZL010000162.1:0-10890 GCA_043751875.1 Ferruginibacter sp.
AACAGCTTTAGGTATTTTAGAAAAAGCAAAACAAAAAAACGTTAGCATTCATTTACCCGAAAATTCTGTAATTGCCGATAAGTTTGCAGCAGATGCCAATACAAAAGATGTACCTAGCGACCAGATACCTGATGGCTGGATGGGACTTGATATTGGTGGAAAAGCCATAGGTATCTTTTCAGAAATAATCGGCAAATCGAAAACAATTTTATGGAATGGCCCAATGGGTGTTTTTGAAATGGAAAAATTTCAGGGCGGTACGAAAGCCATTGCTCTTGCAGTTGCAGAAGCTACAAACAGTGGTGCCTTTTCACTTGTAGGTGGCGGTGATAGTGTTGCTGCAGTAAACAAGTTTAACCTTGCAGATAAAGTAAGTTATGTGAGTACCGGCGGCGGAGCATTGCTGGAATATTTTGAGGGCAAAGTATTACCAGGGATTGAGGCGATCGGTGAATAGATTGGGCCAAAAAATTTGGTTATATATTTTGTAAAGTATTTGAGGTAAATTAAAATAATATTTAAAGTGTAAATTTTAGAATTTGGAAGTAATGATTTATTCGATTTTGGTTAATAACCAATAGATTGCTTATAAATAAATAATTTTTATTCTTTTGGTAACAACTTACTGTCCTCCTTAATTTAATGTGTAAAAATTAAAGATGCTGCTTTTTTGTCATTATCAACAGTAATTCTCAAATCTCATTTTAATAAAATAAAATCCGAAGTTTTAGTAGAAAAAATTTGAGAATTAATTAAATGACTGCTCAGAAATGAGTATCTTTTTCACCTTAGTTTAAGGAACTTTCTTTTTCCTTTTTAAAATGTCCTGTTGCGCTTTTTCAGCGGCTGTTTCTATTTCCTTCATTTCTTGTTCATCAAATTCAACTTCTGTACTGTCTGTTCCATTCTGCAAAGCAGCCTCTTTTGCTTTTGCTTTAGATTTTGCCTGCCTTTTAAAATACCCCCTGAATAAAATATTTCCCTGTAATGCTTTCATGTTTTCACTAAATCCAAAAGCTGCATCATTTACTGTTGACATGGTAACCTTAGCGCCTGCTGCAGTGGCTTCCAGGCTTTTAGCGAGTTCATCACTGTAAAGTAATCTTCCGATAGAACCGCGCCCCGATTTGATATCTGAACTTACGCCTGCTAGAGAACCGGTCATATTTTTTACATTATTTACAGCCCCTTCCATGGAAACTGCCAAATCATCTTTATACAACAATCTACCGAGACTACCTTTACCCTCGCTAAGCTGAACAGTTATACCTGCTAAAGAACGGGATAAAACTTCCGCATTTTCAGCAACTTTAGTCATCCTTGCAATTGTTTTATCAAAGTCCAGCGGGTTGGTAGTTTTGATTTTTTCCCCATCATTTAAAAGGGTTACACCAGGGCCGCCTGCAGTGATCATTATCAGCTTATCACCCATCAATCCATCTGAACCAATACTTGCCATTGAAGTAGCTTTCAGGAATGGTTTGACTTTAGATTGCAAAATCATATCCACCCTTACTACTGTATCAGAGACAATAGAAATATTTTCTACAGTACCTACATCTATACCAGCAAACCTGATTTTGTTACCTGCCTGTAAACCGCCAACTGTATTGAATGTCCCGTAAACCATAAAGGTATTTCCGAACATATTTTTATTTTTTCCTATAAAAAAAATACCTACAACTAAAATCAGAATTCCAACTATTGTAAATATCCCTATTCCTATTTTTTGTGATGCGGTAACTTTCATTGTGATTGTTTTATTAATTTTTTATTTTCAATTTGCCGGTTCATAACAGGGATACTGTTTAATGATCCAATTATTTAAAAAATGAACCTACAAGTTCATCATGTGAATTTTTCAGTTCTTCAAAATTTCCTTCTGCTATAACTTTCCCCTCATTCATTACAAGTATTCTGTCTGATGTTATCTCCGCACAGGCCATATCATGAGTAATAATGATCGACGAAGTTTTATACTTTTTTTGCATTAGCAGAATCAGTTCGCTTATTTCACGGGAAGTGATCGGATCAAGGCCCGTTGTCGGCTCATCATAAAGCATAATTTCCGGCTTTAAGATAAGAGTTCGGGCAAGCCCGATTCGTTTTCTCATTCCCCCTGACAGATCTGAAGGCATAGCATCAATAGCCGATAATAAACCTACTGCCTCAAGTACTTCTTCTATTCTTTGTTTTATTTCATCCTGATCTTTGATTTTTAAAACACGTGTTAAAGGAAATTCAAGATTTTCTCTTACAGTCATTGAGTCATACAATGCACCACTTTGAAACAAGAAACCCACTTTTGTTCTTAATTCTTTAAGATCTGGGCTGCTCAGGTTATTTACATCCTCGTCTAAAACCACCACGCTGCCTTCATCTTGTACAAGTAATCCCACCATACATTTTATAGTAACAGATTTTCCAGTACCGGATTTACCCAAAACTACCAGATTTTCCCCCTTAAAAAGATCCATACTGATATCTGTCAGTACATTTTTAGACCCAAAGGATTTTTTTACATTACGTAACTCAATAACAGTTTTTGTATTTTCCTTTTGCTCTTTATTTTCAGTCAGCGTTTCCATCAGAATATTTTCAATTGTAAGCGAATACAGAGGTGAGTTGAACAGCAATAGCATCCAGCAGAATGATCCATAGCGATGCACTCACAACAGCTGAATTAGCGGCCACACCCACACTTTCAGTTCCGCGGTTTGAATTGTAGCCTTTATAACAACCTACAAAGCCAATAGCAAAACCGAAGAATATTGTTTTAGTAAATGAAGGCAGAAGATCTACGAAAGTGAGTGGACTGAAAGCCTTATTAAAGTAAAGTAAGAAGCTGTAATGACCTCCAATGTTAGAAGCCGTAAAGCCTCCCAAAAGTGCTAGCGCATCTGCCATAAGAGTAAGAAGGGGTATCATTATGGTGCATGCCAATATACGTGTAACAACCAAGTATTGTATCGGGTTTGCACCTGATACTTCCATTGCATCAATTTGCTCGCTTACTTTCATGCTGCCAAGTTCTGCACCAATGCTTGAAGAAATTTTTCCAGCACATATGAGTGCTATTATCACAGGGCATATTTCGCGGATAATAGAAATTGCTACCATCCCTGGTACAAAGCTACCCGCCCCGAATCCTTTCATCGTAGGTTCTGATTGAAGGGTCATTACAAAACCAAGGATAAAACCTGTTATACCTACTAAAGACAAAGATTTGTATCCTATTATAAAACATTGCCGGATAAATTCGTTTCCTTCAAACCCCCGGGAAAATATATTACCAAAAAAACCGGACATAAAAGATATCTGGTTCCCGGCTTCTTCAAAAACCTTTTTTACCGAAGTTGTCATTGTATATTTATGAAATTTATTTTTTTCAGGGTTGTTTATTATTTAATCAACATCTACCTATCGGCAATCAATGACTTAGATAAATCATATGCTTGAATACAATAAACCAAAAAGCGTAAATCGGAGAATAATAAACCCATTGCAGATGTCGATTAAACAAACCCCCTGCCATGTTTTGTTTTGTATCCTCTGCTTTTTAACATTAACAACTGTTCTCCAGTAAGTATCTTTTATTTGAGAGATAAACTCAAAACTGAATGTATGTAAATATGATCAAAAACAATAAGTTTTGACCATATATCACTAGTTATGACTATGTATATATCCTTTGTCCTATAAAAAAACTAATTTCCCCTTAATGGTAAAGTTTTCAGCATTTTGGGTAATAAAAGGGACAAAAGAAATTAAAAGAATAAACTTCTTTTGAAAAGAAGACAATATTTATTGGATAATATAATAATTACATCTCAACAATCGGCCCCTGCCGGACGTTTGGTCATTTATCATATGTTTTCTCTGGAAACGAAAACTTTATCTTTCATTTTTGAATACTGCATATTTTCTAAAAAATCCTGTTAGACTGTAACTTGAAATTTTGCAGAACTGTGTTTATATTTTTCGGGCTTTGCACATATGTTCCATTTTCCTTACAAGAATTTTAATGGAAATAACCCAATTTTTGTTAAAAAATTTATCAGCAATAAAATTTTCCAATAAAAAGACAATTCCCAAATCACATGCTTTTATTGTTGGCTTTTTATTTTGCTTTACTTAGAAAATGGTCATTGATATAACGATCGGTAAAGACCAGGACGTTGTTGCGAAATAGACAGCATGACCGGCAAAGACAAGGACGTTGTGTAACTGATAAGTTGCAAATAGAAGAGATAAATTTAAAATTATTCCATCGTTAGTATTAACGCAATCCTTTGTATTTTGTGCATCATAAAATAATTATCATGCTCCGTTTCTTTTTATTATTTCTATTTGTTCCCTTTTACTTATTTGCACAAACAAATGCTATAAAAGAAAAAACAAAAAATATGAAGTCTTACGAAGGGTTTTTTACTTTTTACAGAGATGACAGTGCAGGAAAAATATGGCTACAAATAAATAAACTAGAAGAAGAAATATTATACCAAACATCTCTACCGGCGGGGCTTGGCTCAAATGATATAGGCCTTGACAGAGGAATATTGGGTACCACTTATATTGTGAAATTTAGCAGAGTAGGCAACAAAGTTTTATTGATAGAACCCAATTATGCTTACCGAGCTGTTAGTGGTGATGCTGCAGAAAAAAGAGCTGTTGAACAATCGTTTGCCCAATCTACCATTTGGGGTTTTACCGTGGCTGCCGAAAATAATGGCAGTGTATTAGTAGATGCAACTGATTTTTTAATGCGTGATGCCATGCAGGTTACGAACAGGCTACAAAATGCCAAACAGGGTAACTACAGTATGGATGTTTCCCGCTGTGCATTTTATTATCCACGAACCAAAAATTTTCCTTTAAATACAGAGTTTGAAACGACTGTTACTTTTGTAAATAAAGATGGAAAGCCAGGCGATTTTGTAAGTTCTGTAACACCACAAGCTGAAGCCATTACTTTGCGGATGCATCATTCTTTTGTGCAATTGCCTGATAATAATTTTGAAACAAGGCGGTACGATGCACGTTCTCCCTTTATTACAAATTCTTATTTTGATTACAGTACACCGGTAACAGAACCTATTCAGAAAAATTTTATCATTCGCCATCGCCTTCAAAAAAAAGACCCATCGGCTGCAAAAAGTGAAGCCATAGAACCTATTATTTATTACCTGGATAATGGAACACCCGAGCCCATTCGCAGTGCATTGCTGGAAGGAGCAAGGTGGTGGAACCAGGCTTTTGAAAGCGCCGGTTTCATAAATGGTTTTCAGGTAAAAATTTTACCGGACAGTGCAGACCCGATGGATCTTAGGTACAATATGATTAACTGGGCACATCGCTCTACAAGGGGCTGGAGTTTTGGTTATGCCGTAGTGGATCCACGAACAGGAGAAATTATAAAAGGAAATGTTACACTCGGATCGCTGCGGGTAAGGCAGGATTATCTGATTGCGCAGGGCTTGCTTGCACCGTTTGAAAAAGATGGATTACTGCTGGAAAACAAAATGCTCAAAATGTCTCTGCAACGCTTAAAGCAACTTGCAGCACATGAAATTGGTCACACACTTGGATTGATGCACAACTATATTTCCAGCGCACAAAACCGTGCAAGTGTGATGGACTATCCACCACCAATGGTAAGTTTAAACAGTAATAATGAAATTGATTTAAGCAATGCTTATACGAACGAAATTGGTGACTGGGATAAAGTGAGTATTCAATATGGTTACCAGCAATTCTCCAAAGAAACCAATGCACCGGCCGCTTTAAATAAAATACTAACTGATGCAATAAACAAAGGACTAACTTTTATCTCAGACAGGGACGCCCGTGATCCGGGTGGGCTTCACCCCAATGCACATTTATGGGACAATGGAAAGGACCCGGTAAGCGAATTAAAAAGTGTAATGAAAGTACGTGCAAAAGCACTTTCACAATTTGGCGAAAACAATATCCGAAAAGGTACACCAATGGCTATGCTGGAAGATGTGCTGGTACCGATATATCTTTTTCACCGTTATCAGGTAGAAGCGGTTACAAAAGTAGTAGGTGGTATGTACTACTCTTATGCCATACGTGGTGACGGACAAATGGTGACCAAATCAGTAAGCAAGCAGGAACAATTGAGTGCATTGAATGCAGTTGTTGATTGTATGGACCCAAAAGTATTGGCACTACCACAAAACATTATTAAACTCATACCACCCCGCCCGGCAGGATATGACTACAACAGAGAATTATTTAAGCGACGTACAGGGCTTGCTTTTGACCCACTAGCTGCTGCAGAAGCTGCTGCTGATTTACCGCTTTCATTTTTATTTAATGCCAGCCGCTTAAACCGGATGGTACAATATCAGGCAGAAAATAATGGACTTGGTATTGATGATATGATTGCGGTATTGACTACAAAAACCTGGAAAGCCCAACGATTAAAAGGTTTGCCGGGAATAGTTCAGCATCAAAACGAACAGTTGATGCTAACTTATATGCTTGCTATGTCTGTAAATGAAGAGACTTCTTTTGCTACCAAAGCACAAATACTCAATGCAATTGATGAATTAAAAAAATATGCAACGACACAATTAAAAACATCAACAGATACTAAAGAAAAAGGCTATATGCTGCTCACGCTTGAAAGAATAAAGTCACCTGAAAATGCAAAACCAACCATGCATGAGCAGGCGCCTCCGGGATCACCTATTGGCTGTGATGTAGAATTTTAAATACAGTATTTAATCTTTAAACATTTCAACATTCAAATGCTTTGTAAAAAAATCAATCATTCATAAAATAGATTGCTTTTCTTTTAACCTAAGTTGGTAGACTATAAAGAATAAAAGAATGTACACTGCTGCTTCAGATGCCCTTTTATTTTTTGATAAAGCTGACACTAAATACTTAAACTCTATTTGGGCACTGTTACCTTTTTTATTTTCAAATCAAAGAAGCTTTCTGATCTTATGCCAATTATTAGTAGTGACGAATATTCTCTTTTTGGGTTTTATAAATAACCAATTACCTCCTAATATCCTATAAAGTTATGTCTATACTTTTTGATAAAATTAGCATTTAGTGCTTGTTTTAGTAAAGTAAATTTTCCGTCTTCACGAATTGGTAACATTCTAATTCTTGCATATGCTAAATTTAATTATTTTTTGCAACAGCATTTTGCATTGCTATTTATTAGATACTATTACCTACTGTTTTAATAAAGAAGCAGATACGGTTCCAACACTAAATTCTGTTTTTCAAAAGCTTGCTATTTGTTTGCTCTGGTTAATAACAAACTCAAATACTTTTTTTAGGATATCTCTATTGAAGGCATTGTCTGACACATCTACAGCCATGTTACCATGGCTTTTGCTCATTTGAGGTGTTGTATCTTTTTTTTCTTGAATTCCTTTTTTTTTGGGGTAGTCTTTTTTGATATTGAAATATTTTAATACCGTGTTAACCTTCCGTTTGTTTTGAGGTGAATTAGGTAAAAGCCTTGCCTTGTATACCTTACTTGCGCAGTCAAGCATCTTTAAAACCTCCCCACTTTATACTCCCGTTACAAACTGCATTTTAAAAGTGAAGGTGTAATTTTTTTAAGTCCATCTGCTAACTTTTAATTGTCCTTTATTCATAATGGTGAAACTTTTTTGTGTCAATCTATTTTAGGACAGCGCACTATGATTTAAATAAAAATGACTGCCCTTTTGGAACAGCCATTTTAATTAATTAAGATGTAAATTATTAATTTTTTATAACTTTTGATATGAGAACTGAACCATCTTCATTGAGTATTCTTACAATGTATATTCCTTTAGAAAGATGACTAATATCTACCTGAACAACCGTACCGGATGAAATTTGCGATTTAATCATTTTACCATCTGTACTTGATAATGTAATGGTATTTTTTCCTTTGGCCAAACCGGATATTTTGAAAACATCATACACAGGATTAGGTGCAATTGTTATTTGTGTTTTTACATCGTTGCAGCTTAGCTGGCGGATTACACTATAGGTAAACGAACCATCTTTGTCAAGCATTTTCAACCTATAGTAATAAACAACTCCTGTTTCCATGGCATAATCAAACTGGTAAGTTTTTATTGTACTGCTGTTTGAACTAGCAGCACGGGTACCGACTGTTTTAAAATCAGCACTTCCATTCTTACTCACTTGTACGTCAAACCTATCTGTGTTTATTTCAAACGAAGTTGTCCAGTTTAAAGTAGCAGTACAATTATTTTTAATTGCTGTAAACTCTGTGAGCGTTACCGGTAAAGCGCCGCCAGACGCCCATTGCACTGTATATGTAGCGGGAGCACCAGAAAAACCTGCCGCATCTACATAAGTATAGCTAAATTCAGTCCTGTCACTTGTAGTAGGGAAAGTAAATTTAATCTGAAGAAGATCAGGATTAAAGTTTGATATTATTTGATTTAAAGTAACCGCAACATTATTGTATAATAACAGTGAATTATCAGGCAATACTGTAATCTTTACTGATTTACCTGTCAAAACTGCCGGTAAAGGTTGATCTTCAGGATCGCTTCCAGATAGAATTTTGCCCTCAGTATTTAGTGTTATGGTGCTGTTAAGCGCAGGTCGCGGTATTAGAAGGGTAATGACAACTGCCGTAGATAAACGCTCGATACCAAAATTAATATTTTCTTTAATTTCATTAGCTGCAACAGTTATTGGAGCTGAAAGTCCGTTCACGACTCCATCAGAACCTGTAGAGCTGCCATTATTTTCACCTGTATTCACCCACCCTACCGGAAGTTTAGTAGCAGGAGGAACGGCAGGTGAAGTATAGGTACCCGTACTTGAATTTGTAGTTAACTGCACAGTATAAACACCTAATAATACAGCATCAAATAAATAAGCTCCATTATTTCCAACAGGCACACTGGTAACTACATTACCGGCAGAATTTAATAGATTTGCATATAACAACCCTCCAACATTGGTAGTAGGATTAGCTACACCACCGGATTGGTTTATATTATTATCTGTTAACCCGTCTTTATCGTCAAATACATTACCGGAAATTTGTTGGGTTGGTTTATCATAACTCGCAGAGATAGACCAGATATCGCCGGTAAAAGGATCTTTTCCTGCATTAGTTATTAACTGATTATTCGCATTGTCAAAACCTCTCGCTGACCAAGCAAACTCTGATGCTGATCCACCTTGCAAATAAACCCTGTATACGAGCTGTTTAACAACGCCATTAACCTTGATACTACCAGATGCAGCTCCGTAACTGTCAGGGAATTCTGAAGGGTCGATGGTTGAACCACCATTAGGGGTAGTATGGTTGTTGTTAATTATATTATTGTTATCAGTACCCGACAATGCAAAATTTGTATTACCAGATAATAAAGTTGTAGAATAACCGGCACTTGCTAATTCCAGTTCAGTAGTGAAAAATGTGCTTCGGTATTTACTAATAACATCAAACGGTGGTGGTGTTCCTGCGGGTACATATCTATAAGAACCACCTAACCCTGCGAGGTTGATAATGGGGTTTAAAACCGGTTGATTAAAAGTTATTACAATATCCCCGAAATAGGCCCTTGAACCTTTAGGATGGGCTATTGTATCATTGAACAACACTTGCGCCGTAGTAAATAAAAATATACCTCCGTTAAGTTTGCTTGGATCTGTGTTTTGTACATCAACACCAAGACCAGATATTTGTCCGCTTGTAAACATGCTATTTTTAGGCCCTCCGTTGGCATTGCTGTAAAATCCCAAATTATCATATCTATTAATTGGTGCCGCACCCTGTATATTATCTGACGGAAATTGGGACGCAGCAATTGTTGGCCCTGCGCCAAATACCAGTCCGGTAGATTGCATTGTGTTAATATTTGACCCGTCTGATAAATAGTCAGATTTACCATAGTTTAAACCTGTAAACTGTTGATTTGCGAAAGAAACTGTGAAGTTAGATACAGGTGAATTAGGTACAAATGTGCCTAAATTCAATGCATCTAAACTAAATTGACTTGTAACAGGCAAGGTATTGACACCAAAACCGTAATTTGAAGAACCGACATTAGTACCCCTCTGCATTTCCAATACTGATGACTGCGCATTAATAGTATTTGTAACTAGAATACTCGCAAATACAAAAAATAGTTTAAAATTCTTTTTCATGTTTAAAATTTAAATAAGCTTGGTTTTTTAATTTTTATCCAATTACAACTTCACCAAGTTTCACTTGGATGCCAAAGTTTGCATTGATTATATTTTGTGCGGCGGTTTGAATAAATAAGATCCCATCAATAACTCCATCAGTGCCCGGTCCTGCTCCAAGATTTTCACCAACTTTAAACCAACCAGCAGGAAGCAAAACATTTGGTGCGTTATCTCCCGGGAAGCTGAAAATTGTACTATATAAAATTCTGTAAGAAGTATTTATGTTTACATTGAGGAAAGTGAATACACCGTTATTAGCAACTATGTTGCTTTGTTCAATTTTTCCTGTTGCGTTATTTATTAAATAAACATTTAATCCTGAAGGTATTGGCACAGCACCTGGCGTGTTATTAATTGTGCCATTCAATAATCCGTTTACATCGTGCCATACATTGCCAGAAATGGATATCATAATTTTAGTAATAAAAAAGCCCGCATCTATTGTATTGTTTGGTACACCTGCTATTACTGTAACGCCTGTTACTGTTGATGTTGTCCCCGTTATCGATGCTGTAGGATCACTGTCAATTGTAATATCTGTACCAACGTGTGGAGTAGTTGCTGTGAAACCTGAGGGTGTATTAAAGGTTACTGTGTAGTTTGAACTTGGTGCTAAGTTAGGGAAGCTGTAAGCGCCGTTTGCATCTGTTGTGGTTGTTGCACTAACGCCGT
>JAYUZL010000163.1:0-10369 GCA_043751875.1 Ferruginibacter sp.
TTAAGACTATAATATAAAATTACGCAATTATGATGTATTGTATTGTCTGAAGACTAAAGGGTATGTAAAAATTCTCCCAAATATTTATTTACCATATCAGGCTCTTCTTTCATGCCCATGTGGCCTGAATTACGCAATATATTTACATACGCAATTTGAGGAAGATGTGATTGTTGTAGGCTGTGTTCAAAAGGAATTGCTTTGTCATGCTCACCTATAATAAACAGAATAGGCTGTTTAAATGTTTTTAGAATAGAAGTTGTGTCTGGTCGAGCAATCATTGCATTGTATTGCTGAATGAGCACCTTGGGCTTAAATTTATTTCCTTTCTCGATAAGAATTTTTATATCGTCTTTACTTTTTTCAGAGTTGTAAAATAAATTTGTGATAGTTGTTTTTAAGAAAGCTGTAGTTCCATTTTGTTCAATAAAAAAAATAGCTTTTTTTCTGATAACAATTTTAGCTTCATCATCTGCATAAGCGCTGCTGTGTAATAAACCAAACCCATTTAATGTTGCGCCATATTTGTCAGCGTAA
Source organism: Ferruginibacter sp. (assembly GCA_043751875.1). GTDB lineage: Bacteria > Bacteroidota > Bacteroidia > Chitinophagales > Chitinophagaceae > Ferruginibacter. The sequence continues at coordinate 538 of JAYUZL010000163.1, forward strand.
GCAAGTGTTATATATCCGCCCATGCTATGACCAAAAAGCGTAAAACTGTTTATTTTTTCTTCATCAATAATGGCTTTTAAAATGGCAGCATAGTCTGCTAATTGTACATGATTCTCTTTTAATATTTCTGATTTACCAATGCCCGGTAAATCAGGAACTATTACCAAATAATTTTCTTTCAGGTAATTTACCTGTAAATCAAAAATGCTGCTATCTTCTGCAAAACCATGCACCAGCATTACAGGCTTGCCATTACCATAAATACTGTAATGAATATTGGTATTTTGATATGAAATATTTTTCTGTTGCATGCTGTTTTAAATTTTTGTATTTGTCGATGCATTTGATTTTTGTTTTACTGGAATAGATGAAACTGCTCTCCATATCATAAGCACAATTAATGGCAACAATGCATTGTTCATTTTTTGTGCTAGAAAAAACCAGGAGCATAAAAGGAGCATAAGAAAAATGCTTATCAGCAATGAATATGCTTTAACTATTTTATTATTTTTATTAATAAAGAATGCATAGAAAATATGTATTGGCCAGGCCCATAAAAGATTATAATTATTTTTTGTCATAATGTGGTCTGTACCTAACCACATAAATATCAATAGCACGCCAAGTAAACCCACTGTAAAAAACAGAAAGGCATCCATTACCTGTAAAATATTTTGTGAAGCGTTATTTTTAAAAAGGCTTGCCAAAATAAATGATATAAGTATTGACGCAAATAAAACTAATGGAGTAAAGAACGATTTTTTGTAATTGGATTCACCCAATATATAAAGGTTTTTTGTGGAAGAAATGATTGAAATATTTTTGGTTGAATCCAGTGCCTTCATTAAATTTTCAGGTAAGAATTGTTGCTGAGGAATTGTCATTACAGCATCAGTGGGCGCACCAAGTAAAATATCAATTCCAAATTTACTCCACAACATATTATTGCCATCTAGATATTGGTGTATGGCATTGCGAAAGGTATATTCGGTAGGCATTACAGCGGGTAACAATGGTTTTGGTTGATGGTATTTTACGATGATATCTCTTAACCTTGTAGTACAATTATCAAAAAAGAAATCATACATATAAAACTTGTTTTCTTCTTTTATATTTTCTACAAGTGCACGAAGGATTGTTGTTTTTTCAGCTGGGGTTAAATTTAAAAGCTGTTCTGTAATGCCTCTGTTTTCTGTGATATAACCAAACTTAAAATCTTGAAATTCTTCCACGTTTACATAATACCTTAACTGTCCACGAACAAATTTTAAATAGAAGCCTGGATCATCAAAATTAAAAGTGCCAAAGTTGTAAACATGGTCTGAAACCTTGTTGCTGTCTATAACTCTTAAAGCGCTGTGACCAAAAGTGGAATACAATTCTGTGCCGGGTGTGCATGTTAATAATGAGATGCGTATATGGGAACTATCTTGCGCAGCAGCTTTGCTTATTTGCAAACTTATAATTAAGCTTGTGAGTAAAAAGCGAAGAAATATATTTTTCACAATCGTTGTTTAAATCTTTTATGAATGATGAAAACTGTGTTCATCATCTATTGCATCATTAAAGATCATTAAAGGTATACCGTACAAGTGAGTGACACAACGATGATGACCATAGCTGTGTTTTAGTTTGGACAAAAGCGAAGCTCTTGGCCAAAAACGTAATTAAACTTAGCAAACATTCAAATATGTAAAGAGTCATATTTATCTGCTATAATTTGGGGCTTCTTTTGTGATGGCAATATCATGTGCGTGGCTTTCTCTCATACCGGCATTGGTGATTTTTACAAACTGACCTTTTACCTGCAAAGCCTTTATATCTGCTGCACCGCAATAACCCATACCGGCTTTTAAACCGCCGGTGTATTGGTGAACAACCTCCTGCAAACTGCCTTTAAAAGGAACACGACCTTCAATGCCTTCGGGTACGAATTTTTTTATATCATCTTCCACATCCTGAAAATAACGATCGCTGCTGCCCTGCGCCATTGCGCCTAACGAACCCATACCACGGTATTGCTTAAATCTTCTTCCTTCGTAAATAATAGATTCACCGGGACTTTCTTCGGTACCTGCAAAAACATTGCCCATCATAACGCAGGTGGCGCCTGCAGCAATTGCTTTTACCATATCGCCTGTGTAGCGAATACCACCATCGCTGATGATACCGATGTTTTTATTTTGCAGAACAGATGCGGCTTCCAAAACAGCAGTAATTTGTGGTACACCGGTACCTGCAACAATTCTTGTTGTGCAGATAGAGCCTGGACCAATGCCGACTTTTACAGCATCTGCACCTGCATCTGCTAAAGCTTTTGCACCTGCTGCAGTTGCAATATTACCTGCAATTACATCCATATTCTTATAGGTTTTTTTTATGGCTTTAAGCATGTCTATTACACCTTTTGTATGGCCATGTGCACTGTCCAGGCAAATAATATCTACACCTTCTTTGTTCAATGCTTCTACCCGCAACATAGTATCAGCTGTGATGCCTACCCCTGCGCCAACGAGTAACCTGCCAAATGAATCCTTAATGGCATTTGGATGGCTCTTTAGCTTTAAAATATCACCAAACGTTACAAGCCCAATCAATTTACCCTGTTTATTAACTACAGGTAATTTTTCTATTTTATTTTTTCTGAAAATCAGTTCTGCTTTTTTTAAATCTGTGCCTTCCGGGGCAGTAATGAGGTTTTCTTTTGTCATTACCTCACTTACTTTTAGCTTTTTATCTATATCAAAACGAAGATCTCTATTCGTTAAAATACCTACGAGTTTGTGTTGTGCATCTATAATTGGAATACCTCCAATTTTATTTTCTCTCATTAAGCGTAATGCCTCACCAATTGTTGCATCCGGCAATAAAGTAATCGGGTCAAGTATCAATCCGTTTTCACTTCTTTTCACCTTGCGCACCTGTTCTGCCTGTTGTTCAATACCCATGTTTTTATGCAATATTCCAAGGCCGCCTTCTCTTGCTAATGCTATGGCAAGTTTAGCTTCGGTAACAGTATCCATAGCTGCACTGAGCATTGGTACATTTAGCATTATTTTTTTTGTGAGCATTGTTTGAATACTTACATCTCTTGGTAAAATTTGAGAGTATGCAGGTACAAGAAGTACATCATCAAAAGTGAGTCCTTCACCGAAAAATTTACTTGTATTGGTTACTGCGGGAGATTTTTTTATTGCCATAGGCAAAGATAAAGGAAATGAGCAAATGTAGGAATGATGAGTTAGGAATTACGAATGGGCATAATTAATTTATCACTACATTCTTACGTTAATTTAAAAACCTTGCCTGGCAGCATAGAAACGGCGCCTTGCATTTCCAGCATTAATAATGCATTGGCTACCGCACTGCTGCTTAAACCACTTTTAAAATATAACTGGTCTATTTGAATACTTTCCTGCTGTGCAAGAATATCAGTAATAATTTTTTCATCATGCGTTAATTCAATAAAAAGTTCCCGCTGTTTTTTTACTTTTTTTGGTTCATCTTTCCAGTTCATTATGTGGAGCAAATCATCGGCACAGGTAATGAGTAAAGACTTGTTGTTTTTTATAAGATAATTGCAGCCTTCGCTTCTCAAATCATTAACCCTGCCGGGGATGGCAAATACATCTTTGTTGTAACTGTTTGCTAATTCAGCAGTAATGAGCGATCCACCTTTTTTGCTGCTTTCAATTACGATTAATGCATCGCAAATGCCTGCCACTATTCTGTTTCGCCGTGGAAAATTTTGTCTGTCAGGATTTGTGCCGCTCATAAAATCTGTAAGCAAACCGCCTTGAGTAAGCATTTCTTTTGCAAGGGATTTATTTAGTGCAGGATAAATTTTATCAAGCCCATGTGCAACAACACCAACTGTTTTTAATTTGTTTTTTAGTGCGGCTTTGTGTGCAATACTGTCAATACCAAAAGCAAGCCCGCTCATTACTAAAACGTTTTGATCTGACAATTCCTTTACCAAAGTATCGCAAACTGTTTTGCCATAATCTGAATTGTTTCTTGTGCCAACAATAGAAATAATTTTAGTACTGTTTAAATCTGCATTGCCTTTGTAATACAATAGGGTAGGGCTATCGTAACAATTTAGTAACCGTTTTGGGTATTCATCGTCTGTGATAAAAAGGGTAGTAATCTTATTTTTTTCGATGAACTTTATTTCATCTTCACAAACTTTAAAATCATTAAAGCTTTTGATGGAATTTGCTGCAATTGTACCAATTCCATCTATGGCTTCTAACTGCTTTTTTGCTGTTTTAAAAATACTCTCAGCATCACCAATAATTTCTACTAATGCTTTGGCACGTACATCTCCTATATTTGGAACGAGGGTTAGTGCTATTTGGTAAAGCAAATCTGATTGCATAAAATAAAACAATATTATACAATCAATTTGAAATGACCGTCAGTTCTGTTCTTCTGTTTTGCGATTTGCCTGCTTCTGTTGTATTTGGTGCAATTGCATTTGATTCCCCAAAGCCTTTGCCTGTAAGCCTTTTACTATCTATGCTTTTACTCTGTAAATAAATAATAACAGCTTTTGCCCTGTTTACACTCAGTAAAAGATTGTCAGCCGGTTTGCCAATATTATCTGTGAAACCACTTATTTGTATGGAGAGCGCAGGATTTTCTTTTAATAATTCTGCCACCTTATTTAATTCAGTAAATGATGTGGATTGTAATTCGTATTTTTTTGATTCGAAGAAAATATTTTTAAGAATAATAGATGATCCTTTTTCTAAAGGCTGGAGTCCAATGTTTACAACAAGAGCAGAGTCATTTACGTTACCCTGCATCGTGAAATTTTCAGAATAAAAAAGATAACCTTTTCTGTTTACAGTGAATGCATAACTTTTCCCCTGAGGTAAAGTTGTAAGGTAATTTCCTTCTTCATCGGTTCTAAGTTTTGAAAGTACATAACCGGAATCGATCGTTGTTAATTCTACAGAAGACGGTAAGCCTGCTTTTGTTTTTTTGTCGTAGATTTTACCCTTTACCCAAAATGTTTTTTGCGCTCTGATATCTTCTCTTAATTCAAAAGTATAAAGGTCTAAACCATTTTTAAAATCACCTTTGTCGCTGGCATAAAAAGCGGTTTTTCCATCTGAAGAAACAATCAGTGAACCTTCGTCATCAATGGTATTAATTGGATAACCAAGGTTGGTTGGTTTTTGCCATTCGCCTTTTTCATTTTTACGGCTTACAAAAAGATCGCTTAAGCCGTAACCCGGATGCCCATTGCTGTTAAAGTAAAGTGTCTGGTTATCAGCATGTATAAAAGGGCAGCCATCATCTCCACTTGTATTAATGGTTGGCCCTAAGTTTTCGGGCTTTTGCCAGGTTCCATTTTCTGCTCTGCGCGACACCCAAATATCAGACCCGCCAAAACCACCTGCCCGTGTGCTGGAAAAATATAAGTCTCTTTTATCGGGCGATAATGATGGGGCACTTTCCCATGCATCTGTGTTTATAATACGTCCCATATTTTCCGCTTCACTCCATTCACCTTTTTTGTTTTTGTAAGAAATGTAGAGATCGCAACTTCCTAATCCTTCGGGGTAGTTACAACCTGTAAAAATGAGCCATTCACCATCCTGCGAAATATTTTGTGCACCTTCATTAAAGTTTGTATTTAACCTGCCGGCAAGGGGTTTTGCTTTTTGCCAAACGCCATTTATTTTATTGCTTTCGTAAAAATCTTCATCACCATTTATACGTCTGTTAAAAATCATTTTATTCCCATCTACAGTTAGTGAAGGTAAATATTCGAGTGCGGTTGAGTTAATGCTGTCACCCATGTTTTGTGGATTGAACAGGTAATTTTTTATGGTAGATTTTTGCTTGTATTGCAAAGCAAATTCATAGGTACTCTTTCTATAATTCCCTGCTTTAATACTTTGCTGGTTTAATTTGGGCGTTGCCAAAAAACTATTAACTTTTTCGAGTGCTTTTTCAAAATTACCAATGCCTGCAAGTGATATGGAGTAAGGCAATAAAAATGTGCTGGAGTAAAGAGAATCTTTAGAAAAGGCAGTTTCAAAATCAGTAACAGATGCCTGGTAGTTTTTCATACTTGCATAAATGCCGGCACGCGAAAGATATACATCTAGGTATTTTGGATCTGCCTTTAAAGCATCTGCAAGGTGAGATACGGACGCAGCATATTTTCCGTCTATTGCTTCCTGGTAAGCAGTTTCATAAAACACTACTGCTCTTTTATTTACTTTTTGAGGATCGTACCATTGTGCCTTAACGACATTCACCATTACAATAAATAAAACAAACAAACAGAAACGGACAATCTTTTTTTCTTTCATTATTCTTTTTTTATAGTATTGAAGATAATTTTTATAAAAATAATATAATGTGAAAATTTAGGAGGATTGCTCGGTTGTAAATTTTACTATTTTAAAATTTCTTCTTAAGGAACATTGATGTATTTGTGCAACTGCAGGCTCAGGTCCCACTTTGGATTTTCCTTTATGTAATTTACAATCAGCGCTGTTATTTCCTGCGACTTGCTCCATTCAGGCTGTAAATAAAGTTTGCAATTTGGTGTTACCTGTGCAGCAAATTCTTCTGCCCATTTAAAATCTGATTTATTAAAAACAATGATTTTTAATTCGTTTGCGTAAGGCACCACTTCAGGCAATGGAACTTTAAATTTTTTAGGAGAAAGGCATATCCAATCCCAGGAGCCTGATAAAGGAGATGAACCCGACGTTTCAATATTCGTTTCCAAACCCGCTGTCCGCAATGTTTTAGTAAGTAATGATAGGTCGTGCATTAAGGGCTCACCACCTGTAATAACCACCATTCGGGCAGGTGTGTCTTTTACTTTTTTTACTAAATCATCAATATTTACCAGCGGATGTTTATCTATATCCCAACTGTCTTTTACATCGCACCAAACACAGCCTACATCGCAACCGCCCAAACGAATAAAATAGGCAGCTTTGCCTTGGTAAAATCCTTCGCCCTGTATGGTGTAAAAACTTTCCATTACAGGCAATTGTGTACTTCTATTTTCTAAAATTTTCAATACAAATATTATTTTTTAGCACTTGCTGCAGCAAGTGTATTTTTTAAAAGTGCGGCTATCGTCATTAAGCCTACGCCACCGGGTACAGGTGTTATAAAACTACATTTTGGAGCTACGTTTTCAAAATCAACATCACCCTTAATGGCATATCCTGATTTTTTGGAACTGTCAGCAACTCTAGTAATACCTACATCAATTACCACTGCGCCTTCTTTCACCATATCGGCAGTTAAAAAACCTGGGATGCCCAAAGCAGCAACAATAATATCTGCGCTTGCACAAATTTTTTCTAAATCTTTTGTTCTGCTGTGGCAAAGCGTAACAGTACAGTTCCCGTACTCAGTATTCTGGCTTAATAGAATGCTCATCGGTCTGCCTACAATATTGCTACGCCCAATAACCACCGCATGTTTGCCAGATGTTTCAATTTGGTAATGTTGAAGCATCAGCATGATGCCGAAGGGTGTTGCAGGTACAAATGTTTCTAACCCCTGCACAAGTTTCCCTACACTTATTGGGTGAAAACCATCAACATCTTTAGCAGGATTAATCAGGTTTATTATGGCAGCTTCATTGATATGTGCAGGCAATGGTAATTGTACAAGAATGCCGTTTACATCATCATCTTCATTTAATTTGATAACTGCTTCTGTGATCTCCTGTTCTGTAGCAGATGAATCAAACCTTATCAGTGTACTTTTAAAACCAACATCAGCACAGTTTTTAATTTTACTTGCTACATAAGTTTCGCTTGCGCCCTCATTTCCGATTAATATTGCTGCAAGGTGTGGTGTATGGCCCTTAGCGTTTTTATAGGCGATAGCTTCTGTAATGACTTGTTCTTTTACGGCATTTGCCACTGTTTTACCGTCTAAAATTTGCATCTGCAAAAGTATAAAACTATATCCATTATTAATTTTTTGACAGATCTGCAACATTTTCACAATTTTATTTATCTTTCTATAACAAAACCAACACTGCTTTGAGAAAATTATTACTACCAATAATTTTATTATTTTTTGGGTTGCATCTATGTTATTTCGCAATAGCCCAATCACTTCGGTATTCAATAGGAATGCCTTACCTCAACCTAAGTGCCTATTCTACCAAACAAACAGATCCTTTTTCATTTAGTGGTAACCAGGCCGCATTAGCAAAAACAATTACCGGAGGTGTAGGTATTTATGGAGAACGGAGATTTTTACTTGCGGATAACAGTGTTTATGGGCTTGTTGCAGCGTTGCCTACCAAGTTAGGCAATTTTGGTGTGCAGGTAAATTATGCAGGGTTTCAAAATTTTAATGAGCAAAAAGTAGGACTTGCATATGGCCGATCGCTGAGCGATAAAGTTGATATTGGCATACAATTTAATTATTATAGTTATAAAATTCCTGCTTATCAAAATGGCTCAGCCGTTAATTTTGAAGGAGGCGCAATTTTTCATCTTTCAGAAAAGTTAAATGCCGGTGTACATGTTTACAATCCTGTTGGAGGTAATATTGACAAAGTAAATAATGAAAAACTTGCTGCTGTTTATAAATTTGGATTAGGATATGATGCTTCAGACAATTTTTATATAAGCACAGAAATAGTAAAAGAGGAAGACCAGCCGTTAAATGTTACGGGAGTGTTTCAATACAGATTTAAAAAGCAATTTTTTGCAAGAGGAGGTTTTAGAAGTGATAATAACACCGGTTATGGTGGTGTAGGTTTTTTGTACAATAAATTAAGGATTGATGTGGCTGCAAATTTTCACCCACAACTCGGCGTTTCTCCGGCTATTTTATTGATTTATAATTTTAAGGAGATGAGCAAATGAAAAAAATATTCATCACTTTAAGTTTTTATTTTTTCTTGATATTATGCAGCGCACAAACGCCTGAACAGCCTGCTAAGCCTTTGATGCAGCTTAACAGCAGCGTAGAACAGCAGCTTGAAAATATCACAGAGAACAATGCTGATACCGAAACTGAAGATGATTCCTATCTGCAGGAAATGTTGCAGTATCAAAAAAATCCAATAAATATAAACACAGCAAGTGAATCTCTTTTAAGTGGGCTTCGCATTTTATCACCTATGCAGGTACAAAGCATTATTAGTTATAGAAGTCTGCTTGGTAATTTTGTAAATATTTATGAACTGCAGGCTGTCCCGGGTTGTGATATTGCTACTATTCAAAGACTGAGGCATTATATTACTGTTATTGAAAATGTCGATTTATTTACATCGCTAAATAGCAGGCTAAAAAATGGCGACAACACTGTTTTATTTAGGGCTTCGCAGATTATTGAACAATCTAAAGGGTACTTGGTTGATCCAAACTCAGGTAAGAATTTCTATCATGGTTCCCCGCAAAAATTACTTTTAAGGTATCGGTATAATTATAAAAATTACTTGCAATATGGCGTTTTAGGAGAAAAAGATGGCGGGGAACAGTTTTTTAAGGGAGCACAAAAGCAGGGTTTTGATTTTTATTCTTTTCATTTTTTTGCTAGAAACATCGGCATCATAAAGTCGCTGGCAATCGGGGATTACACAGTAAACATGGGGCAAGGGCTAACGCAATGGATGAGCCTTGCTTTTAAAAAAAGCACCGATGTTTTAGCAACCAAAAGGCAGTCAGATATTTTGCGGCCTTACAATTCAGCCGGGGAAATTAATTTTCACAGAGGAATCGGTATTACGTTAGCAAAAAAAAATTGGGAGGGAACATTCTTTGCTTCCTATAAAAATGTGGATGCTAATTTTGCTGCCGGAGACAGCACACAAACGCAG
>JAYUZL010000164.1:0-62951 GCA_043751875.1 Ferruginibacter sp.
TAAAACCAATGATAGAAACGGAACTTAAGGAATTAAAAGTGACCTAAAACGTTGATTAAAATTACAACCCTCTTGGTATGTTTAAGTCAGTGAGCAACAAAGGGAAGGTGCATAGCCGCAGAAAATTCATTAAAACACTCACCAAGATTTGTACTTTTTTTTTAAAGGTTCAAACTAGGAATATATTTTGGTTCGGGTAATATGGTATGTGTTTATTTTTACTTTTTAATCGACGTTGCGGAAAGAGGACGTTATTTGTGAATTTTTGTATATGAGATCATTCTGCATATCCCGGAAATTTGTTCATACAATATTTTTGGGATTAAACCATTTTCACCAATTAGGTTACAGATAAAAGAATTACAATGAAAAATATTTTGTATAAAAAACAACTTTCATTAAAATAAATTGATCCGTCCAGCTTTTGTAAAATGAAATCTCAACAGAGCTCCAAACTTTAAGAGTTTGACGTCAAATTAAATTCCTGTGATGATGTTTAAATGGATATAAAACTTTTCCGGGAAGAGAGAGTAAATAACCTTTCATACTGGTCTCTTTACATGAAACGGCTGATACCGATAAAAAACGGGACATAATTAGTTCTGTATGGGGAGAAAAACTTTCTTGCGATGGATTTACAATTCAAAATACAATGATCAATCTAGAGCATTCACTAATACAAAGTGTAAGTGCTGATTTTTACGAAAAAAAACAAACGGTAGAGAAATCGATTTGTTTTGCAAAGTTGGGTTACTAGGATTCGAACCTAGACAAACAGAATCAAAATCTGTTGTGCTGCCTTTACACCATAACCCAGTCTTCAATCAATTTTATAATTTAGAAGTGCAAAAATAGGGATTTTGAAAAAAGATCCAAACTATTTTTTTAAATTTTATTCGCTGTCTTCTTTTTCTTTTAAACATCCTATAAGATCTATTGCTTCGGCTACTACATCACACATTATGGTAATTAGAGATCCTGGTTTTGCATTGTTGTATGCATACATGATAGCTTCCTTCTCATTCAAAATAACCGTTACGGGTATTTCTGTTTTTTTTTCAGAATTTATACCTTCTATTAAAAGTTCAACAATATTCTCAGCAGTACGGCCACGCAAATGTTTATCTTGTCTTATTATGATTTCATCAAAATATTTGGCGGAAATTGCACCAAGTTCTCTAATATCTTCATCTCGCCTGTCTCCTGTGCCACTAATAATACCCACCTTTGGAGTTCCATCCATTTTAGCAACAAAATCGCATAGCGATTGCAAACCTGCAGGATTGTGTGCAAAATCTGCTAAAAAATTAAAATGTTTAAATTGAAACAGATTTAGCCTGCCTGGTGTTTGTGTGGCAGAAGGTATAAATGTTTCCAGTGCCAGTTTTATATCTGCCACTTTAATATTCTTGTATAAATAAGTAGCAAGTATTGCAGGGAGTGTATTCATTACATTATGCAGTGCTTTACCGCCATAAGTAATAGGAATATTGGCTACTTTTTCAACCCGTATTTTCCAGGTACCTTTCATTATAGTTACATATCCATTTTCAAAAACAGAAGCAAGGCCTCCATTTTTACAATGTTTTATAATTCTTGGATTATTTTCATCCATACTAAAAAGTGCCACATTACATTTTAACTCTTTCCTCATGTCATACACCAAATCATCATCAGCATTTAAAATAGCGTAACCATGTTTGTAAACAGTTTCCGGCACTACTGATTTTACTTTCGCCATTTGCGCAAGACTATCAATGCCACCAAGCCCCATGTGGTCTGCAGTAACGTTTGTAACTATTGCAATATCACAGTTTCTAAAAGCAAGACCACTTCTTAAAATACCCCCACGGGCTGATTCTAAAACAGCAAAATCAACTGTTGGATCTTTTAAAACAAATTGTGCAGATGCAGGTCCGGTGCAATCGCCCTTCATCATCATTTGGTTTTGTATATACACACCATCGCTTGTGGTGTAACCAACTTTGTAACCTGCGGCTTTTGCAATATGTGCTACAAGCCTCGATGTAGTTGTTTTTCCGTTTGTTCCGGTAATGGCAATGATGGGAATACGCCCCGTATTTTCTTTTGGAAAAAGCATGTCAATAACAGGTTCTGCCACATTTCTTGCAATACCTTCTGATGGCTCAATATGCATACGGAAACCCGGTGCAGCATTTACTTCGAGCACTGCACCGCCATTTTCAGTAATGGGTAATTTTAGGCTAGGTGCCATTATATCAATACCACAAATATCCAGGCCAATAATTTTACTAATTCTTTCTGCCATAAAGATGTTAGTAGGATGAACCTCCTCTGTAACATCAGTAGAAGTTCCACCCGTACTAAGATTAGCGGTTGGCTTTACTAAAACCTGTTCCCCTTTTTGGGGTACTGTCTCCAACGTGTAACCCATATCATCAAGCATTTTTTTTGTAAAATCATCAATTTTAATTTGTGTGAGAACTTTTTCATGTCCGTAGCCTCTGCGTTCATCTTTATTTGTTTCCTCAATCAACCATTGAATATTGTGCTCACCATCACCAGTAACTGCTGCAGGTGTGCGCAGCGCTGCACAAACAAATTTATAATTTATGCAGAGCAACCTAAAATCAAAACCTGTAATAAATTTCTCAACTATTACATTCCTTCCGTATTTTTGTGCTGCTGCCAAAGCAGTTAATGCCTGTTCGTAATTAACAATATTTGTAGTGGCACCTTTGCCGTGGTTGCCGTATAAAGGTTTTAATACACAAGGGTAACCAATTTCGTCAATGGCACTTTTCAATTCATCTTCACCACGAATAATACTTCCTTTAGGTACCGGTATTTCTGCGGATTGTAACAATCTTTTTGTTTCATCTTTATCGCCCGCAATATCTACTGCAATACAACTTGTAGTGCCGGCAATTGTTGCTCTTATTCTTTGCTGGTTTATTCCATAACCAAGCTGCACAAGACTACTTTTATTTAACCTTATAAAAGGTATGCCCCTCTTTGCAGCTTCCTCTACAATGCAGCCTGTACTTGGACCGAGGCGGGTTTCTTCTCTCAACTCTCTCATGCATTGTATATCTTCTGTTAAATCATACAGTTTGCCCTCAATCAGTGATTCACATACTTTAAACGCAGCTTTTGCTGCATATAATCCAACGGCTTCTTCCATATAATTAAAAACTACATAATATTCTCCTTCTTTGCCTGTACCACGAGTACGCCCAAAGCCCATATCCATTCCTGCCAGTGTTTGAAGTTCCAATGCAATATGTTCCATTACATGTCCCATCCAGGTTCCCTCATCTACCCTTTCAAAAAAACCACCCGGCTTTAATTCACTGCAGCGATGTGTATATAAAGAAGGTAATAATTTTTCTAGATTTTCTCTGAAACCCTCAATTTTATTTGTTGGCCTATGCTCCATTTCTTCAAGATCAAGTTTCATTTGTATCAACTTACCTCTGCGTATGCTCCAATAATTAGGACCTCTGAGTGCTTTTAATTCTACAATTTTCATATTCTTTGTCTTTCAAGTTGCTTTTGTTAATAGAAAGAAGAAAATTAGTGAATTGAATTTGTATTGCAAAAAAGAAAAAATGCAATTCAATAGAGCACCAATATCTATAAATGGGTTGCTTTCAGATGATAAACCCGTTTTATTTGGCAATATGGAGCAGCAAATTATTTACATACACGGTCTTTTATAATAACTTTACAAATTATGGTTAAGAAATTATGTTTGTTTTGGTTTTGTCTGGTTTTCGTTTCAAAAATTTCTCACGGACAATGCACAACGCTTGGTCAAACACCTGTTACGGCTTTTCCTGTTTGCGGAACGGCTTCTTTTTTTCAGCAAAATGTTCCTATATGCACAAACAAAAATTTATTTGTACCAGGCTGTGACAGGGATGGAACAACTTACGCAGACAAAAATCCTTTCTGGTATAAATTTACTTGTTATCAAACCGGCACTTTCGGTTTTTTGATAACTCCAAATGATCTTTCAGATGATTATGACTGGCAATTATATGATGTAACAGGTCTTGATCCAAATGAAGTTTACACCAATAGAAATATTGTTGTAACAGGTAACTGGAGCGGTTCACCCGGTACAACGGGTACCTCTAGTACAGGTGCAAATTTTATACAATGCAGTTCAGTACCGGCAGATAATAAACCCCGATTTGCTGAAATGCCAACAATTGTTATTGGTCACAATTATCTTTTAATGATAAGCCATTACTCAGATTCGCAAAGTGGATATACACTTTCATTTGGTGGTGGTAGAGCAAGCATAACGGATCCCTTAGACCCTCATTTGGCCAATGCCACAGCACCTTGTGATGGCACTGAGATCAGAATAAAAATAAATAAAAATATGAAGTGTTCCAGTCTTGCAGCTGATGGATCAGATTTTAAAGTAGTAAATGCAAACGGAATTATTTTTAACCCAACAAGTGCATCTTCTACTCAATGCAGTAATGGATTCGATCTTGATTACCTTTCTATATTTTTAGCTAGCCCATTAGCCCCAGGTTCATATAAAGTGAAAGCAAATAATGGTACAGATGGTAATACTTTAAAAGACAATTGTGACAGATTAATTCCTGTGGGAGATTCGGTAAGTTTTACTGTTTTCCCTTTGTTTCCCTCATTTATGGATAGTTTAACGAAACCCGGTTGTGCACCACAAACACTTGAACTGATTTTTAAAAAGAACATAAAATGCAGCAGTATCGATGCCGGTGGCGGAGACTTTTTTATTACCGGACCATATGCTGTAAATATAACAGGTGCTACTACAAATTGTATAGATGGTAAAGCCGATAAAATTATTTTACAATTGAATATTCCCTTGCAGGTTGGAGGTAGTTTTAAAGTAAATCTTAAAACAGGCCCCGATGGAAATACACTGCTTGATGAATGTGATGTGCAAACGCCGTTACCTGATGATGTAACTTTTATAATTAAGGATACGGTAAATGCAGATTTTGAAAAAATTACAGAGTACACCTGTGCAACAAATACTATTATATATAATCACAACGGAGCCAACATGGTTAACATTTGGCACTGGACATTTGGATCTGCCCAGGATAATTTTACACAAAACCCAATAATTACCTACACCAATTTTGAACCAAAAATTACCACACTAATTGTAAGCAATGGTGTTTGTGCAGATACCAGCAAGCAACAAATAATTTTCGATAATTTCCTCAAAGCAAATTTTGAAGTTACGCCTGTTATTTGTCCGCAGAGAAAAGCCTCCTTTAACAACACCAGCATCGGTAACATAACAGAGTATAAATGGGACTTTAGAAACGGAAGTATTTCTTCTCAAAAAAACCCATTTCCGCAGGCATTTATTCCCTTGGATGCTAGCGATTACAATGCCTTGCCTGAACTGATTATAAAAAATAATTTTGGCTGTTTTGATACGATTACAAAACCAGTACAAGTTGTATATAGTTGTTTTATTGCAGTCCCAAATGCATTTACTCCTAATGGCGATGGCATAAATGATTTTTTATATCCACTAAAAGCATATAAAAGTACCAACCTAAGTTTTAGTATTTACAACCGATTAGGACAAAGGGTTTTTTACAGCAACAGCTGGCTAGATAAATGGGATGGCAAGTTTAAAGGAATACCACAGGCCCCCGGCACATACGTTTGGACACTAGATTATATCAACAGCGAAAGCGGGACCAGGGTGGTTGAGAAAGGAACAACTATTTTGATAAGGTGATAAACAATTAATAATGATGAGTTAAAAAAGAATGCGTGTTCCTACAAATCCCAAAGGGGTTAAATTATACATGACCATGGGTGCAGCCGTGAAAAATAACCATTAACGAATAACCTATAAGAAAAACAAAAAATGAATAACGAACAAACATGCAACATCCTCCTGTGTATTACGGCGAATATTTAGAACTTGACAAAATTATAGCAGCACAAAACCCGGTTAGTTTTAAAGAAGGTAACGAACCGGCGCATGATGAAATGCTTTTCATAATTATACACCAGGCTTATGAACTCTGGTTTAAACAGATATTGTTTGAAATAAATTCTGTAACAGATATAATGGCAAAAACGACCATGGACGATAACTCTACAGATTTGCAAACGGTCGTGCACAGACTGCAAAGAGTAACCAACATTTTAAAAGTTCTCGTACAGCAAATCGATATTCTGGAAACAATGACACCAATGGATTTCCTTGATTTTAGAGATATGCTGCGACCCGCATCCGGTTTTCAAAGCTGGCAGTTTAAAATTATTGAAGCAAAACTGGGATTAAAATTTGAACAGCGCCATGGACAGAGTTATTACACATCTCAATTAAAGCAGCCGGATATTGACAGTATCAAAGATGCAGAGCAAGGTAATACTGTACTAGAACTGATAAATAAATGGCTTGAAAGAATGCCTTTTTTTAAAGAAGATGAATTATGGAAAAACTATGTTCCATCCTCATCAGAACAAGTGCCCCACCCACTAAATAATTTCCATGCTTTTTGGCGTGATTACGAAAATATTTATGCTGCTGGATTAGCCGATGGCGAAAAAATAAATATTGAGCATTTTAGAAGAATATTTTTTGAAGAAACAGAAAATACAGAACGAGCTTTAAGTCCAGAGGCACGCCGATCTGCACTTTTCATAATGATATACAGAGGATTTCCAATGCTAGAATTACCTTTTCAATTACTGAATACTTTACTTGAAATTGATAACCAGTTAGGCAATTGGCGTTACCGTCATATAAATATAGTTCGTCGAATGATTGGCACACGCATAGGCACAGGGGGCAGCACCGGTGAAGGTTACTTGCAGGGGGCAATGGATAAACATTATATTTTTAAAGAAATTTCACAACTGAACAGTTTTTTAATTGATAGAAGAAAGTTACCAAAATTACCTGAAGAAGTTGTGAAAAAATTAGGTTACTCTTAGCCATTTACCTTTGGCGAATATTGCTTTTTAAAGTGTTTGCATTTGAAGAATAATTTAAAAATTCTTTACTAAGATTTTAGTAACCTTGATAAATAGATTATTAAAAATTTTATTAGCCTGAGGCGAATACTTACAGCAATTCTTTCAACTTTTCTACTACAGCATCTATTTCTGCTTTTGTATTGTGTTTGCTAAAACTAAACCGTACTGTAATTTGATTGGGATTATTGTTGATGGTTGTTATAACATGGCTACCAGCTTCTGCACCACTTGTGCAGGCACTGCCACCACTTGCACAAATTTTATTTATATCAAGATTGAATAACATCATTTCTGATTTTTCAGTTTTGGGGAAACTTGTACTTAAAACAGTATATAAACTTCTACCTAAAACATCACCATTAAAACCAACACTGGGTATATGTTTCTTTAATTGTTCATGCATATAATATTTTAATGTACCAATATAGGCACTGTCTGTTTCATAACCTGCCATGGCAATTTCTAAAGCTTTTGCAAAACCTACAATCCCATAAATATTTTCTGTACCTGCACGCATATTCCGTTCCTGGGAACCTCCGTGTACAAATGGTTTGATGCGCACATTTTCATTAATGTAAATAATACCAATTCCTTTTGGCCCGTGAAATTTATGTGCAGCGCCTGTAGCAAAATGAATAGGAGTATTTCTTAAATCCATTAGAAAATGCCCAACCGTTTGAACTGTATCGCTGTGAAAAATTGCATTGTATAATTTGCATAGATTACCTACTGCATGTATATCCAGCATATTGCCAATTTCATTGTTTGCATGCATCATTGAAACAAGTGTTTTGTCTTCAGCAGCACAAAGCAATTTTTCCATATCTTCCAAATCAACATGCCCATCCGCTAGAATTTTTACATAGCTCACTTTCACTTCTTCCAGATTTTCAAAATGATCAACTGTATGTGTCACCGCATGGTGTTCAATTTTAGAAGTAATAATATGCCTGCACCCCAAATCTCTTACAGCTGCGTGAATAGCCATGTTACTGCTTTCAGTGCCACCACTTGTAAAAAATATTTCTGCAGGGTTTGCGTTTAAAAGTTTTGCAACGGATTTTCTTGCTGTTTCAACTGCCATTCTTGTTTCTCTGCCGTACGAATAAATAGATGATGGGTTTCCAAATTTTTCTGTGAGATAAGGCATCATTGTTTCCAATACAGCAGGATCAAGTGCGGTGGTGGCAGCGTTATCAAAGTAAATTCGTTCCATTAACTCGGTAGATTTAGTTGTAATAAATTTTTAGTGGAATTGGTAATTAGATATTTTAGTAATTAGGTTCAACTTCGCTGAAAAGGCTCCAAATTTCCAAACCCTAATTCTTAATTTACCATTGTTTCCTGAATATCTTTCATTAACCTTTTTGCAATATTATCGGCTGTAGTTATATGCTTGCTCTCAGCATATATCCGAATGATGGGTTCTGTATTACTTGTTCGAAGATGTACCCAGTCATTATCAAATTCTATTTTTAAACCATCATCAGTATTAATTGGCTGGTTTTTGTATTTATCTTTTATACTTTCAAAAATAGATTTTACATCTGTATCTTTTTCCAGCGTAATTTTATTTTTACTCATGTAATAGTCGGTATAAGTATTGCGCAACTGCCTGATTGTTTTTTGGCTCTTAGCAAGTTGGGTAAGAAACAAAGCAATTCCAATTAACGCATCACGGCCATAATGTAAATCGGGTACAATAATACCGCCATTACCTTCACCACCAATAACTGCATTTACTTCCTTCATTTTGTTTACTACATTAACCTCCCCTACTGCGCTTGCAAAATACTCTCCACCATGTTTTAGAGTTACATCTTTTAAAGCTCTGGTACTGCTCATATTACTTACACTATTGCCTTTTGTAATACCCAGTAAATAATCTGCGACAGCAACCAGCGTATATTCTTCGCCAAACATAGTTCCATCTTCACAGACAAAACAAAGCCTGTCCACATCGGGATCAACAGCAATACCAAGGGATGCATTTTGACGAACAACTTCTCTGCTCAGACCTAATAAGTTTTCAGGAAGTGGCTCAGGATTGTGTGCAAATTCTCCTGTAATTGACCCATTTAAAAGGGTTACATTTTTCACACCAAGTTTTTCCAGCAAAGCGGGTACCGCGAGGGCTCCGGTTGAGTTTACAACATCAACAACAATAGAAAAATTTGCTTCCGTAATTGCGGTAACATCAACTGCTTTATAGAAAAGTATTTTTTCAATATGATTTGTCAGCGTTGTTTCATTGGTGATTATTTTACCTAAATGATCAACTGTTACAAAATCAAAATTTTCTGAAGCGGCAATTTGTAAGATTATTTCACCTTCTGCGCCGCTGATAAATTCACCTTTGTTGTTTAATAATTTTAATGCATT
This sequence comes from Ferruginibacter sp., assembly GCA_043751875.1. Lineage (GTDB taxonomy): Bacteria > Bacteroidota > Bacteroidia > Chitinophagales > Chitinophagaceae > Ferruginibacter. Next base: position 9,385 of record JAYUZL010000164.1, read on the forward strand.
CCATTCTTTTGGGTTGTGGCTGGCTGTGAGAATAATACCACCATCTGCCTGCAAAGAAACCACCGCCATTTCTACAGTTGGCGTGGTGCTGAAATCTGTATCTACAACATCAATCCCCAATGCGCTAAGAGTAGAAATTACAATGTTACTTACCATTTTGCCACTTATTCTTCCATCTCTACCAACAACCACTTTTGTGTTTGAGGTTGCGTTGGAGGATTGAGTTTTTAACCAGGTACCATAAGCGGCAGTAAATTTTACAATATCGAGTGGTGTTAAATTGTCATCGGGCCGGCCCCCTATTGTTCCTCTAATGCCCGAAATACTTTTTATTAATGCCATGAGTTATTACTGTTTTTGAGCGTGGGCAAAGTTAATGATTACATTAGATTTTTTATGAGAGAATTAAGAAAATAAGCATAAGAAATTGGGTAAAAAAAGATGAAAAAAGATAAAGGGCTGAAAAACTACGCCCGATAGAAGCGGCTATACTTTTTGTTAGCCCAAAGGGTTTCAAAAAGATAGTAGCGAATAGCGGGACAAATGTTGAAATGTTTACTAATGTTGGCGTTCTAGGTATTAAATTTTTTGAAAAATTATTTTATGGGTAAATCATTACTTTTGCAAAATGCAAGATACCTGGTTTAAAGATTGGTTTAACTCGCCGTACTATCATAAACTTTATGCACACAGAGATGAAACAGAAGCTGCGGCTTTTATTGACAAATTGATTGCACACCTGCAACCGGCTAAAGGCTCCCGAATGCTTGATGTAGCTTGCGGTAAAGGTCGACACTCCATGCAACTTGCCGCAAATGGATTTGATGTGACAGGTATAGATTTAAGCAAAGAAAGTATTGCGTTTGCCTTACAAAACGAAAGTGAATATTTGCATTTTTACGAGCATGATATGCGCTTACCTTTCTGGATAAATTATTTTGATATTGCTTTTAATTTTTTTACAAGTTTTGGTTATTTTAATACACAACGTGAACATGATAATGCCATACGAACTATTGCGTCATCTTTAAAGCCCGGCGGTATTTTAGTTATGGATTTTTTAAATGTTGAGTTCTCTGCGGGTCACTCAATTGCAGAAAGTACACAAACTATTGGCAGCTCCGAATACCACATCAGTAAATGGTTTGATGAAAAACATTTTTATAAAAAGATCCTGGTGGAAGATGTTGCACTTTCAAAAAAATTGCAATACACTGAGAAGGTTTCTAAATTTACTTTACAGGATTTTGAGAGTATGTTCGGTAAACACGGCCTTAACATAAAAGAAGTTTTTGGTGATTATGAGTTTAATAAATATAATGCTAAAACTTCTCCAAGACTGGTTATGATAGCATCTTTGGAGGCATCTTAATGTACATAGGATTTTTCTAATTGTTCCTGTTGTTTATGCGCATCCATTTTGCAGTTTTGTATATAGCAGATGTTAGTGCTGACATTTCTTTTTTTATATAACCTAATTGATTTTTAGAAAATATTAAATTCTTTTGTAACAAAATCGAATTAGGGCATTTTAAAAAGACCATATTTTAAAATACAATACACTGCCCTCACACCATCTTTCCAGCCAATTTTTTTTCCTTCAAGATAAGTTCTGCCATAATAAGAAATGCCGACTTCGTAAATTCTGATATTTGGAACACGGGCAATTTTTTGTGTAACCTCGGGCTCAAAGCCAAAACGTTGTTCTTTTAATTTTATGGATTTTATAATTTCAGCTCTAAATATTTTGTAACATGTTTCCATATCGCTAAGGTTTAGGTTGGCAAACATATTAGATAACTGGGTTAAAAATTTATTGCCTATCGTGTGCCAGAAAAAAAGAACACGATGGGGGTTACCACCCATAAACCTGCTGCCATACACCACGTCTGCCACTTCATCTTCAAGAGGTTGCAACAAAATTTTATATTCTTCAGGATTGTATTCAAGATCTGCATCCTGTATAACAATATAATCACCTGTCGCCGCAGCTATTCCTGTCTGCAAAGCCGCACCTTTCCCTTTATTAATGGCATGGTTAAATATATAAATCTCCTCCTGTATATTGGCATTTCTATATTTTTCTATGGCGGCTACTGAATCATCAGTACTACAATCGTTCACCACAATAATTTGTTTGATTATATTGTTTTGGAGTTGAACAGTTTTTATTTTAGCAAGCGTAACTGCAATGGTTTTTCCTTCGTTGTAAACAGGAATAACTATGGAGAGTACTTTCATGTTGGAATAATAAATTTATAATCCTGTGGTCGTTCTTGTAAATGTACATAAAACAACGTAAGCGATATTTTGCAGCACAGAAATACAAAATAGCAAACGTTTTTTTGAACCATTATATTTGTAGCTCAAATGATAATGATGTTTGAATGCTAAAGAAACTTCTTGAAATTGACCGTTATCTTTTTTTAAAAATAAACAAAGACTGCAGCAACAGCTTTTTTGATACTGTGATGCCTTTTTTTAGAGAGCCGAAATTTTGGGCTCCTCTTTATCTGTTTGTTTTATTTTTTATCATCCTAAATTTTGGGAAAAAGACATTATGGTGGTGTATTGGTGCTATCGTTACTGTTGCACTTACTGACTCGACCAGCAGTAAAATAATAAAACCCTTTTTTGCAAGACCACGACCGTGCATGGATCCAGATTTTTCTTCCCAAGTTAGATTAGTAGCAGATTATTGCGGCGGCAATGGAAGTTTTACATCATCTCATGCAAGCAACCACTTTGGGCTTGCGATGTTCTTTTTTGTAACCATGCAACACTTAGCTCCAAAATGCATGAAATACTTTTTTTTATGGGCAGCATTGGTATGTTTTGCGCAAATATATGTTGGTGTTCACTACCCATCTGACGTTATTGGAGGGGCGCTATTAGGCATATTTATCGGGAATTTTGTCGGAAAATTCTATAATAATAAAAACGGAGTACTACAATCTTCACTTTAATTATGAAAAGAAATTTCATTTATTTTATTCTCTTTTTAATTCCTGTTTATTTCATTGGTTTTGGAATAGATATTATGGATATCGATGCATCGCAATATGCAGAGATGAGTAGGGAAATGAGCAAGAGCAACAGTTACCTTCATGTATACGAACTTGGAAAAGATTACCTGGATAAACCACCGCTTTTATTTTGGGTAACATCAATAAGTATAAAGCTATTTGGACCTAATAATTTTTCATACCGGTTTCCATCATTTTTATTTGCATTGTTTGCATTGTATTCTACTTACAGGTTTGCGCTACTTTATTATAAAAAAGAAATTGCAGCATTATCTGCACTAGTACTTGCATCTTGCCAGGCCTTTTTTCTTATTAATCATGATGTGAGAACCGATACCATTTTAATGAGTTGTGTTATTTTCAGTGTATGGCAACTGGCAGCATGGTTGCAGCATAAAAAAACAGTAAACTTTGTGCTCGCATTTGTAGGAATTGGTTTGGGTATGCTTGCAAAAGGTCCGATAGCATTGATTGTTCCTATTTTAGCCTTTGGTACTCATTTTATACTTACAAGAAATTTTGCAGCCATTTTTAAATGGCAATACCTGCTCGGTATTATAATCATTGCGATTGTTTTATTACCGATGTCCATTGGTTTATACACGCAATTCGATCTTCATCCCGAGAAAATTGTAAATGAAAAAACAGGTGTATCAGGATTGAGGTTTTTTTACTGGACACAAAGTTTTGGCCGCATTACAGGAGAATCCGTATGGAACAACAACAGCAATATGTTCTTTCTTTTTCAAAATATGTTGTGGTCTTTTTTACCCTGGATCGTTATTTTTAGCGTAGCACTTTTTACAGAATTTAAATTGCTTATAAAGCAAAAATTTAAAATTTCCTACAATGCAGAATGGATCTGTATGGGTGGTTTTACACTTGGCTATCTTGCACTTGGTTCGAGCAAATACCAGTTGCCTCACTACATTTTTGTAGTGTTTCCTTTTGCAGCCATTATAACTGCTAAATTTTTATACAATCTGTACAGTCAGCAACATTTTAAAATGCGAATTTTTTTAGAAAAAAGTCATTTTATTATTTTTAGTTTATTGCACATTACGCTGATTATTTTACTTGTATATAGTTTTCCAGCACCATTATGGATAATAATTTGTTACGCTGTATCGCTTGTTTTATTTTATTTTTATTTTACACAAAAACAGGTTCCTTATTATCTTATAAAACTTTGTGTATTTAGTCTTCTAATTATAAATTTATTTTTAAATGGCTGGATTTATCCTGCATTGCTGCAATACCAGGCGGGTAATACAATTGGAAGATTTATTAAACAACATAAATTGCCACTGGCAAATACTTTTATTTATGAGGAAAAAATATGGCACTCTATTCACTATTACAGCAACGCAATAATTGTTCATAAAGACAGTTTAAACCAAATCGTAACAGGAGATTATATTATTTTAAAAGCAGCCCGATTAAATGATATTGTAAACGCAGGAAAAAATTTTGATATTATTTACAAAGCGCCTACTTATGGTGTTAGCAGGTTAAAAATAAAATTCTTGATACCCGGCAGGAGAAATGAACTCACCGAAGATTGCGTTATTTTAAAAATAAAATAGCAATTAGGTTCATATTAATATCTTTACACGGGTAACATACAATTATTTTTTAATAAGATTTTCGTCGACATGTCCGCAGTTTTTATACTTTTTCTTCTTATATTATTCAATGCCCTGTTTGTGATGAGTGAAATTGCATTGGTTAGTGCCCGTAAAGGGAGACTGGAAGGGCTTGCGGCAAAAGGAGATGATAAGGCAAAAGCTGCACTGGAACTTGCAAATAATCCTGAGAAATTTTTAAGCACAGCAACCATAGGTATTACATTAATAGCCATACTAACGGGTGTTTATGCAGAAGAAAAATTCAGCATATTAATTGCTCCCTATTTTGAGCAGATGACTTTTACTCAAAAATATGCAAACGGCATTGCGACCACCATCGTAGTAATTTTGGTAACCTTTTTATCTATTATTTTTGGCGAATTAATCCCAAAGAAATTTGGTTTACTTCGTGCAGAAAAAATTGCCAGAAGTATTGCTAAACCAATGAATTTTCTTTCTACATTGATGTATCCTTTTGTATGGTTGTTGTCAGGTATTACAAATTTAATTTTCAAAATCTTTAATATAAAAAAGGCAACTGACAGTGCTGTTACCGAAGAAGAAATTAAAGCAATGATTTCAGAAGGTAGTGAATATGGTTCTATTGAAGAAGATGAGAAAGATATTATTGAACGGGTATTTCATTTAGGCGACAGAAACATTACTTCTTTAATGACACACCGTACAAATATTGTATGGTATGATGTAAAGGATACACTTACAGATATTAAAAATAAATTTGGCGATATTGTTTACAGCACTTTCCCTGTTTGTGAAGGAACTGTAGATAATATTAAGGGGATTGTTTATGTAAAAGATCTTCTTAAAAGTAACCCCGACAAGGCTCTTGACGTTATTATGAAGCCGGCTTTATTTGTACCTGAGAATAATTCAGCCTACCAATTGCTGGAGAAATTTAAAGGCACCAGAATTCATTCAGCTTTTATAGTAAACGAATATGGAACATTAGAAGGAATGATTACGCTTAATGATATACTGGAAGCTATCATTGGCGATGTACCACAAACTGGACAGGAAGAATATGGTATTGTAAAAAGAGAAGACGGCAGTTTTTTGATAGACGCCCAAATTGGTTTTTACGACTTTCTTAGCTATTTTGAAAGAGCAGACTGGATGAACGAAGGCGAACATGAATTTGATACACTTGCCGGTTTTGTTTTACACGAGCTAGAACATATTCCCGCCACAGGCGAAAAGTTTGAATGGAGAGATTTTACTTTGGAAATTATTGATATGGATGGCCAGCGAATAGACAAAATACTGGTAATCGTTTCAGAAGAATTGAAATGGGAAATGGAAGATTAGAATTTAACCACTTTAAAACTGCACAGTAACTTTATTTTCAACACCTTCTAATTTTGTACTTTTTCTTTCGCCACCAACCGTTATATGTACCAAATTTATCTGTTGCACATTAAATTCCAGTAATACATTGTCGGTCACTGCTATTTTTTTTGGAGTTGATACATTATCGACCTGATAATAACTATAAATCCCTTCCTCAATTTTTTCATATCCCAAATATTTTAGCGCCACTGTTTTTTCATCTACAGCTATTTTCAAATGTCTTTGAACATAATCGCTTACCAGCTTATCCATAGCCGGTTTCCATTTCTCATCCAATAAATCTACATGCGTTTTATAATCTTTCCTAAGCGTTTTCTCAAAATCATCTGTAAAAATTTTACAGCTTATCTCAAGTGTTTTATCTTTTGAATTGTGTTCAATTTCAGTAACGCTAACAAATATCGGATGATGTATATTAATACCACATGGTAAATACATCAACGAAACAAACAACCACTTAAATAATAAACTTACCATATTAATTTAAAATTGATTAATACTTTTATATTTTGCTAAGGCAATACAAACATAAAGCAAAGTATTAAAGCTTACAGCAGGTATGAACGATTTAGCATTTTATTTCAAAGAAGGCTGGCATCATATTATTAGTTTGAATGCCGTCGATCACCAGCTTTTTATTGTGGCGCTTTCAGCAGTCTATATTTTAAAAGACTGGAAAAAAGTGTTGGTATTAGTTACGGCATTTACCATTGGGCATTCCCTTACACTTGCATTAAGCATATATGATGTAATACGTGCCAACGAAAAATGGGTGGAGTTTATCATTCCAGTCACCATCATCATTACAGCAATATTCAATTTTTTTGTAAAAGATTTTAATAAAAAAAGTTTGCAGCTCAATTATTTTTTTGCACTTTTCTTTGGTTTTATCCATGGTTTAGGTTTTGCAAACAGCATCAGGTTTATGCTGGCAAGCAACCAAAAAATAGGGCCTGGTTTATTAGGCTTTAACCTTGGGTTGGAGGCTGGTCAAATTATATGTGTTACAATTATTTTATTAGCTGCTTATATTGTAATTAATGTTGCCGGGTTAAAGAGAACATTTTGGATTTATATTTTAAGCTCCACAACAATTTTATGGGCGGTAAAATTTGCTGTTGAAAGAATTCCTTAAAAATATATCTTTACGTCAATCAATAACTTATAATTAAACAAATAAATAATGAAAAAAATCTTCGTTGTGGTTTTCCTTTGCTCAGGTATATTTTTTTGCTTTGCGCAGGATATTCAGAACAATCCTGGAAGTAACCATGGTAACCGATTTGAACAATTGGGTACCATACTTCCTACGCCAAATGAATATCGTACTGCAAGTGGTGCACCCGGTCCAAAATACTGGCAGCAGCGCTGCGACTATGATATTACATGTGAATTGAATGAACCAAACAGAAAAATCACCGGAAAAGAAACACTTACTTACTACAACAATTCACCTGACAACCTAACGTATTTATGGCTTCAGTTAGATGAAAACGAACACAGTTCTATAAACAACTCAGGTTATCAAACGAGTAATACCATGGCTGGGTCGGTAAATACAGAAGAGCTTGAGAGATTGCGCACAGGCAAGCTTGACAAAGAATACGGTGATAATATCACAAAAGTTACAACTGCCCTAGGTGAGCCGCTAAAATATACCATCAACAAAACGATGATGAGGATAGAGTTGCCACAAACATTAAAACCCGGGCAGCAATTTATTTTTAAAATAGACTGGAATTATAATATTATAGAGCGCACCAAATATGGTGGCCGTGGTGGTTTTGAATATTTTCCTGAAGATAAAAATGATTTGTATACAATTACACAATGGTACCCACGGTTGTGTGTTTACAGTGATTTTCAAGGCTGGCAAAACCACCAGTTTGCAGGTAGTGGCGAGTTTGCACTGACATTTGGAAATTTTAAAGTTGCCATGACTGTTCCATCTGACCATGTAGTTATGGCAACAGGGGAATGTCAAAACTATCAGCAGGTATTAACGCCTGCACAATTTGGCAGATGGCAAACTGCTCAAAATGCAAAAGACGTGGTTGAAGTTGTTACACTTGCTGAAGCAAAAGCAAGAGAATTTAAAAAAGAAACAAGTAAAAAAACATGGATTTTTAAGGCTGAAATGGTGCGTGACTTTGCATGGGGAAGCAGCCGCAAATTTGTATGGGACGCAATGCCCGCATACGTAGAAGGAAAAAAGGTGATGTGCATGAGTGCTTACGGCAAAGAGGCTTATGGTTTGTACAGAAAATTAAGTACCAAAGCAGTTGCACACACTATTAAAAGTTATTCAAAATTCACAATTCCATATCCTTACCCGGTAGCACAAAGTCTGGAAGCTGCAAATGGCATGGAATATCCAATGATTTGTTTTAATTATGGCCGTACAGAAAAAGATGGTACGTATAGTGAAGCAACAAAAATAGGAATGCTTGGCGTTGTAATTCATGAAGTAGGTCACAACTTTTTTCCGATGATCATAAACAGTGATGAGCGCCAGTGGACCTGGATGGATGAAGGATTGAATTCTTTTTGTGAATATTTAACAGAAGAATTGTATGATAATAAATTTCCGGTTAGCAAAGGCCCAGCTTATAAAATAGTTGATTACATGAAGATGCCTAAAGACCAGTTGGAACCAATAATGACAAACAGCGAAAACATTATTCAATTTGGGCCTAATGCCTACAGTAAGCCATCTACCGGTTTAAATATTTTGAGAGAAACAATTATTGGTAGAGAGAATTTTGATTATGCTTTTAAGGAATATGCAAGACGTTGGGCATTTAAACACCCCACACCTGCAGATTTGTTTAGAACCATGGAAGATGCAAGTGCAGAAGATTTAGACTGGTTTTGGCGTGGATGGTTCTACAATACCGACCCATGTGATATTTCTTTAGACACAGTTAAATGGTCAAACTTAAATATAGAGGCTTCAACAACTGCAACAAGGACGGCTCCTTTTAGCACTACTCAACCGGTGACAAAACCTCAGTTAAATGCTTTTGAAGACATTTCAAAAATAAGAAACAGGGAAGATAAAAAAATTGTTTTTGCTACTGATGCCGATACCAGCTTAAGAGATTTTTACTGGAGATATGACAGAGATTTGGTAAAGGTTGATAATACTCCTTTTACAATAACTACAGCAGCACCTGTTATAGATACATTTACAACTGCACAAAAACAGGAAATTGCAGGAAATAAAAATATGTACGAACTTACTTTTAGCAATAAAGGTGGTTTGGTAATGCCTATTATTATTGAATGGACCTTTAAAGATGGAACCAAAGAAATAGACCGTATACCAGTTCAGATATGGCGCAAGAATGAAAACAAAGTTGTAAAAACTTTTATTAAAGACAAACAAGTGGCTTCTATAAAACTGGATCCAATGCGTGAAACAGCTGATATTAATGAGAAAAATAATGTCTGGAATATTAATGCAGAACCATCAAAATTTCAGTTATTTAAAACTAGAAATGCAGGTAATGCCCGTGGAGCTAGTTCCGGACTGGGTAACCCTATGCAGAAAGAAATGAAATAAAATTTAGTTTAATATTGGAAAAGTCTGACTTAAATTCTTAGGTCGGACTTTTTTTATTAATTATTTTTTCACAAACTCACTTTAAGCGATTTTTTAGCTACTTCAATTATTCTTAAAATATTTATTCAAAAAATAAATTTACGTATTTAGGAAAAAGCCACTAACTTGTATTCAGAAATGTTTTAATATCCTCTTAAAATAACATCCATCTCCCTTAGGGAAATCGAATCCACCCCTATCTCTTTAAAGTAGCATCATTTGAATGCATATTTTCTAGTGTACCATTAATTATTTATTTATTTTAATCAGACACAAAAAAAATTTGTATGAAAAAATTTCTATTTTCCACGGCTATGCTTGTTTTAACAACAGCAGCATTTTCACAATGTATTACTTTCTTATCTTCATCTGGTTTTTCAGTGGGGCCCGATAACACTTACACATTAACTATTTATTATACGAGTACTAATGCTAAATCAATTCATACTGCTATATATTGTAAAACTGATATACAAAAACAAGATTGCAGTAAAATTAATTGTAATAGTTCTGGAACCAAGGTTTTCTCAGGTATCACTTGTGGCAACTTGCAAGATTTAAGAGCTGATATTACTGCTTACACGAATGATGAATGTGAAGAATCATCGTGTGCTAGTAAAACTATATCGGGTCCGACTGGTGGTCCTCTTCCTGTAAAATTAACCTCTTTTTCAGCTGTGCGCTCTAAGCAGGTTGTAGCACTAAACTGGAATACCGAATTTGAAATTGATTCAAAAGAATTTATTATCCAAAGAGCAGAAGGTATTGAATTTCGTAGTGTAGGTACAATCGCTTCCATCAATAATTCAAGCACCAGAAAAAGCTATTCATTTAATGATAAAAATGAAAATGCGGGTACTACTTATTATCGTTTAAAAAACGTAGATCTTAATGGCAGCTTTACTTACTCAGAAATCAGAACTGTAAAAGGAATCGGTGCTGTAAATGATATAACCGTTTTTCCAAACCCAGCACGTTCAAATTCAAAAATCTCTGTTGTTGGTGTTTCAGCAAACAGTTTCATTCAATTACTTGATTTTTCAGGTAAAATATTGAAAAATATAAACAGCAACACTATCAACTCAATCGATTTAACAGGTATAAAAAATGGCACTTATTTAATTAGAATAGTAGATAAAGCAACCAATGAAACTGTAAATAAAACACTTACAGTTAGTAATTAATTTCTTTTATTCAATATAAAAAAACTGTCCCGAAATTAGGGACAGTTTTTTTTACTTTTAATTTGAAAAATATTATTACAGCCCGGTCTGCCCATTTCTTATAACATTCTTCTTACCCTTATTTTTCTTTTCCCATTCAAGCATTGCTGCTGTTTTCGGAATTTCTTTTTTTACAACTTTTAATGAATTACCAGCAACTTCTTTTTTTGGTGCATTAGGGAGCACAAGATTATTTCTTTCCCATTCTTCTGTTTTTAAAAGCCTACCGGATACGGGTTCATAGTAATGCCACATTCCCTGTTTAATACTGTATTGCTCTGCTTTTACAATTTTGTAATCTATAATTTCATTACTTCCCGTTCCATACACTGCAATGGTATCATAAGGTGCTTCAGGATTATATCCCCTCCAGTTCTCTTCTCTTAATAATTCTCCCAAAGGAGAATAATATTGCTGCAACCCATCTTTTCCGCCAAGTAAATATGTTTCAAAACCTATTGGGTCTCCTGTAAGATTATACCTGCGCCATATACCATCTTTTGCATTATTTTTATACACACCTTCTTCTTCAAAACCGGGCTCACCTCTTAATTCTTCTATTCTTAAAACAAACCTCCCCTGTTTAAATTCTTTTTTATCAATCTTATTAATGGTATCGCCCTTTGCGCTTATTTTAAAAGATTTGTACTGTGCATTTGAAATTAATACAGCATTCATAAAAAATAAAATGAATACCAAAATTTTTCGCTGGTGTAATACCATAATTTGTAATTTTATAATCAAATTTAGCCGTTTCAAATTTTTAAAAATTGTTAATTGTGCTTTCATAGATTATTTACAACCCGGCTTCAAAAAATACAAAGTTTTTATATGAAGGATTTTAAGAAATATTATGTACTCTCTGCAACACCGGAAGAAGTGTTTGCAGCACTTACCAACCCTGCGACCATTCAATTATGGAGTGGTGACCCTGCAGTAATGAGTATCGAACCTGGCAGCGAATTTTCTTTATGGGAAGGAAATATTGAAGGTAAAAACCTGGAGTTTGAAAAAGGTAAAAAAATTGTGCAGCAATGGTACTTTGGCGATCAGCAGGAAGAATCAATTGTCACGATGAAATTATTTGCAGATAGAAATAAAACTTCTTTGGAGTTAAGACACACAAACATTCCTGATGATGATTATGATAACATTGTGGATGGATGGGACAATGTTTATTTAGGAAGCCTGATAGAATTTTATGAAGAATAAACATACAATAAGTTTATACATAAAGAGGCTATCAGGTAATTAAAAAACCAATAATAAACATATTGTAAAAAAGTGCAAATGTTTTGAATTTTGCCACAGAGTCGCAGATTAATCTGCGAATCTGTGGCAAAATTTTGTGCAGTTATTTAACTGTCAATGAAAATAACTTTTCATTTCCTAAAAAACCCTCCAGCTCATCTCCTACCGAACATTCGCCCACACCAGCCGGTGTACCTGTGTAAATAAGATCCCCAATATTCAAAGAAAAATAATTAGAAATATGAGAGATAATACTGTCAAAGCTAAAAATCATATCATCAGAGTTTCCTGACTGTACAACATCTCCATTCATTTTTAAAGAAAACTTTATTCCTTTTCTGTTGAAACCAGGTTTGATATCTATTAATTTCCCAAGTATAGCGGAGTTGTCAAAAGCCTTTGCTTTTTCCCAGGGCAGCCCTCTTTTCTTGTGATCTTCCTGTATATCTCGTGCCGTAAAATCGATGCCAACAGAAATAGCATTGTAATACTCCGGGGCTTGCTTTTCTGTAATAAATTTTCCATTTTTACAAACACGTAAAACAAGTTCGCACTCGTAGTGCAGTTCATTTGTAAATTCAGGGTAATAAAATGGAGTGTGTCCCTGTAACAAAGCATTTTTCGGCTTCATAAAAATAACAGGCTCTTCGGGAATTGCGTTCCCCAGTTCCTTCGCATGCGCAACATAATTTCTACCTATACAAATTATTTTCATCTGTTTGACTTTAATACTCTATCGAAAATACTATAAAACGTTCAAATAAAATTGAATACAAATATTAATTTTAATATTTTAAAAAACCACCGTATTGCATATATTCATTGATCTTTCAGCACCAATTGAAGCAAAATTTTCAATGACCTCAACACTTCCTGCAATTTTTTTCTTAACTGTTTCAATTTCGTCTGTGTGCCATTTACTCAACACAAAATCTGCCTGCATACCTTTTGGAAAAATATTTCCTATTCCGAACCTTAGCTTAGCATAAGCATCTGTACCCAAAATTGCCTGTATATCTTTTAAGCCATTGTGGCCAGCATGCGTGCCTGCAGTGCGCAACCTTAATTTGTCAATTGGCAATGCCAGGTCATCAACAACTGTTAATGTGTTTTCAAGTAAAACCTTTTCTTTTTCCATCCAGTATTTAAAAGCCCTGCCGCTTAAATTCATAAAAGTAGTTGGGCAAATACAAATAAATATTTTCCCCTTCCATTTTACTTCAGCAGTATAAGCAAGTCGGCTTTCTTTAAATATACCCCCATGCTTTATTGCAAAGGCATGCACTACATCAAACCCAATGTTATGGCGGGTATTGGCATATTCATTCCCAGGATTACCAAGGCCAACAATTAAAAATTTAGACATTTATATTTGTATGATGAGTTATTCGTTTTGATTTTTGGGGCTGTTTGGTTTGTATCAATATTCAACATTTGGCAGGGCTGTCTGTAGTACTCTTCGTTTCGCTTCGCTCCCCTGTGGGGTGCTACTTCCCATCCCTCAGCTCTATAACCGTAAATTTTTTTTCAACTTTAATTATGTAATTCATTTGCCCCGCAGCTCAAAGCTTCACTTGCCCTTGGCCATGGGCTGCATCCATGACCACCCATATTTGAACCCCTTCGGAAGTCAGAGCAGTATACTTTTATTTATAATTCAAAAATCGTCTTTTAAAATTTCATCTTTTGTTTATCATCTATTCTTTTTATTTGTTGTCTTTTGTCTTACATTTTTTATCTTCCCTCTACCCCATTTCATTTAAATACATTTGCAAATCGGCATCAGTTTTAATCAACACATCTCTTACCTTACTTCCCTGGTTGGGTCCAACAATACCAGCTGCTTCCAACTGGTCCATTAATCTCCCCGCACGGTTGTAGCCCAGGTTCATTCTTCTTTGTATCAAAGAAGTACTTCCACTTTGAGTTGTTACAATTAGTTTGGCAGCCTCCTCAAACTTTTCATCTTTGTTATTTAAATCGAATTTTTTTCCTTCCATATCTTTTTCATCCTCATATTCAGGCAGTTCAAATGCTGTAGCATATCCTCTTTGATGGCCAATAAAGTCAACGATTTTATCTACCTCAGGTGTATCTACAAATGCACATTGTAATCTAATTAATTCACCATTGTAACTAATAAGCATATCTCCTTTACCGATTAATTGTTCTGCACCACCTGTATCCAATATGGTTCTGCTATCTATTTTACTACTCACTTTAAAGGCTATACGTGCAGGAAAATTTGCTTTAATTGTACCTGTAATAATATTTACAGATGGTCTTTGCGTAGCAATAATTAAATGTATCCCAATAGCTCTTGCAAGCTGCGCCAATCTAGCTATTGGCATTTCCACTTCCTTGCCTGCGGTCATTATTAAATCTGCAAACTCATCTACTACCAACACAATAAATGGTAAAAACTTGTGCCCTTTCTCAGGGCTCAATACTCTTTTGGCAAATTTTTCATTGTATTCTCTAATATTTCTGCAACCTGCTTCTTTTAGTAAATCGTAGCGGTTATCCATTTCAATACAAAGCGCATTTAAAGTATGAACTACTTTTTTTGTATCGGTAATAATACTTTCTTCATCATCACCAGGTAATTTCGCAAGAAAATGTTTTTCAATTATTTTGTAGATACTGAGCTCAACTTTTTTAGGATCTACCAGCACAAACTTTAATTGTGATGGATGCTTTTTATACAACAACGAAACAAGTATTGCATTTAAGCCAACAGACTTCCCCTGCCCGGTAGCACCTGCCATTAGCAAATGCGGCATTGCTGCGAGGTCAACAATAAAATTTGTATTATCAATTCTTTTTCCAATAGCAATCGGCAATGCAAACGTACTTTTTTGAAATTTATCATCTACCAGCAGCGTCTTCATGCTCACCATTGTTTTACGGGTATTTGGCACTTCTATACCAATGGTTCCTTTACCGGGTATAGGCGCAATGATCCGTATACCAAGCGCCGCAAGGCTTAAAGCAATATCATCTTCCAGATTTTTAATACGTGAAATTCTAACACCAGCAGCAGGAATAATTTCATACAATGTAACTGTTGGTCCTACCGTGGCAGAAATTTTCTGTATTTCAATATCGTAATTTTTAAGCGTAGAAATAATCTGGTTCTTATTATTTTCCAGCTCCTGCGGATCTTGAATTACTTTTTCACTGCCATGGTTCTCCAGCAATTCTACAGAAGGATATTCATAATCACGTAAATCTAGAATAGGGTCATAAGGAACCATTTTATTTACATCAGCAGCTGTTTTTACCGGCTTTATTTCTTCCTCAACAACATCGGGTGTCGTTTTTACCTCAAGTTCTAAATCATTGGTCACTCCTTTATTAAGGACCAGTTCAGGCTGTGTTCTTTGTGGTAAAACAACAGTATTAACTATCCGTGCACCTCTTTTTTGTTCCTCCTCTTCTTTTTCAGAAAACGATAAATCATCATCAAATTTCTGACTCTGATCCGGAATGTTTAAAACGCCTCCGTGGCTACTAATCATATTTCCAGATGCTGTTGTTTGCAATTGTTCTTCCTCTATAATTTTATCATCATCGGTTCGTTTATCATTGCCCGCAAGATGCTCTTCCCGCAGCATTACAGCCTTTTTATCAGACAATTTAAAAGAGGGATTAAAGCGCCAGATGATATATGCAAAAAATGCTGCTGCAATAAAACCTATAGTTCCTATTTTACCGATGGCATTGTACAGATAATCTCTGCACATATCTCCTACTGCGCCACCCCAGGCAAAGTCATTGCCCTGCATTATTACTGCAGCAGTAATACTCAACAGTGGAAGCCCAACAATTAAATATTTTATATTTCTAAAAACGGAGAAAACTTTCTTACCAAAAAAAAGATTGATACCTATTATAAAAAAGAAAGTGCATATAAGGTAAGATGCAACACCAAAACCTTTGTAAATTAAAAAATGAGAAATAAAAGCACCAAACGTGCCCATCAAATTGGCAACCTTGGTATCGGTTCCTGCAAGCAGTTTGTATCCTTCTTTAAAAACTTTATCCTGATCCTCATCCCATGTAAATAAGTAAGAAGTAAATGCAACAAAAAAAAGAATAGCTAGCAACAAACAAAAACTTCCTGCAATTTTGTGGGTACGTTCATCTTTAAGAAGATCTTTTATTTCTACAGTCTCTTCTTTTTCCTGCTTAAGCGCATCTGCAGCTTTTGTATTTTTTTTAATGGATTTTACTTTTTCGGCCATAGCGTTAAAGATAATAAAAAACGTTACGCAGCAAGGTAAAAATTGTTTTAAATTATACGCAGCTTTACGTAACTACTTTTATTGCAAATACAAAATGTTTAAAGGCTTTTTTTAGTGTAGTAAAAACTTCTTAAAATTAAACTCCAGCCAACAATAAAGCAGATTCCGCCAAAAGGTGTTATAGCACCCAACCAGTTCATATTTTCGCTGCCTGTTGCTTTAAAATAAGTAAGTAAATAAAGAGAACCACTAAACAATATTATTCCTGCTAAAAATAAATTGCCGGCCCATCTCAAAGATTTAAAAGGAAATTCTTTGTGCAGCATTCCAACAAGGAAAAGAGCAAACACATGGTACATCTGGTATTTTACCCCGGTTTCAAAATAGCAAGTGTTTCTGCACTTACCCTGCTTTTAATTGTATGGGCAGCAAATGCACCAAATACCACCGTTAGAATTCCTAAGAAAGCGCCTACTTTTAAAAAACGTTTATTCATTTATTGTCAGGATTAATTATTTAGAAAGTTTATTTATATATTTTTCAATAACAGCAAATCCATCTTTATTTAATTGATGGCTGGGTAAAATAATTTGACTTTCATTATAGAAGGACATTCGGCCAGCTAATTTATTTTTTATGAATATTTTAATTTTGTCTTCGTCCTGATTAATTATAAGTGGTCTTACTTTTTTATCATTCTGTAAATGAGCATAAATATTATTTTCTGTTTGGTTTAAAAAAACGGTTACACCATTTTTATTCATCCATTGCATGTTATCAAAATAACAAGGAGTACCACCACCACAGGAAATGATGCAATTTTCAAACCTGTCTGTGTTTCGTAAAATGGCCGCTTCTTTTTCCCGAAAATAACCTTCTCCATTAGTTGCAAAAATATTTTCTAAAGTGGTTCTTTCTTCTTCTTCAATCAATTTATCAAGATCAAAAAAAGGAATAGCGTGATCTCCCCCCCACATTTCTCCCAAATAACTTTTACCCGCACCCATAAACCCAATAAGAAATATTCTCATGTAGTAAAGTTACACAATCAGATTAGGGCTTTTGTTTTAAAAAAATATGGGTGTATGAAATAATGAAATAGTTTAAAAATACACACTGCCTCATAAGCGTGAGGGATAGTAGTGAAAATCCTTTTATTGTCTGCCTTTAGGGCAATAAAAGATTGTAACGGATAGCCCGACCCGGAGGGGCAAGCCCCCTATTTTTAATAAGAGAATTTCCGTTAAGTGGGGATGTTTGTAATTGGTTAAATTAAGTTTGGTATTTTTGCAGGGTGCAAATATTTAATATAGAAAGTAGAATTATTGTAACCTGTAGCAATCGCCTGTCCACCTACCTCGAACAGGAAATAAAAAACTTAGGATACACACCTGTAAGAACTTTTAAAACCGGTGTTGAAATATTTGGAAATATACAGGATTGTATAAAACTTAATTTAAACCTACGATGTGCAAGCCAGATATTATTTTCTATAAAAGAATTTAGGGCTGTAAATGCCGATGATGTTTATAAAGTTTTATTGGATGTTGCCTGGGAAGAAATTTTACCCGCAGATGGATATTTTTCAATCAGCAGCAATGTAAGCAATGAAACGATTACCAATAATTTGTTTGCCAATGTAAAAGTAAAAGATGCCATTGCAGACAGATGCCGAGAGAAAACCGGCACCAGGCCTGACTCAGGCGCTGTATTAAATGGCGCAGTTATACATCTTTACTGGAAAGAAGAAGCGGCAGAAATATTTTTAGATACCTCCGGCGAAACTTTATCTAAACATGGTTACAGAAAAATACCAGGCAAGGCACCAATGCTCGAATCGCTTGCAGCGGGAGTAATTTATGCTACAAACTGGAACAAAGAAACGCCATTCATAAACCCAATGTGTGGTTCGGGTACTATTGCCATAGAAGCTGCATTAATAGCCACTAAGCGTGTGCCCGGTTTGTACAGAAATAATTATTCTTTTATGCATGTAAAAGGGTACGAATATATAATGTATAAACAAGAACTTGATGCCATTGAAGCCCAGGTTATTGAAAGACCTGAGCTAAAAATTACTGCATCAGATATTAGTGAAGATGCGATAAATATTTCTAAAATAAATGCAGGGATGGCGGGTGTGGAGGATACAATTACTTATGAAGTGTGCGATTTTCAATTGACCGAATTGCCTGCCGTGGAAGGAAGCGTTATAATATTTAACCCTGAATATGGTGATAGACTTGGAGAAGAAAAAGAGTTGGAGGAAACCTATACATTGCTTGGGGATTTTATGAAGAAAAAATGTAAAGGTTATACAGGATATATTTTTACCGGAAACTTAGAGCTAGCAAAAAAAATTGGTCTTAAGCCAAAGCGGAGAATAGAATTTTATACAAGTAAAATTGATTGTCGCCTATTTGAATATGAATTGTATGCAGGTACAAGAGATATAAGAAAAATTGAATTATAGTTTTTGATAGCGTGTAAAATAATCCTACCAAAGTTTTGGATTTTATTGTAAAAAAGCATTTAATTAAGCTTAATGGGATACTGTCTTTTAAATTAATACAAACACACAATAAAAAAAGAGAAAGCATTGACTTTCTCTTTTTTTATTTATTTAAAACATTTATAATTCTTACCCCATCTTCTTTTTTAAATTCTCATCAATCGCATCTAAAAACTCTTCAGTGTACAAATAATGAGTGCCATGTTCGACTTTGTTACCATGAATACAAACGGCAAGATCTTTTGTCATTTTTCCGCTTTCGACTGTTTCTACACAAACTTTTTCAAGGTCATTACAAAAATTGATGAGGGGTTGGTTGTTGTCTAATGTTCCACGAAAAGCTAGTCCTCTGGTCCAAGCAAAAATTGATGCAATAGGATTTGTTGATGTTGGTTTTCCTTTTTGGTGATCTCTGTAATGGCGTGTAACGGTACCGTGCGCAGCTTCTGCTTCCATTGTTTTTCCATCGGGTGTTATTAAAACAGAAGTCATTAAACCCAAGCTGCCAAAGCCTTGCGCTACCGTATCACTTTGCACATCACCATCGTAATTTTTACAGGCCCATACAAAATTGCCATTCCATTTAAGTGCGCTTGCAACCATATCATCAATTAAACGGTGCTCGTAGGTAATTCCTGCTACCGCATATTTTTCTTTAAATTCATTTTGATAAACTTCTTCAAAAATATCTTTAAAGCGACCATCGTATTTTTTAAGAATTGTATTTTTAGTGGATAGATATAACGGCCATTTTTTACTTAAAGCCATATTCATACAACTGCGAGCAAAACCATAAATACTTTCATCCACATTATACATTGCCATTGCAACGCCATCGCCTTTAAAATTAAACACGTCAAAAACCTGGGGTTTTCCACCGTCTTCCGGCGTAAAAATCATGGTTAGTTTTCCTCTGCCTTTTATCACTGTATCAGTTGCACGATACTGGTCACCAAATGCATGGCGCCCTACGATTATAGGTGCAGTCCAGTTAGTAACTAAACGGGGAACATTTTGCATAACAATCGGCTCACGAAATACAGTACCATCTAAAATATTACGAATTGTACCGTTAGGCGATTTCCACATTTGTTTCAACTTAAATTCTTCTACACGCTGCTCATCAGGTGTAATTGTCGCACACTTTATACCAACGCCGCAAGCCTTTATTGCATTGGCTGCATCTATTGTTACCTGGTCATTTGTTTCATCTCTATACTCCATTCCCAAATCAAAATATTGAATAGGAACTTCCAAATATGGAAGTATCAATTTGTCTTTTATAAATTTCCAGATGATCCTTGTCATTTCATCTCCATCCAATTCTACAACCGGGTTTGCTACTTTAATTTTTGTCATGCTTTTTATTTGTAAATTTTAAGTGAGGTATGTTTTGCAATGTTGTTAAAATCTTTATCGTTGTGGAGTAATTCAATTGAATTTAATATGCAAATAGCAGAAATCAAGCAATCATTTGGCTTTCTAACTGTTATTCCTTTTTCTTTCAAAAACCTAAATAGTGATGCGGCTTCAATTGCCATGTCAATTTCATTATAATCAAAAAAAGGATATTTTATAAAAGCATCTTTTGCCTGAGTAAAATCTCTTTTAATTCTAATTCCTTGCAATACTTCTTGCAATATTACAGGAAGTAAAATAATTTGATTTAGTTGTATTAATTCCGCTACTTCATCAGTTTTTTTGTCAACAATATTATTCAAGTAGTCAATCCATAAACTAGTGTCTACTATCTTCCCATTTATCATAAGTTCTCATTTCATCAAGGTTTCCTTCCCATTTAATTTTACCTCTCAAATCAAGAAGAGATTTTCTTCTTTCATATAATTTCAACACCTCGTCCAAAGCATAATTTACTGTATCTTTCTTTGTAGTTAATTTGGTAAATTTCATTATCGCTTTTAACTTTTTGTCATCTAAATCAATATTTGTTCTCATTTTTATTTAATTTTTTATTTGTCTTCTCAGTTTCAAGTTTTTTGATATAATTAATTAAAGCTAAATCTGCTACTTCACTTATTGTTTTACCCGTAAAATATTTCTTAATATCAGCTAATAACTTATCATCTAAATCAATAGTCATTTTCATGTAAAGTTATTTTCAATACACAAATATAACCAGTTTCATACACACTCTATTTGCCTCTTCAAAATTTAAAATACTATCTATTTCATATGATACAGTAACAAACAAATTAATTTTATAGCTTATATTTATGATTCGAATTTAAATACTAATTAAAAATATAATCATGACAACACAAGAAGTAGCCAATAGATTTTCAGAGCTATCTAAAGAAGGTAAATTTGACGTTATTCAAGATGAATTATATTCGTCAGACTGTGAAAGTATTGAGCCTAAAAATGGAGGAACTTCTGGGCTAACACATGCAAAAGGTATTGAAGCTATAAAAGAAAAAGGAAAAAAATTCAATGAAGCTGTCGAAGAGATGCATGGAGGCTATTCAGGAGAACCAATAATAGCAGGCAACTATTTTTCCGTTGCAATGGGTATGGATGCAACGATGAAGGATATGGGAAGAATGAAGATGGATGAAATTTGTGTGTATGAAGTAAGGGATGGAAAAATTATAAAAGAACAATTTTTCTTTTGAATGAAAATGCCTTTGAAATTTCAAAGGCATTTTCATTTTACAAATTTTTAATAATTTCATCTGCAAATTCACTCGTTTTTAAAAGTGTTCCTTCTTTCATCAGGTTATAAAAATCTATTGTTACTGTTTTATTGCGAATTGTTTTTCCAACCGAATTTGTAATCAAATCAGC
This sequence comes from Ferruginibacter sp., assembly GCA_043751875.1. Lineage (GTDB taxonomy): Bacteria > Bacteroidota > Bacteroidia > Chitinophagales > Chitinophagaceae > Ferruginibacter. The sequence continues at coordinate 31,049 of JAYUZL010000164.1, forward strand.
AGCATCTCTCCAGCCCATATATTCCAGCATCATAACGCCGCTTAAAATGACGGACGAGGGATTCATTGTATTTGTATTTGCAAAACGAGGAGCCGTACCATGTGTGGCTTCAAAAACAGCATGTCCGGTAAGGTAATTAATATTCGCACCGGGTGCTATGCCAATGCCACCAACCTGCGCAGCCAGGGCATCAGAAATATAATCACCGTTTAAATTAAGTGTTGCAATAACGGAATAATCTTGGGGTGCAAGTAATGCCTGCTGTAAAAAGTTATCGGCAATGGCATCTTTAATAATTATTTTTCCACCCACTGCGCTTATTTTCATTTCCTCATTCGCCACGGCTTCGCCACTTTCTTTTTTTGTTTTTTCCCATTGCTGCCAGGTATAAACCTGCCCGCCAAATTCTCTTTCGGCCAGCTCGTAACCCCATTGTTTAAATGCACCTTCGGTATATTTCATAATGTTGCCTTTGTGTACAAGCGTAACGCTCGGCAACTTTTTATCTATAGCAAATTGTATGGCACTTCTTATTAAACGCTCACTACCATCTTTACTCACCGGCTTTATGCCAAGTGAAGTTGTCTTAGGAAAACGAAATGCTTTTACACCCAATTCATCTACCAAAAATTTCAACAACTTTGCTGCTTCCGGTGTGCCTGTCATAAATTCTATACCTGCATAAATATCTTCTGTATTTTCTCTAAAAATTGTCATGCTAACTTTCTCAGGCTGCCACATCGGCGATGGAGTTCCTTCAAAATATTTTACCGGGCGAAGGCAAACATACAAATCAAGTTCCTGTCTTAAGGCAACATTTAAACTGCGAATGCCGCCGCCAACAGGCGTTGTAAGCGGGCCTTTTATTGATAGTAAATAATCTTTAAAAGCCTGCATCGTTTCATCGGGCATCCAGCTGCCTGTTGCATTAAATGCTTCTTCGCCAGCCAGCACTTTTAACCATTCAATTTTCTTTTTGCCCGTATAAGCTTTTTGTACCGCCGCATCAAATACCCTCACACTCGCCTTCCATATATCCGGACCAATACCATCGCCTTCTATAAATGGAATGGTTGGATTGTTGGGAACGATAAGTGTTCCGTTTTGCATTGTTATTTTTTGTGCCATACGTATTAAATATTTAGTATTAATATCTTAGAAATATAAAGACAGGATTTCGATCATTTAATTTCTTTTCTTACATCTTCTGTCTGATATCTTCAATTTTTTTATCCAAACAAAGAAACAGCAATAGTCAACATCGTTGTGTCACTCACTTGTACCACATACCTTTTTTTAGCATTTTTTTATGAGGCAAAAGTAAAACAATCATTTTTAAATTTTAGCCATTAAAAAAGCTTTCTGAAAACCAGAAAGCTTTTTTTCAAACATTTAGTTTAAACTTTTTAAAACGCCATGCTACAATTAACCCACTCCCCATCAAACTTTACGCCATCAAATTTTTTGTAAAAATTTATAGCAGGCTCATTCCAATCCAGCACCTGCCAAACAAGGCCGTTGTAATTTTTTATTTTACATTCTTCAATAAGTTTTTCAAATAATAATTTGCCAATTCCTTTACCACGCATATCTTCTGTGACCAATAAATCTTCCAGGTACATGCGCTGTCCTTTCCATGTACTGTAACGTATATAGTAAAGTGCAAAGCCCTTTACTATATCATTCTCTTTTGCTACAAATGCTTCCCAAACTGGTTTTTCCCCAAAACCGCTTTCTACAAAATGTTCCATGGTTACAGTAACTTCATCGGGTGCTTTTTCATAAACTGCCAACTCACGAACCAGCTGCATAATAGCTTTACAATCTTCCTTTACTGCTTTTTGTAGAATAATTTCCATTTTTTATTGCCAATTTAAAACTAATTATTGAATGCCGGGTAAAGTATACTTTTGTGCAAATAAACAATATACCTGTACATGAAAAAAATGCTTGCGCAGTACGCCGCTTACAACCTTTGGGCAAACCAAAGAATTATTGAAGTAATAAATAACATGACTGATGAACAGACAAACAAAGAAGTTATAAGCAGCTTTAGTGGCATTCAAAAAACCCTTCTTCATTTGTGGGACGTTGAAAATATTTGGTGGCAGCGATTAAAATTGACAGAAATACAAGTCTGGCAAAGTGATAGTTACACCGGTTCATTAATGGAACTTACAAATAACTTACTTGCACAAAGTAAACAATGGAAAGAATGGATAGACCTTGCAACCGAGGCTGCGTTGGAACATGAATTTATTTATAAAAATTCAAAAAAAGACCAGTTTAAACAACCTGTTTACGAAATGCTGATGCACTTATTTAACCACCAAACGTATCACCGCGGTCAACTCATAACTTTAATAAGGCAGTTAGGGGAAACCAGCATTCCCAATACTGATTTAATTTCTTTTCTTAGAAAGAAATAAAAAAAGTCTTCATTTAAAAGAAGAGTTCTAAATCAGTTATGATCTACCATTACGAGTTTTACACCGTAACCAATGTATCCGGAAAATGCAAGCTGGTATTCAAAGTGAATAAAATCTCTTTGAACGAGCCCTATACCTTTTGCGTAAATTTCTTTTGAAAAATCTCTTGATGCAATATTTGTTTGATTTGGTTGTCCCGCAGGTATTACCGGTAAATTTACTGACTCATCTATTTGCTTAACTGTAATAGTACTTGCAAGGTTAAAAGTTCCTACTTTTTTTGGTTGATCGACTTCGCTGTAAGTGTAATCCCAATCTGCTAAATACTGTAAATCTGATCCAATAGAAGTTACATCAATGGCTGAATTTCCTTTCCAGGTTCTATCGTTTTTTATTGGCTGCGTCAATTTAAAATAACGAAGATTATTTTCTGTAAACTCAAAGGTTGTTCCGGTATTGACCGCCACGAAAGTATTATCTGGTGTAAATATTCCATTTGGTAATGTTCTTATATATCGTGTTATTCTAAAAGCCTTTCTGCCTAATAAATCTTTAAGGCTATCGGCTGTTAAATATTTTACCTCATAAAATTTGTGTGCTTCTGTTGCACCGAAGTTTAAGTAAACAAGCGAATCCAAACTATAAGTAATATATTTTCCTACAGTAAAAGGAGCATAATCACTGATTGGTGTAATCTGCAACTGCTCTGTTTCTTTTTTGCAGGCTGCAAAAAAGATTACAAAAGCCAATAATAGAATAATTTTATTCATATAATAAATATACAATTTTTAAAAAGAGCAGATTTGAATTAAAGTACAATAACAATCATCAACTTTCCCTTTGTATAACGCCGCCGCCTATCAAATCATTGCCTTCATAAAAAACTGCACTCTGCCCAGGAGCTATTCCTTTTACATGCTCATAAAATTTTACCGAAATGCCGCCATCGGTTGTATACAAATTACTCAATGCGCCTTTGTCTTTGTAACGAATTTTTGTAACCGCTTCCATTCCTTCAATAATTCCATCATACTTCATCCAGTTTATGCCACGAACCGTCATCTCATTTTGGTTCAAAGCCTCCTCATCTCCCAACACTACCGTATTTGTCTCAGGAATTATTTTGGTTACAAATGCCGGTTTACCGAGGGCAATATCCAATCCCTTTCTTTGCCCCACTGTATAAAATGGATAACCTTTATGCTTACCCAAAAATTTACCCTCCGTATCTACAAAATCACCCCCATTCACTCTCTCTTCCAATCCTTCCACCTTTCTTTTTAAAAAGCCACGATAATCATTATCGGGTACAAAACATATTTCGTAGCTCTCGCTTTTCTTGGCCAGTTCAGGGTACCCAAAATCATGTGCCATCTGTCTTATCTCCGTTTTATGGTAAGTACCAAGTGGCAGTAAAGTACGCTTTAGTAGATCTTGTTGCAAACCCCACAGCGCATAACTTTGATCTTTTGTATCATCAATTCCTTTACTTATAAAATACCTGCCGTTTGTATGTTGGTGTACCTGCGCATAATGCCCTGTAGCAATAAAATCGCAATTAAGTGCATCTGCACGTTTAAGCAGTGCCCGCCACTTTATATGTGTGTTACACATTACACAAGGGTTTGGTGTTCTACCCGCAATATATTCTTCTACAAAATTTTCAATAACAAAATCACCAAACTCTTCTCTTATATCTAAAATAAAATGCGGAAACCCATGTTGAACTGCAGCCTGGCGTGCATCATTAAAACTATCAAGGTTGCAACAACCGGTTTCTTTTTTGCCTGTATTGCCACCACCACTCGTTTCATAATCCCATGTTTTCATGGTAATTCCGATCACTTCATAACCCTCTTTGTGTAGCATTAGCGCAGCCACCGTACTATCAATACCGCCACTCATAGCCATCAAAACTTTTCCTTTGCTCATGCTGCAAATTTACTATTTAGTATTGAGTATTTACTGTTGAATCAGGTAGTTTTTGGGAGCATGAACCGTTAAACTTTACTTGGCATTTGTATCCGGTTATTCGCTTCAAGTCCGCACTCGTTCCTCGCTTGCGGGCTTTTACTCTTCTACCCGGGCTATGCTCATCAATTTTTTCTTTACCAAACTTTTGCTATTCAACAAATTAATAACAGCATTAATGTGAGTGTCGTAATTTTAACCCTAACATCTATATAATTTTAATGCTCAATACTAAAATCTCAATACTTATTTCTATTTTCGCAGTCTTAAAAAACACTATTAATGGGTCGCATATTTGAAGTAAGAAAAGGTGCCATGTTTGCACGCTGGGATAAGATGGCTAAAGATTTTACCCGTATAGGTAAAGAAATAGCCATAGCCGTTAAAGCTGCTGGCCCAGAGCCCGAAAACAACCCTGCACTTAGAAGATGTTACCTCAATGCAAAAGCCTGCAACATGCCCAAGGACCGTGTAGAGGCAGCTATAAAGCGTGCAATGGGAAAAGATATTAGCAGTTACGACGAAATGATTTATGAAGGTTATGCCCCACACGGTGTAGCTGTGTTGGTTGAAACTGCTACGGATAACACTACCAGAACGGTAGCTAATGTGCGTATGCATTTTACCAAAGCTAAAGGTGCACTTGGCACCAGTGGTAGTGTAGCATTCACTTTTACCCGTATGGGAGAATTTAAAGTAAAAAATACGGGTCAGGATATAGATGAACTTGAGTTGGAATTAATAGATTTTGGTTTGGAAGAAATAGGCGAAGACGCTGATGGAAATGTTATTATACGATGCGCCTTTGCAGAGTTTGGCAACATGAATAAAGCCATAGAAGATAAAAAATTAGAACTTATTAGTGCAGAACTTACCCGCATACCAGGTCAATTAATGGAATTGAGCGAAGAAGATGCTAACGATGTTTTAAAGATGGTAGACCACATTGAGCAGGATGAAGATGTGCAGAAAGTTTATCATAATTTGAAGTAAAAAATCACAGCTATAAATCATTTAAAAGGATAAAATTATTGCAGTAGACTACTGTGCTTCTTCAATAATTTTATCCTTTTCTTTTTCAGCCTCTTGAACCACTTCCACTGCAATTTTTTTAGCATCTACTACAATTTCTTTTTCCTTCTCCGCCTGCTGCAGGGTTTCTCCTTTTGCGGCAACTTCAATGGTTTGTACCGTCTCCGCATATTTTGAGGGTAAAATGGGCGTACCAAAAGCAAGTGCCCACTCTTTTGCAAACTCCGCACCCAGGTATAAAATAATGGAAGAATAATAAACCCAAACCAGTAAAATAACCAAAGAACCGGCTGCGCCAAATGTACTGCCTACGTTTGTTTTAGAAATATAAATTGAAATCAAAAATTTTCCTGTTGTAAAAAGAATGGCTGTGGCTACTGAAGCTGTTCTTACCTGCTTCCATTTTATTTCAGCATCGGGCAATACCTTAAATATTACTCCAAATAAAATGGTAACAATAAACAAGGTCAGCAACAAATTAAAAATATAAATAAACACTACGGCAACGTTTGAAAAATGCTGTATTAGGCGTTCACTAAATCCATCTATAATAGTAGAAATACCAAGTGTTACCAATAACAAAAATCCCAAACCTCCAATAATTCCGAAAGATAAAATTCTGACTTTTATAAAATTTTTAATGCCAGATCCTTTCTTTGGTCGTACCCCCCAAATGGTATTAATAGAATCCTGTATTTCTGCGAACAAAGAGGTAGCGGCTACCAATAACGCAATAATTCCTGCAATCCGTGTAAAAATACTGTTAGTCGCTTTGCTCGAGGTTTTAATCATTGATTGAACCTGCTCTGCACTTGCAGAACCAACAAAACCTTTTATCTCGTTATAAATTGTTCCTTCAATTGCTTCCTTCTGTAAAAAAATAGTACATAAAAAAAGAATCATGATTAATAATGGTGCCATTGCAAATATAGTTGTGTATGCAAGGGAAGCACTTAGCTTCATAATTTTATGCTCCATAAAACCATCAAAAGTTTTTTTTATAACAGAGAATATATTTTTCAGACTTTTTGTTTTCATGCAATAAAAAAGGCACTTTTTAAATTAGAGAACCAGCACAACATCAAATTTTAAATAAAAAAAAGCAACATGAAATTATGCTGGTTTTAAAAAATTAATTATTCACCGTCAGTTACTCTAAAAGAAACTTTACAATTAACCCCGTATGAAATAATTTCCCCATCTTTTACATGTGCCTTTTGATCCTGCACCCAAACAGAATCAATATTTCTAATTGTTTTAGAAACTTCTTTAACACACTGTTTTACGGCATCATCAAAGCTTAAAGAAGAAGATGCAATGATTTCGATAACTTTTACAATAGCCATAATATTTGTTTTTAATGAATGATTAAAAACAATATTTTACAAATACCATTCCTGCTTTGTGTGTTAATTATTCTTCCATCATATTGCGTATTTCTGCAACTATATTTTCTACATTCGGTTTTGCAAAATAATCGCCATCACTACCATAACCAGCACGATGATTTTTACCGGTAAGCGTACGCGGAGAAACATCTAAGTATTTATATCCTTTCTGCTCTTCCATTACTTTATTAAACATATAAGCAGCCGCACCACCAGGAACATCTTCATCAATAAAAATAATTCTATTTGTTTTTTTAAGAGATGCAACAATGCTATGATTAATATCAAAAGGTAATAAGGTTTGTACATCAATCACTTCACAGCTAATGTCCATTTTTGCAAGCGTTACAGCCGCTTCCTGCACTATGCGTAAAGTAGAACCGTAGCCCACAATAGTAATATCTGTTCCATCTCTTAAAATATCGCACACACCCAGCGGCACTGTAAATTCTACAAGATTTTTTGGTAACTTTTCTTTAAGGCGATAGCCGTTTAAACATTCAATAACCAACCCTGGATCATTGCTCTGCAAAAGTGTATTATACATACCGGCAGCCTGCGTCATATTTCTTGGAACACAAACATACATTCCACGCAGTGCATTTACAATCATTCCCATTGGCGAGCCGCTATGCCAAATACCTTCTAATCTGTGTCCTCTTGTACGAACAATTAATGGTACGCTTTGTTGCCCCGCAGTACGAAAATGTGTGGTTGCTACATCATCACTCAAAGGTTGCAAACCAAATAATAAATAATCAAGGTATTGTATTTCGGCAATTGGACGCAAGCCACGCAAAGCCATACCTATAGCCTGCCCCATAATGGTGAGTTCTCTTATACCGGTATCAAAAATACGGTCGCTGCCATACTTTTCCTGTAAGCCACTAAAGCCTTGATTAACGTCGCCAATAAAACCAAGATCTTCACCAAATGCCGCAACTTTATTATTGCTGGCAAATAATTGATCAAAATATTTATTTAATACTTCGTAACCATTTACAGTTGTTCCTGCATCCTCAAATTGTGCCTTTACAACAGGAACTTTTAAGGCTGATTTTGGACCCTCATTATACAAAAACGCATCGTATTCTTTGTTATTTTTCTGTAGCATTCCATTATAAAAATTGCTTACATCCCCTGCAACTCCTACAGGAATATCATAAAGAGCAATAGCAAGCGCTTTCAAAATATCTCTTTTATATGGCTCCCGTAATGCCTTTAAATTCGTAGCCTGTTTTATAGCGACTTCAATATTTGTTTTTTCCAACAATATAACTGCTTCTGCAAGTATACTTTTTATAGGAGATAGATATGCTTCCCATGCAGCCTGTTTACTGCTTTTTACATGTGCAAAAGATTCTTCTTCAATCAGCTTTATTTCATCTTCATCCGCCAATGCATTTTCAATTATCCAATTGCGCATTTGCTTGATGCAATCCCACTCCTTTTCCCACAATAAACGGTCTGTATTTTTGTAGCGCTCGTGACTGCCAGATGTTGAATGGCCCTGTGGCTGCGTAATTTCTTCTATATGAAAAATAGCAGGAGTGTGCGTTTCCCTTATTCTATCTATTGCAGGTTCTAATACTTCGCACATACCTGCGTAATCCCAACCTTTTAATTTGTAAATATCAAATCCATTTGTACCATCCTGTTTTTGAAAACCTGCCAAAGCATCTGATATTGAACCTTTGGTAGTCTGGTATTCTTTAGGCACCGAAATGCCATACCCATTATCCCACACAAAAACCGCCAATGGAACCTGTAAAACACCTGCAGCATTAATAGTTTCCCAAAAATGCCCTTCACTTGTAGATGCATCTCCAATGGTGCAGAAACAAATTTCATTGCCATTGTTTGACAATTCAGTTTCTCCTTTTAATTCTTTTACATTTCTAAAAAATTTACTCGCAAAAGCAAGCCCTAAAGCACGCGGCATTTGTCCACCTGTTGGGGCAATATCACTTGAAATGTTTTTTGTAGTTGTTAATGGTAACCACTCCCCTTTTGCATTAACCATTGGTGTTGCAAAATGTGCATTCATTTGTCTGCCTGCACTAAAAGGATCGTGTGTTACATCTGAATCGGCATATAATTGTGCGAAAAATTGTTGAACAGTTGCAAGACCACTCGCAAACATAAAAGTCTGGTCTCTGTAATAGCCCGACCTAAAATCTCCCGGTTTAAAAAATTTGGCCATGGCAATCTGAGGCATCTCTATACCATCGCCAAAAATGCCAAATTTAGCTTTGCCAGTCAGTACTTCTTTTCTTCCAACTAAACTTGCTTCTCTGCTGATGCATGCATATTTATAATCCTTCAATACCTCAAATCTAAAAGTATCAAAACTGAACTTTTCTTCTAATGCAGCATCTGTATTATTCATGGTATCCATATATCTGTAAGTTGCCGCAAAATTATTGATTTTAAAGTGCTTTGTTAAAAAACTGGCTTTTGTTTTGTAAAATTAAAAAAAAGGGCTCCTTTTTGTATATTTGTATTGTAAATTTTTTTAGATGAAAAACATTTTTTTTATTAGTGCATTATGTGTTGGTTCATTAATGGTTAATGCTCAAACAGTATCACTTGATTCTCAAGCAGGTCATAAACATAGTGCTGAGACTACTAATCAGGTAGTTCCGGTGGTTAATGTTTTGTCTGTTGCTTTACCGCCTGTAGAATTATTAAGTGTTATAGATACACATGATTTTGGAAAAATACCACAGGGTAAGCCAGTAACTTACAATTTTGAAATCACTAATATTGGAAAGACAGCTTATAAATTAGATAATGTTGTTGCGGGTTGCGGTTGTACTACTCCACAATGGGATAAAGAAAAGGTAATAAATGCAGGTGAGAAATCAATAGTCACAGTCGGTTTTAATGCTGCCTCTGAAGGTCCATTTACGAAGCCTGTAACTATTACTTATAATGGCACTCAAACAAAAATTATAACAATTAAAGGTGAAGTTTGGAAAACACCTGCAGCAAGTGCACCTGCAAATGCAACACTAAATGAACTTAAAAATTAAATTAAACAAGAAAAAAACGTAAACATGAAAAAATTATTCTTTGCATTTACAGCATTAGCTTTATCAGTAAGTGCCTTCGCTCAGGTTAAATCCGATGACATCGCAAAAATTAAAGAAGAGACTATCAATCTCGGTAAAATTCCACAGTCAATACCTGCGGTTTCAACCTTTATTGTAACCAATATTGGTAAAACTGATTTAATTATAGAAAGTGCAAATCCTACTTGTGGATGTACCGTAGGGGATTACACAAAAGCTCCCATTAAACCAGGGCAAACAGGAACTATTACAGCAACTTTTAATGCCGCAGGTCTGGGACCAATTGATAAGCACATGAATGTAAAATTTGCTGGTGCAGAAGATACTAAGAGCATTGGTTTTAAGGGTGAAGTTTTGTCTGCTGCGGATTATGCAAAATACAAAGCAGCAAATCCTTCAGCGGGAATGGATAATTCCACGACTCCTGCAAAAACCACAATCACCAATGTTAAGTCAAAAAAAGGTAAAAAAACAAAAATTAAAACTACAACTGTAGCTTCTTAATTACAATCCTATTTATAATAAAACCTCTGTATTTGCAGAGGTTTTTTTATTAGCTTTATTAAAATATTTTTATAAAACACTTGCATTTATGTCAGACAAAAAATTCAGTTACGGAATGATTGGGCTTGGTACTATGGGGCTTAACCTTGTTTTAAATATGAGTGACCATGGTTACAGTGTAGCTGGCTATGATAAAAATTTAAAGCAAACAAACAACTTAAATGAGCAGGCTAATAATAGAAATATAAAAGCATTTAATGAAATAAAACCATTTATTGAGTCGCTTGAAGTACCGAGAATAATTATGCTGTTGGTACCTGCGGGACAGATTGTAGACGCCGTTGTAGCCGAATTAAAACTTTTTATAAGTGCTCAGGATATAATTGTTGATTGCGGTAATTCTCACTTTATTGATACACAAACAAGAATTGATACACTAGCAAAAGAACATATTCATTTTGTAGGGCTTGGCGTATCCGGCGGAGAAACAGGTGCCCGATTTGGCCCGAGTATTATGCCGGGAGGTGATTTGGAGTCATATAAAAAATTATCACCTATGCTGGAAGCAATTTCGGCAAAAGTAAATGGTAAGCCATGTACAGCTTACATGGGTTCTGGTGCTGCAGGTCATTATGTAAAGATGGTACACAACGGTATTGAATACGCCCTTATGCAAATCATTGCAGAAACCTATCACCTTTTAAAAATACAAGGCGGTTTAAATAATGAAGAACTCCATGATGTATTTATGCATTGGAATAAGGGCCGGCTACAATCTTTTTTAATAGAAATAACCGCGGCCATTTTTTTACAAAAAGATGAGGATAGTACAGAAGTACTTGTTGATAAAATAAAAGATACTGCCAAACAAAAAGGAACCGGTGCCTGGATGAGCCAGGATGCGATGGCTACCGGATCACCGATACCGTCAATAGATGCAGCAGTCTCTGCAAGAATACTATCTTCCATGAGAACGGAAAGAGCCGAGGCTGCAGGAATTTATAAAATTGAAAATGCACAAACATTAACTTCAGATAAAAAAGGTTTTATTCTTTTGCTCGAAGATGCTTTATACACAGCATTTGTAATAACCTATGCACAGGGATTGGCAATGCTGCAAAACTCTTCTGATTTTTACAAATACAATACCGATATTACAACTGTAGCTTCTATTTGGAGAGGTGGTTGCATTATTCGTGCAGCCATGCTGGAAGACATAATGGAAACTTATCAAACAGTACCAGGTATTAAAAATATTTTAAATGGAAAAAAAATCAGCGAAGCTATTAATGCGTCTCAAAAATCTTTACGAAGCATTGTACAGATTGGTGTAGAGCAAGGTATTCCATTACCATCTCTGGGTGCATGCCTCAATTATTTTGATAGTTATAGAAGTAAGTGGTTGCCTGCAAATTTAATACAGGCTCAAAGAGATTTCTTTGGTGCACACACGTATGAAAGAATTGACAAAGAGGGAATTTTTCATACAGAATGGAACGCAACTATTCAGTAATTTTTTAAAACCGTAAAGTCACTATGATGCAGAAAATAAGTTATCATTCAAACAAATATTAAACGAAAAACCTTAAAAAAAATAGATAAAAATTTTAGTGCTTTACGGCTTAGCATCAAAGAATAAGAAACTACTTATTGTTATACTTAAACATCAATATAAAAACACAAAACATAACCCTTAGCGCCTTTGCGCCTTTGCGGTAAAATCGCTAAAAATGGAAAATATAACAAAAACAAAACCAACTATCATCACCATATTTGGTGGCTCAGGAGATCTTACTTGGCGAAAATTAATTCCTGCTTTATACAATTTATATTTGGATGGATGGCTTAATGAAAAATTTAGTATCGTTTGCCTCGGCCGTAGCGAAATGAAAGATGGTGAATTTGTAGAAAAATTAAAGGAAGGTGTAGATAAGTTTTCACGCAGTGGCAAATCTGTTACAGAAAAATGGAATAAATTTTCGAAATACATTATTTACAAAACCGGAGATTTAACAAACAAAGGAACTTTTAATACCATTAAAAAAGATGTAACTGCTTTTGAAAAAGAAGCTGCTGAAACCGTCAATAAAATTTACTACATGGCTGTGAATCCACAGTTTTTTGAGAGCATTGCAGATGGGTTAAAAGAAGCAGGATTAAACGAAGATTGCGAACACACCAGGCTTGTAATTGAAAAACCATTTGGTACAGATTTAGCTACTGCTAAAGCATTAAATGAAAAATTACTTTCTATTTTTACGGAGGCACAGTTATATAGAATTGATCATTATCTGGGCAAAGAAACTGTTCAAAATATTCTTGCATTTAGGTTTGCCAATGCTATGTTTGAACCTTTATGGAACAGGAATTATATTGACAATATACAAATTACTGTCAGTGAAAAAATAGGAATTGAAGATCGTGGAGCATATTATGAACACAGTGGGGCGCTGAGAGATATGGTACAAAACCATGTAATGCAGTTGTTGTGTTTAATTGCCATGGAACCTCCCGTATCTTTTGATGCTGATGAAATAAGAAACAGAAAGGCAGATGTGTTGCATGCCATTAGAAAAATAAGAAGAGAGGATGTACATGAACTTGCGAGCCGTGGGCAATATGCCGGTGGCTGGCAAGAAGGAGAACAGGTAAAAGGCTACAGGCAGGAAAAAAATGTTGATAAAGATTCCAATACAGAAACATTTGCCGCCATTAAATTTTTTATTGATAACTGGCGTTGGAGTAACGTTCCTTTTTATGTGCGGAGCGGTAAAAGAATGCAACAAAGTATTTCCGTTATAACAGTGCAATTTAAGCCTGTGCCGCATCAGTCGTTTCCCGAGGAAGCTATTGAGAACTGGCAGCCAAACAGAATGATTATAAATATACAGCCTGATATGGGCATCCGTATTCGTTTTCAGGCAAAAAAACCAGGATTAAAAATGCAACTAAATCCTGTAGATATGCTTTTTAGCTACAACGATACTTACAGCTCAGGCATACCGGAAGGCTACGAAACTTTATTGCTGGATGTTATAGAAGGCGATGCAACATTGTTTATGCGGGCAGATCAGGTGGAGGCGGCATGGGAAGTAATAACGCCTATTTTACAAATGTGGAAGGACAATCCTTCTGTAAATTTTCCCAATTACAGTGCAGGCACAAATGGTCCCGAAACATCTGAAGCATTAATAGCAAAAGATGGAAACAACTGGATCATACTTCCTTTTCAAAAAAAGAACAATGAATAAAATAACCTATTTTGATAATGCAGATTTACTGGCAAAAGCAGCAGTCGAACATTTTATAAAAGTCGCCGCTGAAGCTATAAAATTAAAAGGAAAATTTACAGTAGCACTATCAGGAGGCAATACGCCTTTAGCCATGTACAAATTACTCGCTACAGATTTTTACAGCCAACAAATTGACTGGAAAAATTGTTATTTTTTTTGGGGAGATGAACGTTGCGTGCCGTTGAATGATAAAGACAACAACAGCTTTAATGCTAAAAATATTTTTCTAGATAATGTTCCGGTTCCCAAAAAAAATATTTTTGTAATCCCGGTGGATGAAGACCCCGTAAATGCTGCTATCTATTACGAAGCAACCATTAAGATTTTTTTTAAAACAGATAAGCCTGTATTCGATTTAATACTGCTAGGCATGGGTGATAATGGCCACACTGCATCTCTCTTTCCGCACACCGGTATTTTACATGAAGAAAAAGCATTAGTAAAAGAAGTAAATGTGGCTGAAATAAAAATGGACCGAATAAGTTTTACTGCACCATTTATAAATGCTGCAACGCATATTTTATTTTTAGTTGTCGGAAAAGATAAAGAAACAATGTTGAAAAAAGTATTGGAAGGAGATTATGAACCAGAAAATTATCCTGCACAATTAATTAAAAATGCAGAATGGTTTCTGAGTATTTAAAAATTAATTCGCGTTTAATACCCCAAAGACGAGTTGCTCCAAAAATGCTTCTATTTCTTTTGGATTTTTTTTCTTACTATAGTCTACTAATCTTGGCAAGTGATGCATAAAGTAATATTGCATGTGAGCAGATTCAACCAATGTACTGGCAAGAGATGACGGGTATTTATATTTGGGATTATATTCTTTAAATAACAGCGCAATTCTACTACACAAATCTTTGTAAGGTTTAAAAAGAAAATCTTTATTGTAATTATCTACCTCTTTACTTAAATACGTTTTACTTCCTTCTGCAATTGCAATGTAGTAAAGTGCTTGCTGGTCTAATTCACTAAAAACAGTTCCGACATTATCTTCCCAAACCAACACATCAATAAGTTTTTTAATTTTTTCTGCCGGGTTTGTAATATTATTTAATTGAAAAATTACCTGAAACTCCATAAATGCCCAATACCAGTCAATTATATAAACAAGTAGTTTGTGTTTGTTTTTAAAGTAACGGTAAACAGTAGCTTCCGTACTTCCAATTTCTACCGCAAGTTTTTTAAAAGTAAATTGTTCATAGCCTAATTCTGCAATCATGGTAACGCCTCTTTTTACAATATGCTTTCCTATTTCTGTGCCTTCAGGATTTCTTAAGTACAACTTTTCGTTCATCTTTACTTTAAAATCAACCTGCATAAAATGTTTTTTTACAAAAGTAGTAAAACACACATTAATAATAGTAAAATATTTACAAAAAACTTTTGGTATTTATTTATAATAGTAATACTATTATTTAAAATAGTTTTTACTAATTTTGTATTTTTAAAAACAAAAGTATGCGTACCAGTTTATCCTCTGCAATAATTAAAATACATCGGTTAATTATGACTGATAAAACAGACGCAGGTTCTGTTTACTTTTTCGCAATAGCAGGAGGTTTAATTTCGCTTACCTTACCGCTTGGTATACAAACCATCATCAGTTTTGTAATGGCTGCAAGGCTATCTACATCAATCGTTATCCTTATTGCCATCGTTATTATAGGGGTTTTTCTAAATGGTTTAATGCAGGTGAGGCAAATACAGGTTATTGAGCGTATAAGGCAAAAAATATTTACCCGGTACTCGTTGGAATTTAGTCACAGACTCCCGCAAATAAGCCCACAAGAAATGGATGACTATTATTTGCCTGAAGTTGTGAATAGATTTTTTGATATTCCTGCTTTGGCTAAGAGCATCGAAAAAATAATGCTGGATATTCCCGCTTCAATTATTCAAATCTTGTTTGGGCTAATAATTTTGTCGTTTTACCATCCTGTATTTATTGCATTTGGGGCATTTGTTTTTTTAGCGCTTATTCTTATTATAAGAATTACGTCACCTAAAGGTTTTGAAACCAATTTAACTTCAAGCAATTACAAATATGAAACAGCGGGTTGGCTGGAAGAAATGGCACGGGGCATAAAAACATTTAAATATAGTAAAGGAGCATCGCTGCATATGAAAAAAACCGATGAACTCATTGGCAAATACCTTGACAGCAGAACCGCCCATTTTAAAATTCTCACTTTACAATACTGGAGTTTAATTATTTTTAAAATTTTAATAGTAGCATCAATGCTAATTGCCGGTACCTGGCTGTTACTAAACCAGCAAATTAATGTGGGGCAATTTATAGCAGCAGATATCATTATTATTCTGATAATCACCTCAGTCGAAAAATTAATTTCTAGCTTGGATGCTGTATACGACAGCCTTAGCTCTATTGAAAAACTGAGTAAAATAGTAGACAGCAAAACTGAAGAAACTGGCAATTTAACTTTTGAAAATAATGAGGGTTGCAATATTAACTTTAAGGACGTCGGATTTGTCTATCCCAATGGTAGTAATGCTTTAAGAGAAATAAATTTTACAGCAGTAAAAAATACAATGATTTGTTTTAAGGGAGATTCCGGAAGCGGTCGCTCCACTATCCTAAGGCTGCTAACCGGCGCATACACCGGTTTTACAGGCAATATTTTATTAAATGACATTCCAATAAAAAACTATTCATTAAAAGATCTAAGACTAAACACAGGCACCTTGTTAGCAGATCAGGATATTTTTAGAGGTAGCATATTAGAAAACCTTACTATGGGCAATGAAGAAATTACCATGGCTGAAGTAACTTATCTGGCAGCAAAAACAGGCCTTTCAAATTTTATAGCGAGTGAGGAAAAAGGTTACGATACCATCTTGGACCCTACCGGCAAAAGAATTAGCAAGCATGTAAAACAAAAAATAAAATTAATTAGAGCATTAACGGGAAAACCAACATTGTTATTGTTGGAAGATCCACTGATGGATTTATCATTTGATGAAAAAGAAAGTGTTATAAACTATTTAAAAAATGAAACCAACGCTACCATTATCTTAATAAGTAATGATAATTTAGTGCAGCTTTCTAGCAACGAAGTTTATCATTTAAATGAAGGGTCTATATCTAATTAAATTTTTAAATAAAGAAAACAGACAAATGCATACCAACTATAAATATTTAAATGAAGGATTTCAAGACGCACCAACTAATAAGGGGATTAACTCATTTTCAAAAATATATCGCATTGGCAATTCAAGAAATATTAAACTATGGACTATTTCGATTTTAATAGCCATTATCGCATTGCTTTTATTGCCTTGGACGCAAAATATAAACGCTAACGGAAATATTACTTCAATAAAGCAGGAACAGCGACCCCAGGAGATAAATACTGTATTGCCCGGGAAAATTGTAAAGTGGTTTGTAAAAGAAGGTGATTACGTAAACGCAGGCGATACCATCTTACAACTCGGCGAAATAAAAGTTGACTATTTTGACCCAAAATTATTGGAGCGTACCCAAAATCAAATTGATGCTAAAAAAAGCAGTGCAAGTGCCTATGAAAGTAAGGCTGCTGCTGCACAGGCACAAACAAATGTATTGTCTGCAGGTAGAGCCTTAAAACAAGCCTCGATAGATAATAAAATAGAACAACAAAAATTAAAAGTGAGGAATGATGAGACGGATTTGGTGGCTGTTAATAATGAATTATCTGTTTATAAAAGACAAATAGATGCGGGTAAAATTATGTTGGATAGTGGAGCCGTTTCAATGATTGATTTTGAAAAAAGAAAAGTAAATTATCAAAATACAGTGGCAAAAAAAATTATTGCCGAAAATAAATTATTACAAAGCAAGCAGGAACTAATTAACCTTAGTATTGAGCAGAATATTTTTGTCATGGATTATAATGACAAAATTTCAAAAGCCGATGGAGATCGGTTTGGTTCACTCTCCGGTGCAGCAGCTACAGAAGCCGACATCAGTAAATTGGAAAATACTTACAGCAGCTACGACATAAGAAACAAATTATATTATGTAACTGCATCTCAAAGCGGGCAAATAACAAAAGCCAAAAAAGCAGGTATTGGAGAAATGCTTAAAGAAGGAGAAATGATCGCAGAAATAGTGCCGGATAAAATAGATTACGCAGTTGAAATGTATGTGGAACCAATGGACCTTCCGCTTGTAAATAAAGGACAAAAAGTACGGTTTGTTTTTGATGGTATTCCTGCAATTGTATTTAGTGGTTGGCCTCAGGGCAGTTTTGGAACATTTGGTGGTATCATAAACGCATACGAAACTAATGTAAGTGTTAATGGTAAATTTAGAGTATTGATTATAGAAGACACGTCTGAAAAAAAATGGCCAAAAAATTTACGCATGGGTAGTGGTGCAAAAGGTATTGCATTATTGAAAGATGTACCAATTTATTACGAACTGTGGCGACATATAAATGGCTTTCCACCAGATTTTTACAAGCCAGTGGCAACCAACAACAAAGAAGAAAAAAAATGATAAAAAGAAAAACAGTTTTGATAGTAACCATATTTTTCTTTTGCGTAACAAATGGTTTTGCACAGAATGGGAATTATATTGTATTTCCATTACAGGATTTTATTTTAAAAGTAAAACAGCATCATCCACTGGCGAAAGTAGCTGCCATTGCCGAAGAAAAAGCTGTTGCAAATATTCAAATTGCTAAAGGAGGTTTTGACCCTGTTTTAGATATAGAAAAAAATGCAAAAACTTTTGATGGTAAAAATTATTACAAGCACAATAATGGAGAAATAAAAATACCGTTGCTAGTTGGTGATTTTAAAACAGGCATAGAAAATAATACCGGTCAGTTTTTAAACAGCGAAATTACCAGAGGGAGAATTAGTTATGCAGGTCTGGAAATTCCGTTAGCTAAAGGGTTATTATTTGACAAACGTAGAGCGGCATTACAACATGCAAGAATTGCGCTTAATGAAAACAAGCAACAGCGAAATATGATGTTGAACGATTTATTGTTGGATGCCTATATTAGCTACAACGAATGGGCAGGAGCTTATAAATTGTACAATATTTTTTCTGACTATGTTGCTGTTAGTGCTGCCCGGCTTAATCTGGTAAAAATAGGTTTTACCAATGGCGACCGAGCTGCAATGGATACAACAGAAGCATTTATACAAATGCAAAATTTTGTACTGTCACAAAATGAAGCATATATGGTATTAAATACGGCAATTTTTCAAATGAATAATTTTATTTGGGACGAAAAACAAACAGCGCAACAAATAGCAGATAACATAATTCCTGATACGCTTGTTCTGGATGAATCAGCATTACAGCCATCTTTAGAAGATTTAATAAATGAAAGCAATACCAGCAATCCTTTTTTGCTGCAATTCATATATAAAATTGAAGGATTAATGATAGATAAAAGATTAAAATTTCAACAGCTATTGCCTGAGATAAATGCAAAAGGAAATATACTTAACAGAGATTTTAACCCCTTAAAAAATGTTGGAATTCCTTTGTTGCAAAATAACAACCGATGGGGTATTGGCATTAAAATCCCATTACTTTTTAGACAGGGCCGTGGAGAATATAAAATGGCAAAATTAAAGCTCGAAGAAAATGGATTGTACTTCAAACAAAAAATTATTGAAACAGAAAATAAGATAAAAGATTATTTTAATAAAACAAAAATTTTGCAAACACAAATTACCACAGCTAACAGTTCACTATTAAATTACAATGCTTTATTAAGAAATGAATTACTGCGTTTCAACAACGGCGAAAGCAGTCTGTTTTTGGTAAACAGCCGGGAAAATAAAGTGCTTGAAATAAAGCAAAAAATTATTGAATTAAAGTTAAAATTATTAAAGGCAACTTATACCTTAAACTGGGCTGGTGGTTTGTTGAATAGGTAGTAAATAAAGTTATAACTATTTCATATTTCGTTAATGCTGATTGCTTAAGGCTAACAGTTTTTGAAACTGCTTTTCTTATCTTTGCTGTATGCTACAAATAAGTAACCGTGGGCACGAAATGCCCGCTTCTCCCATTAGAAAATTAGTACCATTTGCCGAAGCTGCAAAAAAAAGAGGAACAAAAGTTTTTCATTTAAATATTGGTCAGCCAGATATTGAAACGCCAAAAGTTTGTATAGATGCTGTAAAGAATTGTGATGTGCATATACTTGCATACAGCCACAGCGCAGGTAATGAGAGTTACCGCAAAAAGTTAGTAAAGTATTATGCAAAGAATAAAATTAATGTTACTTCAGATGAAATTATTGTAACCACGGGCGGCAGTGAAGCTATATTGTTTGGTTTTATGGCATGTCTGGATGCAGGCGATGAAGTAATTATTCCCGAACCGTTTTACGCCAATTACAACGGTTTTGCCGTGCAGGCAGATGTGAAAGTGGTACCAATAACTAGTAATATCGAAACCGGTTTTGCGCTTCCACCCATTGAAGAATTTGAAAAAGCTATAACTCCTAAAACAAAAGCGATTGTTATTTGTAACCCCAACAACCCAACAGGTTATTTATACAGCGCAGCAGAAATGGAAACGCTTAAAAATATTGTAATAAAACACAACCTGTTTTTATTTGCAGATGAAGCTTATAGAGAGTTTTGTTACGAAGGCACTCACACAAGTGCCATGCATTTAAAAGGTGCTGAGCAGCATGTGGTGTTGATGGATACCATAAGCAAAAGATACAGCGCATGTGGCGGAAGAATAGGTGCATTTATTACTAAAAATAAAGAGGTACTGAATGTGGCTATGAAATTTGCGCAGGCAAGGCTTAGTCCACCCTATTATGCGCAGGTATTGGGTGAAGCAGCAGTTGACCTGCCTAATGATTATTTTGATACCACAAAAGCAGAATACAAACTTAGAAGAGATACACTTGTAAAGGCCTTAAATGAGATTGATGGTGTTTTTTGCCCTAACCCCGGTGGTGCTTTTTACGTTATGGCGAAATTACCAATAGACGATTCTGATAAATTTTGCCAGTGGCTTTTAGAAGAATTTTCATACAATAACAATACGATAATGATGGCACCTGCAACAGGATTTTATGCCACACTGGGTTTAGGTAAAAATGAGGTACGGTTGGCCTACGTCTTAAATATACATGATATTAGTCAAGCTGCACTGTGTTTAAAAGAAGCCCTAAAGGTTTATCCTGGCCGCGCCTAATTTTACCTTATAAAAATAACAATCCTGTTCCAACAAGAATAGGATTTTTTTTTAGTATCATTTTCGTGAAATATTTTTTCAAAGTACGATCAAATCAATAAAAAGCCCTGTTCAAATTTATGAACGGGGCTTTTTATGTATGCTTCGTCAATCAATCAGCACTTAAAAATTCTTTACTGTCATTTCTGTTCTTCTATTTTTTGCACGACCTGCAGCAGTATTATTATCAGCTACCGGTTTAGTTTTGCCGTATCCTGCAGATTTCAAACGTGAATCTGAAATTCCTTTTGATACTAAATATTTCTTTACGGCACCTGCACGATTATCCGAAAGAACCTGATTGCTTTCGTCAGAACCTTGTGCGTCTGTATGCCCATCAATGTCTATCGTTAAAGTTTCGTCTTCTTTTAAAAGTTTTACAACTTCGTCCAAAGATTTAAATGATTTCGGTAACAATTTAAAACTTCCGGTTGCAAAGAATACATTTTTTGCAGCAAAATTTACTTTTTCAATTACTTCTTTTGAAATAACCGGGCAACCTTGGTTACTTGCCGGACCAACACGAGTAGGACATTTATCTTCTTCATCGTTAACACCATCACCATCCGTGTCAGGTATTGGGCAACCCTGGTAACGTGCAAAACCTTTTACAGTAGGGCATTTATCTAACTCGTCATTAATACCATCACCGTCAGTATCGGGTATTGGACAACCCTGATATCTTGCAAAACCGAAAACATCAGGACATTTATCTTCTGCATCAGTTATACCGTCACCGTCTCTATCCGGGCAACCTTGTAAAGAAACCAATCCTGCCACATCAGGACATTTATCATCCGCATCTAGCACACCATCACCATCACGATCCAATACCACAGGTGGTGCGGGGGGTAAAACCAATACTTGTTGCTTTTTTTCCGCTATCGCACTTGCAAAACCTATACTATGGTAAAAATGGTAGGCCCCATTTTCGGTAATCGGTATACGATATTGAGAATTCAACAATAAAAAAGTACCGTCAGCAACTTTAAACTGAAATCCCAAACCGATAGGAGTAAAAGCGCTGTAATAACCTGCCCATTGGCTTCCCCCAATACCTACAGTAAGAAAAGGTGTAAAGAAATATCTGTCAGTTAACAATTTCACATTTGCGGTTGCTGCAGCTTCAAGTAAAAAATGATCACTCCCACCTGGGTTTTTAACCGCATCAGATACCGGGTGTTTTACAAAACCTCCCGTAAGCGTTGCGGCTATATCAATACGGTTAGTAAACCCCTGTAAATAACTTATTGAGATAGCAGGGTCCATTCTTTGAAACTTAAAAAACTGCTTTTCGTTTATTACTGTTTCTAAACTTTTTGTACGTACATCTACAGCAGATTTATAATCAATTAAGCTGAAATGTATTGCGAGGCTCGGGCGTTTTTTATACTCTGACTGTGCAAATACACCTCCAGTGGCAAAAATTGCCAGAATTAAAAAAATATTTTTTTTCATGGTAGTTGATTTTTTTTCTTAAACTCTGCAAAAGTAAGACCTTAACGTTAATTCGTAAAATTAATTTATCAAACGACTATTTTATAATTGGGCGGTATTGTTTTTGGTTTCATTCTTAACATTTTTACCGGCAAGCACTTCTACTTTTACTCTGGTAAGACCGGCTGCTACAAAGCCTAATTTTTTTGCCCCTGCACTGGTCAAATCTATTAAACGTTTGGTCTTTACATGCAAACGGTCATTAGTTTGTACAATCACCGCTTTTCCATTTCTCAGATTTGTAACTTTTATAAATGTACCTAACGGCAGTGTATTGCAGGCCGCCGTAAATTTTTTATGATTGAAAATTTGTCCACTTGCTGTTTTTTTACCCTCAAACTTTTTGGAATAAAAACTTGCTTGACCAAAAAACGTTTTGGTATTTTTTTTTAACAGCGGGATTTTTAGAGGTTGTTTACAAGATTTTGACTGCCCAAACGAATTTTGATTAGACAAAAGAAAGCAAAGCATGGTCAAGAATCTTACTAAAAAATTTAATCTCAGCATGCAGTAGTTTTGGTAAAAGAATTATTTGGCAGCAAAAAATTGCTGTTTTAAAGCTTTATCTTCTCCGTAAATATCGTCATAAAACTTTATATTGCCGTTTACAGTTTCACAGCTAAAATATCTTATAAATAAAGGTATTTTGTTTTTTACACTTACATTGTGTTTTTGTTTTTGTGCAATCCAGCTGGTAATGGAATCCGTGTTGTATGGCATTATCTCTGTTTTCTTCCAGTTTAAGCTGTCATTTCTTACAATAAAATTGGCTAACTTTTGCCACTCCTGCACCCTAACGCATCCATGGCTAAGGCTTCTAATACTGTTTTTAAAAAGATATCGTTGGTTTGTATCATGTAAATAAACTGAATACGGATTTTCAAAATTAAATTTTATAACCCCGAGTGCATTGTCATCTCCACTGCCTTGTTGTATCAAAAATGGAATTCCCTTTGTGTATTTTGCCCAATTGATTAGTGATGCATCTACCTGTTCGCCCTTACCGTTCAAAAGATACAAACCCTTCCTTGCCAAATAAGCCGAACTCTTTTTAAGACCTGGAAGTATGTCTTTTTTTATAATACTTGTTGGTACTGTCCAGGTTGGGTACAATACCATATTATTTATAGCGCTTGTAATATGTGGAGTCGGCGTAGTAGGTTTCCCACAAATTATTTTAGAGGAAAATGCTACCGTATCAGCACTCCAAACTTTTAAATAAAAAGATGGCAGGTTTACCCAAATATATTTTTCAGGCATTTCCTCAGGTAACATTTTATACTTATCAAGTGTGATGGCAATAATATTAAATTTTTGTCTGTCGGTTAAATTGAGTTTTCTAACTACGCTGTTTCCAATTTTTCCATCTACAACCAAACCATTTTCAGCCTGGTATTTTTTTACAATGCTTTTTATTTGATTGCTGTCTATAACTGAGGTAATTTCTATTCCTTCTTCACCCATTCTTTTTTTAAACAATTTTATAAAAGAGAGCGAGTCTTTAACAGGATAATTTAAATAAGTATAAACTTTAGTATCCATGCTGTCAGCAAACTTTTTTAAGGCAATTTTTAATTTTTTATAATCCTTGTGTGTTGGTTCTGCTTTTGCTAAAATGTTATCAAGGTTCTGCCCACCCTTTAATTTTTCAAAATTTAGGTTAAAAAAACTGTTGTACTTTCCCGTATCTTTTTTAAAGGATGTGCTGTCGTCTACCAGCCTGCCCTGTTTTAAATCCTTTAATAAAGCTGCAAATGCATCACTAAAAAGCACATCCGCATGTGACCACATGACAGCATCCATTCTTTTAACAGAATCTGTTTCTAAAATACTTTTTAGCTGCTTTATAATGTTGAAGTGATAATCTTCTTTATACAAACCATTCATTTCGGCAGTATCAATATAGTTTAAAAGCATATCCGCATTTTTTGTCCATTTTTCATTATCGCTCCAAAATCCTACATATTGGTTTTGATGGTATAAATATTTTAGTACATCATAATATTGCAGCGACGTTGAATCCTGCAAGCGTTCATTTACCCCGGCTGCAGCAATAATATTTTCAATGTTTGCTTTTACCTTCACATTCATCTCAGAAACGTCGCTAACAAGATCGTTTTTTTTAAGAGCGTTTTTTTTATTGCAGGATACAAAACTAAAAAACAGTAAAAAAAATACTGAATTCGTTAGTTTAAAAAGGCGGAACATAAATTGAAATTTATCTTTTAAAGATAGCTTTTATAAAGGAAATTTATATATTAAATAACTACTTTGCAATAAAAACGTTCATTCCTTTTAAATGAAATATTACATAATTGTAGGCGAAGCCAGTGGAGATTTACATGGCAGTAATCTTATAAAAGAACTCTTAATTAAAGATGCTGCAGCAAACATTCGTTGCTGGGGCGGTAATAAAATGGAAACTGCAGGATCCATTCTCGTAAAGCATTATAGGAATCTTGCTTTTATGGGTTTTTCAGAAGTAATAAAAAAACTGCCAACCATATTTAAAAATCTTGCTTTCTGCAAAAAAGATATTACTGCATTTAAGCCAGACGTGCTCATTTTAATTGACTACCCGGGCTTTAATATGCGGATTGCAAAATGGGCGCACGAGCAAAAAATAAAAGTCGTTTATTACATATCTCCACAAATTTGGGCATGGAAGGAAAACCGTGTTCACGCAATAAAAAGAGATGTAGATAAAATGCTCGTTATACTACCTTTTGAAAAAGATTTTTATAAAAAATTTAATGTTGATGTAGATTATGTAGGTCATCCTCTAGCGGAAGTAATTAATAATTTCAACTTAGAAAATCCTTATATTACTAAGGAAAAAATTATAGCTGTTTTGCCTGGCAGCCGCAAGCAGGAAATTTTAATTAAACTTCCAATTATGTTGCGGGTGGCTAGTTATTTTCCTGATTATAAATTTGTTGTTGCAAAAGCCCCTGGGCTGGAAGATGCTTTTTATGCAGAAATTTTACAGACTTATAACAATGTATCATCCGTAGCCGATCAAACTTACAGTTTACTTGCAAAATCAGCAGCAGCAATGGTAACAAGCGGCACAGCCACTTTAGAAACGGCTCTTTTTAGGGTACCACAAATCATCTGTTACAAAGGTGGAAAAATATCTTACGAAATTGCCAAAAGGTTGATCAAGATAAAATACATAGGTCTTGTAAACCTTATTATGAACAAAGAAGTTGTAAAAGAATTAATACAGGATGAACTGAACGTAAAAAATCTTGCAGCTGAATTAAAACTTTTGCTTGAGGATGAGGAGAAAAAAAATGCAATTAAAAATGATTATGACAAACTATTCTCTTTGCTGCATGGGTCTGGCAATGCATCTGCAAATGCTGCAAAATTAATTCATGATTTTTTAATGCCTTAAAAGTTTTATTGCAACTACAATCATGGCAAAAATAAACAGCAAAATACTTAGCCTGTTTATGCCATGCATATACTTCATCCACTGTGTGCTTTTATCGTTGGGGTCTTTTTTTACAATGTATAAATATTGCCCAATCTGCCTTAGTATTCCCATAACATTTTTTTTAACTAACAATTGATAGTGTAAAAATACACAACATATTTTTATTAAAATGGCTGCAATTGTATAAAAGCAGGTTTATGGAAGTAATCATAATTTTATTTCCTTTTTCATAACTTTTTAATTACATCTAACTAATTAAAAATTTGGGGCTTTCTGCATCAAACCAATGTCAGCTGTTGTTCAGGCTGTTGCGGGCTCCGCTTTGCTGCGGTACCGCCGTTGGCGGCACTTCCCCTACACATCCTGCAGCCCTGCAGCATCAAATCTTTTATCAGCAATGATGCCGGCGGTTGGTATTTTTCAGCTTAAGCTTTATAAAAACAATCCTTTTTATATTTTTTCCCGTTATGACAAGAGAAGAAAAATTTATGCATGAAGCTATTGAGCTTTCAAAAAAAGGAATGCTTAATAAGGACGCCGGACCTTTTGGTTGTGTAATTGTAAAAAATGAGATTATCGTTGGCCGAGGCAATAATAGAGTAACCTCCACCAACGACCCAACTGCACATGCTGAAGTTGTAGCCATAAGAGATGCGTGCAAAAATTTAAACGATTTTCAGCTGGATGACTGCGAAATATTTACGTCCTGCGAGCCATGCCCTATGTGCTTGGGCGCTATTTACAGGGCAAGACCGAAAGCTATTTATTTTGCAAACAACAGAGAAGATACTGCCGCTGCAGGTTTTGATGATACGATGTTATACGACGAAATGAAATGCGGTATAAACGAAAGAAAAATTCCAATAAATACACTTGGCAGAGCCAAAGCAATTAAAGTTTTTGAAGCCTGGAAATTATATGAAAACAAGATTGAATATTGACGATATTCTAAATACGCCAAATAAAATTAAAACAAGATTGAGTTATTGTTAATTAAAGATTTAAAAGCCAAATGGCTGCGGGATAGTAGTGAAAACCGCAGCACAGCGGAGGTTGCAACGATAGCCCGACCTAGTGCTTCATTTTTTTATACCGCACAAAGCCCCAAAATATTTTAATTTTCAAACAGCCACCACTTTTTTCTGATAACAGCAGGCTTTAATTTAAACCTGCCAATGGCATTTTCTTTAATGTGCGCCACCGCCTCTTCTACCGAATCTGTAAAAAGGCAGAGGTTTAAATCTTCGGGAGAAATGGTAGCCTTTTCTTTCATCATTTCTATGTGTTCCATTAGATCTTTATGAAAAGCTTTATCAAAAATTATGATAGGAAACTGGCTTATCATTTTTGTTTGGATCAGCGTAAGTGCTTCAAAGTATTCATCGAGCGTACCAAAGCCACCGGGCATAACTACAAAAGCATACGAATATTTTATGAGCAGTGTTTTGCGCACAAAAAAATATTTTATGTTTACCCATTTATCAAGATAAGGATTGTGGTGCTGCTCATGGGGCAATACAATATTACAGCCCACACTTCTCCCACCAACTTCCCTTGCTCCGCGGTTTGCTGCTTCCATTATGCCCGGCCCCCCACCAGTTAATATGGTAAAACCAAGTTTTGCAATTTCGCCTGCAATTACTTCGGTTTGTTTGTAATAAATATGATCTTCCTTAAACCTGGCTGAACCAAAAATAGTTACACAAGGCCCGGCCCAATGCAGGCTTCTAAACCCTTTTATAAATTCTGTTAAAACATTAAATGCAAACCTAAAGTCATTCCACCTGTTTTGCGGTCCTTCTAAAAATTTTATCTCTGATTTTGTCATGTACTCAATATAATATTTATTCGTTTTTATAATAACCCCATCGGTAGTAAAAATAAAGTTATTCCAAAAATTATACTATATCAGTAATTAATTCGTTTTAAGTGGATTGGGCATCTGTATAGGTCTGTCTTTAAGAATATAAAAAAGTATAAAAAATATTTTCTATGCAATTGTAATAAAAAAACTACAAAAACGTTTAAACCGAAGTATTGATTGCTAACCACAAGAAATATTAAGCCCATAATGAAGAAAAAATAAGCGTTTGCTTACTAGGTTTTAGGGTTGAAAGTTTAAAATTGAATTTCTTTAAAACCCGTTTTTAAGCAATTAAAAAAATAACTATGAAAAGTAAATTACTGTTTCTTTTATTGGCACTAAACTTTAGCTTGGTAAAGTTTGCTGCGGCACAACTTTACAACAATGGCGGAGTCATGACTGTGGCAAACGGAGCATTTGTAATGGTAACCGGAGATTTAAAAAATACAGCGGGTACCCTTACAAATAATGGCAAGATAGAGGTACAAGGTAATTTTATTAATAGTGGCACTTACAATTCTATTTTAAATAATGATTCGCTAGTTATGAGCGGTGCAGGTATTGATACGCTTACAGGTGGAGGTGCCATTTTTAATTATCTTACGATAAATAAAACTTCATCAAATGATATTGTAAGACTTGGAGGTACAACGATTTTAAATACCAAGCTAGATTATTTATCAGGTTTGTTTACAACAGATCCTTTACTGAACCCAACATTTACTTTAACATCGCCTCTATCAACTGTTTACAATTTTGCTGCGGGCAAGGAAATAATTGGTAGTGTAAAAAGAACAGGCTGGGCAAATGGTATAGTTTGTGTTTTTAACCAGTCTAATATGCAGGTTACAACTGCAGGCGGCACTAACCCAATTGATTTAACGGTGACTATGCTACCACAAACGGGTGGCGGAAACCCTTCGCAAAATGAAAGGGAGGTGACGCGTTCTTTTAAATTTGCACAAACAGCCGGTACCGGGTTTACTGCAAACATCCGATACCCTTATCTTACTACAGAATTGAACACTAACACAGAAGCCAATCTTGTACCATGGAAACTTGTAAGCAGTGAGTGGAATGGCCTTACAAACGGGGCCACAAGAGATTTAGTGGCTCATTTTGTCAACTACTCTGGTATTCCTGCAGCAGATCTTACACAAGAATGGAAATTAGCTGATCCGAGATATACTTTCAATGTGACAGCCTATTTAAGAGGTCCGTGGAATGGAGTATCCGCAATGAATACCGCCTTAAATACTGCCGGTATTATCCCATTGACACAACCATATAATGTTACCCCGTTCAATTATGCCGGTACAGAAAATGTAGCAAGTATTCCCAATGTAAATGTTGTTGACTGGGTATTAGTAGAACATCGTAAACCAAGTACAAATTTGCCTGCAGACGCAATATCAGCAACCATTACAGGCCGTAAGGCAGCATTTTTATTAAATACAGGTTTAGTCGTAGAACTTGATGGCGTTACTCCTATTGCTTTTGATATTACAAAACAAGGAAATGCTTTTTTAACCATACGCCACCGCAATCATTTAGGTGTGATGAGTAATATAATTCCTTCAAATACCGCAGGAACTTTTACTAATGATTATACCGTTTTGGCTAATAGCTACATGGCATCCGGTGCAGCAACCAGCCCGGTAGTATTACTGGCAGGTGGTAAATATGGAATGTGGGCAGGTGATGCCAACAAAAGTGGGAATATAGCCGCATCAGATATTAGTGCGGTAAAAGCTGCAGTAGCAAGTTCTTCTACGGGTTATTTATTGACTGACGTAAATCTATCAGCGAATATTGCAGCTTCGGATATTAGTTTAACAAAACTTACCATTTCAAGTTCTGCTACAGGCAGCACACCAGCACGACAAAAATTAATAGAAACGAATATTCCTCAATAAAAATTACACATACAAGTAAGTTTAAAATAATATTCCATAAATGAAAAAAATTAAATTATTATTAATTGTTATAATTACAATGTTTACAAATTCCAAAGTGTTTTCTCAAGAATTTGAATATAGACTAGGTAGTCCTACTTATAATCCTGCAGATCCTGACGGAACAGGGCCTGCCCAGAATTCTGTTACTTTTACATTACAATTAAGAACAAAAGCGGCCGGCTCATCTATTGCCATATCAGTGATAACTGTTGGTGTGAGTTACCAATCTGTAAATGCGATGCTGCCTACGGGTGTGGCTTGTGGCAGCAGTTCCGGAAATGTCCAACCTTCAAACATTACTACGTCAGCTTTTTTTCCCGGTTATTCTTACAATAATGTTAATCAATGCTCGGGAACTGTAAATTTTACAACAGGGGGTCAAACTTTTGATAGACGTGCGTTAGGAACTTTTGACGGCGGTGCCGAAATAACAATTACAAATACCTGGGTAGATGTTTACACTACAACCTTATGGGGTTTAAATGCAACTGACCCACAAGCCGGTTATGTAGCACTAAATTCTACGAATTTAGGGTCTCCGGGTGCTTTTCAAAATTTTGAACTATCCAATACTGCAGGTAGTGTTTTTCAAGCAAATTCTCTTACATATACAACCCCTCTAGCCCTTGGCAGTAGCAGTAGTGCCCTTCCTGTAACATATACAAACTTTACTGCAACCTGCAACGATAAAGGCACATTAGTAAAATGGATTACCGGCACTGAATTAAATGCTGACTATTTTGAATTGCAACGTAGCAAAGATGGTAATGATTGGAATATGGTGACTAAAGTAAAAGCTTCAGGAAATTCAACCATAGAAACCAGCTACGAACAAATGGATATGATTGCTGGTGCTGCATTATATCGTTTAAAACAATTTGACTTTGATAGAAAATTTTATTACTCAACCATTATAAAAACAAATTGTAGTGAAAGGAATATAGAAATTGTTATTTACCCTGTGCCCGCAAAAGATATTTTAAATGTAGTCATCAGATCCAAGAAAACAATAAAAACGCAAATGGAGATTTATGATGCTACCGGAAAGCTTATTAAAAAAGTAAATACAGCAATTACACCGGGTACAAATAGCTTCTCTATAAATATAAATGGTCTGGCATCCGGACAGTACTTAATAAGAACCACCAATCCTGATTTACAGCTAAATAAAAAGTTCGCCATCATACAATAAGACAATAGCAGTGCTGTAATTAAAATATGCAGGCCTTAAAATAAATATTAATCGAATAAATTTTTGCAAGAGTAAAAACAAAAGCCATGAAATTAATTTTTCATGGCTTTTGTTTTTCAACGGGGATAATTATAATTTATGATTTATGAATAGTTGAATGTCGACTATTATGCAATTGTTATACCAATATTTATAAAGTTCCTGTCTCACCGATAAAATTCTTTTAATTATTTTCTTTTAAAAAATTCGAATTACTTAAACCATTTCTATACTTTAATAAATAAAAATTAATTGTTATAATTAATTTTAAAATACAATAGCTTTATCCTATTATGACGCTTATACAACTGGAATATATTGTTGCCCTGGATTCGTTTCGCCATTTTGGCAAAGCAGCAGCCCATTGTCATATTGCACAACCATCTTTAAGCCTGCAAGTGCAAAAACTTGAAGAAGAATTAAAGACAACCATTTTCTCCAGAAATACTATGCCCGTTACTACTACTGAAACCGGAGCTATTATTATTGAGCAGGCCAAAAAGATACTTGCAGAAACTGCGATGATAGAGCAACTTATTCAGCAGCAAAAAAACACTGTGGAAGGACATTTAAAAATTGGAATTATTCCTACTCTTGCACCATATTTATTACCACTGTTTTTACTTTCCTTTATTAAAAAATATCCATCAGTAAAACTGAGCATAAGCGAATTAACCACCGAAAAAATTATAAAGCGTTTAAATAATGGCAGTCTGGATATTGGTATTCTTGCAACACCACTTGCCAATGCCGGGTTAAAAGAAGATGTTTTGTTTAATGAAGAATTTATTGCTTATGTTTCTAAAGGGGAGAAAATGTTTGCGAAAAAATATATACTGCCTTCAGATATTGACCCCAACCGTTTGTGGCTGGCGGAAGAAGGGCATTGCTTACGCAGCCAAATCCTTAATCTGTGCGAATTACAAAAAAACTCAACCATTGAAAAACATTTGGAATATGAAACGGGCAGTATAGAAACACTTAAAAGTTTT